>CAZYGE010000011.1:0-40809 GCA_964647535.1 uncultured Proteiniphilum sp.
CATGGTTCTCACCACATGTGATTATTTATATGTTTTCTTATGCTATTCTGGGAGCAGTAACTCTTGTTGCTATTTATTATCTTGTTCGTGAGAAAAAAATAACCGATACCAACGGTATTATTCATATGGCAGACAATATGGTTTATGCCGGTTTAGCTTGTGTAACTCTTGGAATGCTTATGGGTGCTATTTGGGCAAAAGAGGCGTGGGGACACTATTGGAGTTGGGACCCTAAAGAGACCTGGGCAGCTATTACTTGGCTGGGATATTTGATTTATATTCATTACAGGCTTAAAAAGAATTCATCTAATAGAACTTCGATGATAATTCTTATAATATCATTCATATTGCTTCAGATATGTTGGTATGGTGTTAATTACCTTCCATCTGCACAACAAAGTATACATACATATTCATGACTTAACAAGTATACTAAAAATTACAAAAACCTCCCGTTTATTTTATAAGCGGGAGGTTTTTTGCTTCGGCAAAAGTGTCAAAATATATTGGAATTAAACGTCATGAAGTAAAAATAATTAGTGAAGACAGTTCATCAAAGTCAAAAAGTTCAGTATGATATAAATGAGCTTGTTTAGGGTGATTTACATACAAAAAGCTTAATTTTGTCTTTGAATTGGATAACTAACACAGAATAGTATGTCATCATTACGATTTAATGCAGTTGAAGAAGCGTCGAAAAGAGTTCCTGTAAAAATAGAGAACCCGGGAAAGTTACCTTCGGAATATTTTGGAAAGAATGTTTTTAATCGTTCTCAGATGTCGAAGTATCTATCTAAAGAGACTATGGGCATTGTGCTTCGTGCAATTGATATGGGCACAACTCTACATAGAGAAATAGCCGACCATGTGGCTGCAGGTATGAAAATGTGGGCTCTTGAGATGGGTGCAACGCATTACACACATTGGTTTCAACCACTTACTGAAGGGACAGCAGAGAAGCACGATTCATTTATTGATTATGCCAATGGACCGGGTGGGAACATCGTAGAACGTTTTTCTGGCAAGGTGTTGGCCCAACAGGAACCGGATGCATCGAGTTTCCCTAGTGGGGGCATACGAAATACATTTGAGGCGAGGGGTTACACAGCTTGGGATCCATCATCTCCTGCTTTTATTATGGATGACACTTTATGTATTCCCACTGTTTTTATTTCTTATACAGGTGAAGCATTAGATTACAAGACTCCTTTATTAAAATCTCTTTCATCTGTAGACAAGGCATCTGTTGATGTGTGTAGATATTTTTATCCCGATGTGAAGAAGGTGTATTCTTATTTAGGTTGGGAGCAAGAGTATTTTCTTGTTGACAGTGCTTTATGTGCCGTAAGACCAGATTTGAGTTTAACAGAACGCACACTTATGGGACATGACAGCGCTAAGAACCAACAGCTTGAAGATCATTATTTTGGTGCAATCCCCCCACGTGTTGTATCGTTTATGCGCGAGGTTGAGTTTGAGGCATATAAGTACGGAATCCCATTAAAAACAAGGCACAATGAAGTAGCGCCAAATCAATTTGAAATAGCTCCTATTTTTGGTGAAACAAACTTATCTGTAGACCAAAACTTACTGGTGATGACTATAATGAGAAGTATTGCTAGAAAGCATAACTTCAAGTTGCTTCTTCACGAAAAACCATTTGCAGGCATTAACGGTTCCGGAAAACATTGCAACTGGTCGCTTTGCACAGATACGGGTATTGGGCTTTTTACGCCGGGGAAGACAGCGCATGAGAATTTGCTGTTTGTAACTTTTCTGGTGAATACTATTATGGCCGTTAATAAACATAATGGTTTGCTCAAAGCTTCTATCATGTCGGCATCCAATGCACACAGACTTGGTGCCCATGAAGCACCACCAGCAATAATATCTGTATTTTTGGGGAAACAGATTTCTGCTGTACTAGATAAAATTGAGAGCAGCTCTGATGATGACGATATTACAGTGGATGAATTGAGGATGATGAAATTGGGAGTTGCGCATATACCCGAAGTATTAGTTGATAATACCGATAGAAATCGCACTTCGCCTTTTGCATTTACAGGAAATAGATTTGAGTTCAGAGCAGTTGGCTCTACCGCGAATTGCTCATCGTCTATGATTGCATTGAACTCGGTAATGGCAGCTCAGCTCATCGACTTCAAGAAAGTAATAGATAGGAAAATTAACGAAGGTATGAAGACTGAAGAAGCTATCTTTGATACCCTACGCTTTTATATAAAAGAGTCTAAACGGGTGCGGTTTGAAGGTAATGGTTACAGCAAAGAGTGGGAAGATGAGGCCAGAGAACGTGGGTTAAATTGCGAGAAGAGCGTACCTCTTATATATGACGCCTATACATCGGTAGAGTCTGTGAAAATGTTTGAAAGTATTGGAGTACTTAACGAAACTGAATTGCATGCACGAAATGAGGTGAAGTGGGAAACTTATACCAAGAAGATTCAAATTGAAGCACGTGTATTGGGTGATCTGTGTATGAACCACATAATTCCAGTTGCTACTGAGTACCAATCAATACTTCTTGATAATCTTTATAAAATGAGAAAGGTGTTCGATAAAACAAAAGCCGAAAAGCTATCGAAGGAAGATGCTGAACTAATAGAAGAGATAGCCGATCATATTTCGGCTATCAAATTAAATGTTGATGATATGGTTGAGGCAAGGAAACTTGCCAATAAGATTGAAGATACCAGAGAAAAAGCAATTTCTTATCAGGATTCTGTTGAGCCTTATTTTAATACAATCAGATATCACGTTGATAAGCTGGAGCTTATTGTGGATAACAGAATGTGGACTCTTCCTAAATATAGAGAACTGCTATTTATAAGTTAGATATATTCATCACCGAAGCGGAATTTGACATCTGTTACAAAATTTTTAATGCGCTGCTCCTCACTCCTTTTGCATATTAGCAGAACATTGTCTGACTCAGCAACTATATAGTCGTTGAGACCTTGTATTACAACTAGTTTGTCTTCGTTCATCGCAACAATATTATCACTGCTATCCACCAATAGGGTTTTGCAGTTCAAATTTGCATTGTTGTTCTCGTCTTGTTCAGAAACTTCATGTAATGCTCCCCAGGTTCCTAGATCGCTCCACCCAAAGTTTGATACGTTTACATATACATTATCTGCTTTTTCCATTATACCATAGTCAATTGATACATTGGGGCACATTGGAAAACTATTGTCGATGAATTCTTTTTCGGAAGCAGTGTTAAATAAATCTTTGCCTTCATTGAATTTTTGATGGATATCGGGTAGATGTTTGCTGAACGCATGAAGTATACTATCAACATTCCATAAGAAAATACCGGAGTTCCATACAAATTCACCACTTTCAATAAATTTAGTGGCTAACTCGAGGTTAGGTTTTTCTGTAAATGCTTTTACTTTATTAATTTCATTTTTTTCTTTTTCATTTACCTGTATGTATCCATATCCGGTTTCTGGTCTTGTAGGAGTAATTCCAAGAGTAAGCAACATTGGATTCTCAGATACGAATTTAAGACCGTTTTGTATATCTTCAATAAATTGATCTTCATTTAAAATAAGATGGTCTGAAGGCGCTACAACAATATTGGCATAAGGGTTTATGGCTTTTATTCTAAATGTTGCAAATGCTATAGCCGGCGCTGTATTTCTTCTTAAAGGTTCAAGCAGCAGTTGATTGTCTGTAATTTCAGGTAACTGCTGTTTTGTCATCTCCGAGTAAGCGCTATTAGTTACAATGAAAATGTTCTCTGGAGGCACAATCTTTTTAAAACGATCGTAGGTACTTTGAAGCAGCGTTCTACCTGTTCCAAAAAAGTCAAGGAACTGTTTTGGTTTGTCTTCTTTACTAAAAGGCCAGAAGCGACTTCCGACCCCCCCACTCATTATTACACAATAATTATTATTGTTTCTCATCACTAAGATTATATATTAATAAATTTGAAAAATCACTTAATTGTCTCTCTTAATAACATAAGTATTATGTTATTTGTTTTTGTAACATAAATTACAATCCTTAAAGATAACGAAAAAAAAGAAATAGGGCTAGCAAAGTTCGATTTAAGTGTATAAAGCATTTTGTATTTACAAAAATATGTGTACTTTTGCATTCACTTTTCCTGAAAAGATGATGCCCAGATGGCGGAATTGGTAGACGCGTTGGTCTCAAACACCAATGGATGCAAGTCCTTGTCGGTTCGATCCCGACTCTGGGTACCGATTAAAATTTGCATTAACCTTGCAATTATTGAATTGCAGGGTTTTTGTTTTTATAAAGTGACGGAGGAATAGTAATATTATCTATTTCTAGCTCTCAGTAAAACCACTCCACCAATAAAAGCTATTACAGCACCTACGAGTTGAATTATGGCAATCTCTTTTGCTCCACTATCCTCGGCTCTTAGCTCAATGCCTAAAAAATTGACCGCTGCTGTACTTTCTTGCAATCCTGTAATACCTAAATACGCTAAAACAATAGCAATAATAATAAGGACTATACCAATTACTGTTTTCATTTGTTATATTTTTTAGATTCGTATATCACAATATCAACTTAACATATAGGATCACTGTTTAGTTTATAAAACTTTGATATATTGTGCATTATATTTTTCGTAACTTTAGAGAAAATCAATTAATATAAGAAATATGAGAATTATAGTAGACAGGCTACCAAACCGGCTTTACCCCGATTTTAAAAGAGTGACAGTGCAATTTATGGATATTGGATTCGATCGCATCAGAGATTTGATGCAGAAGGTCATTGACATGGATACAGAGCTTGCGAGTCAAGTTTTGACAAAAACACTCAGGGAATTTTCTAGACGCCATCGAAATTTAACTCGAGTTTTTGATAAGAATTATCAGAAAGCACTGGAGATTGTATTGAATGGTGTTCGTGATACTACATCAGTGTCGGATGATTTAAAAGTTGTTGGCTTAAATGGTGTAGATAGTATAAGCGAGGAGAAGAAACTGCTTATAGGTGCATATCTGTCAAAAGAATATTCTATCAGCTCTGCTGCATTTTTTAACCCTTCTATGGTTGAATCTCCCGATCAGACCGGTTTGGAAATAGGATCCAAAAGAGTAAATATAAGCTTTCGTGCCACAGGTGAGGGACATATATCAAGTATTGTGTTTCATACATGCATTATAAATCGCGATGGGGAATTGCATTTTGAAGATCCAGGTGTTCATGTGGATGAGCCTGAAACAGTTAAAAGACACATTTACAAAAAAAAGATGATTGAGGAGAAACTCAAGGAAATGGAAGTGTATCCGAAGATTATCAATTCTGTACTTGAGCCATTGAATGATACTTTTGTTTATGGTCAACTATTAGGTTCAGCTCTAAATGTTCTTAATAACAATACTCTGCATGAAGAAGAACAAAGGGCAGTTGAGCAGATCGTATGGGTGGCCGACTCACATTACGAAATTATGTTTTCTCGTGATACTCATATTTCGGAAAGAGTAATTTTTCCTGTTTCTTATACAGAACGTAGAGGCATTGAAGATGCTAGATTTGTTCGTTTCACAGATGATGACGGAAAAGTCAAATATTATGCAACCTATTCTGCATATGACGGTTTCACTATTTTGCCAAAACTGATAATGACAGAAGATTTCTGCAAGTTTGAAATAAAACCTTTGCATGGAAAAGGTGCGCAAAACAAGAACCTTGCTCTTTTCCCCAGAAAGATTAATGGGAAATATGCAATGTTATCTCGAATTGATGGAATTAACAGCTATATTGGTTTCTCAAATAATATCAATATATGGGAAGAGCCTACTATAATACAGGAGCCAAAATATCCATGGGAATATATTCAACTGGGAAACTGCGGAGCACCTATAGAAACCTCTGAAGGTTGGCTGGTAATTACACACGGCGTTGGCCCAATGAGACAATATTGCTTGGGAGCTACTTTGCTTGATTTGGATGATCCAACGAAAGAGATTGGACGTTTGCAAGATCCTTTGCTTGTACCTAACGAAGAGGAAAGAGAAGGTTACGTGCCTAACGTTGTATATTCGTGTGGATCAATAATACACAACGACAAATTGATAGTGCCTTATGGCTTATCCGATACAGGTGCAGGTTTTATGTCTGTTGACCTTAACACACTTATAGAAAAAATTAAATCGAAGCCTGAATAATAAACTTATTTTGTAACTTTGATTTATATTGATTAAACAGAATAGCATGGTGAAAAACTTATTCTTCAAAAGCGATAAGAGTCCGAAGAACATACAGATAAAAAAAGATATAATAACTCATTTCATATCTTCAGGAAACGATACTATAGCAGAGTTATCCAAAATATTGGATTTGAGTGTGCCTACTATCACTAAGTTTATAGCAGAGCTTATGGAGCAAGGTTTAATCACCGAGTTTGGTAAAGTTCATACTCCGGGAGGAAGGCATCCGATAGTTTATGGTTTGAATCCCACCTCCGCCTATTTCGTAGGGGTTGATATGACGCGACATCATTTGAACATTGCACTTATGGATTTCACTGGAAATATTGTTGAGAATCAAATGGGAATATCTTACACTTACGAAAACACTACTGAATCTTTTGATCAGTTGTGTGAGCATATTCAAGATTTTATAGATAGAACCGGTGAACGCAAAGAGAAAGTATTTAATATCAACCTTAATATTTCGGGAAGAGTAAACCCCGAGTCCGGATACAGTTACAGCAGTTTCTATTTTAGCGAACATCCTGTAAGTGAAACCCTTTCGAAAAAATTAAATCATAATGTTGGAATAGACAATGATACTCGTGCTATGGCATATGGTGAGTATATGAAAGGTGTGGTAGAGGGAGAAGAAAATGTAATCTTTGTAAATATCTCATGGGGCCTAGGGATTGGAATTATTATTGATGGCAAACCATATTATGGCAAATCGGGTTTCTCGGGTGAGTTTGGACATTTCCCTATTTTTGAAAATGAGCTACTTTGCCATTGCGGCAAAAAGGGATGTTTAGAGACAGAAGCATCGGGATTGGCCATTCACAGAATGGTTAAAGAGCGTATTGCAAACGGAGAAACTACCATACTGACTAATATGGTGAAAGATTTAGACAAGCTTACTTTGACTGATATCATAAAAGCTACAAATATGGAGGATACACTCTGTATTGAGATTATTGAAGAAGTAGGTAATAAACTAGGAAGATATATAGCAGGCCTTATCAATTTATTTAATCCTGAGCTAGTTGTCATTGGCGGACAGGTTGCTGAGACAGAAGGGTTTGCGATGCTTCCTATTAAAAGCTCAATAAGAAAGTACTCTCTTAATTTAGTAAACAAGGACTCTGACATCGTAGTTTCAAAACTTAAAAACAAAGCAGGAGTGATTGGTGCATGTATGATTGCAAGAAGCAGGTTATTTACAGAGTAAGTGTTAATTTACTACTTAACACCTTGTTTTTGTGTCATATTCTCGTTTTTTATCCTATTTTTGCAGAATACTAATTTTAATTTATATGGATAAAAAGCATTTTGAAACATTACAGATTCACGCAGGTCAGGAACTAGATCCTGTCACAGGGGCAAGAGCAGTGCCTATTTATCAGACCACTGCATACACTTTTAAGAGTGCCGAGCATGGGGCAAATTTATTTGGACTGAGAGAATTCGGGAACATTTACACCCGATTACAAAATCCAACTACCGACGTTTTTGAGAAAAGAATGGCTGCGCTTGAAGGAGGCGTTGCAGCAGTTGCAACTTCATCCGGGCAAGCGGCACAGCTTATTGCGATTCTTAATTTGGCATCGGCAGGTGATAATATTGTATCTACATCATTTTTATATGGTGGTACTTACAACCAATTTAAGGTTGCATTTGCTCGAATGGGTATTGAGGTGCGCTTTGCTGATGGAGACAATGTTGATAGTATAGAATCACTTATTAACGATAAGACTAAGGCAGTATTTCTTGAGACAATAGGAAATCCTGAGTACAATATACCTGATTTTGAAGCGATTGCAGAAGTAGCACGCAAGAATGACATTCCTCTGGTTGTTGATAATACTTTTGGTCAGGGAGGTTATATATTCAATCCAATTGAATGGGGAGCAAACGTCGTTGTTCACTCCGCTACCAAATGGATTGGTGGTCATGGAACTTCTATGGGTGGTGTGATCATTGACGGCGGTAATTTTAACTGGGGTAACGGTAAATTCCCTATGTTTAGTGAACCATCGGAGGGTTATCACGGGATGAAATTCTGGGAAACCTTTGGATCTGACTCTCCATTTGGTAATATAGCATTTGCTATTCGCTGTAGAGTTGAAGGTTTGAGAGATTTAGGACCAGTTAATAGTCCTTTCAACACTTTTCTTTTACTTCAAGGTCTTGAAACTTTATCATTGCGCTCCGAACGCATAAACTACAATGCACTAGAGCTTGCAAAATGGTTAGAAAATCACCCTAAGGTAGAAAAAGTTAATTACCCCGGCTTGGAAAGCAATAAATATAATACTCTTGCTAAGAAATATCTTAAAAATGGAGGTTTTGGTGGCGTACTATCCTTTTTCGTGAAAGGGGATGTGAACCAAACTGCTAAGATCATTGATAGTTTAACTATGATAAGTCATCTTGCAAATGTGGGCGATGCTAAAACTCTGGTTATTCATCCGGCAAGCACAACTCATCAGCAACTGCCTGAAGATGCACAGATTGCTGCAGGTGTTCACCCAAACATGATTCGCATATCTCTAGGATTAGAGCACATAGAAGACATTAAAGCTGACTTGGAGGAAGCTTTGAAAAGTTTATAATTGATTTTAACTGCTATGTAAAATGATTCTTTGACAAAATTTTGATTAAATCTCGATTAAAATGGCGACAATATTTGTTCGCCATTTTTTTGTTTAATCAACAACTTTTTTAATAACCTCTTCGTCATTTAACAACATTCTGAGTTCTTGTTGCAAATCAACATTACTTACTTCAAGATCTTCGATAAGTACTTTTTGCCAAATTTCTTCTACCCAACGGTTCTGTTCGATTCCGAATTCATCAATTGGTTGAAACCAGCGTAAGTACATAAAGTTGTCATGAGATAACTTAAAATACAAGTTATTGGCTTTTCCCTCCTGACTTTTATTGAATGAGTTTACGATATGCTCGGTATAAACATCACCCTTTATTTCATAAGATCCATCTACGGTGATAATTGCACCTGCTTTCGTGGACATGAAATTTTTAAATGTGCCATCCCTAAATACCATTTTAAACATTCCGGGAGGAGTCTCTTTGTAACCTGCTTCATCGCTGTTATGGATAGCTTTTACTTCCCATAACCCTATTAACCGATTATCCTTCAGTGTTCCTGTTCTTATTGTTCCGCAAGCGGTAACAAGAATTAGAGTAGCAATAAAAACGCACAGCCCAATAAAATTTTTCATAACACCATTTTTTTATTGTAAAAACTTTTACAGCTAATCGCTATCTCATAATAGTTAGGTTAACCACTATATTTATAACAGTGTGAGAGCACAATAGTTGGATCTTATAGCAAATCGAGTTCTTCTATCAAATGATGCGCTTCTGCAAAATTATCAATTATGAAAAGTACGTATCGGATATCAACAATTATACTCCTTTGGTAGTTTGGAAGATATTGAATATCACCCCCTACTCCTTCCCAGTTACGGTCGAAATTAAGACCAATCAGTTCACCATTTGCATTTAACACAGGACTTCCGGAGTTCCCTCCGGTGGAATGGGTTGTAATAGCCAAATTAACAGGGGTATCTTCATATTTAAACAACTGTTTTAGTTTATCGGGAACAATAAATTCCCAATTATCAGGGTCTTCTTTTTCTTGGACACCTTTCAAAGTTGTTTGGTGACTATATGTGACCGCATCGCGAGGTTTATATCCTTTTACTTCACCATATGTCAATCTAAGACTGAGGTTGGCATCGGGAAAATGCTTATATGGTCCGTCCATTTCTAAGATTCCTGAAAGATATGTGTTTCTTGCTTTTGCAAATGGTATATTGAATTCTGAAAGTTTTTTGCTCAGGTTAGTGTATTCATTTACAACAGATTTTACAAATTGAAACATTGGATCGTTTCTTAATTGTTCTACCGAATTGTTTTCTGAAGCCAAGAAGTTATCGACATTATCCTTACTCCCGAAAATAGAGTTTTCAAAAATGAAGTCTACAAATTTATCTACATCTCCATAGAAATTGGTATACAACTGATTGAAAAAAGAGGGTTGATCCTTTTTGTCAATTGAATTTGTATATTCCCTTATCATGACTTTTGCCACTTTTTTATCTACCTCTCGGTTGTAATTTTTATTAGCAAAATTATTATAATCATTTTGTAGGTTGGTGAAAAGAATATCTGTTTCATCACCATTCTCTAAAGCATCAGCTAAACGATCGGCACTTTGCGTTGGAACACTAACGAATTCAACAGCTCTAATTATTCCTTCATTTAACATCCAACTTCTGTAGCGAAGTTCTGCACGGTTTTTAATAATGTTCTCTATTTCATCAACCGCATCTATGTAGTGAAGTTTACTATTGTCTTCAGCCCATTTTTTAAGTCTGTTTTGCTGTTCTAGTTTAATCTCTTCGAAATCTCTTAAATCAATAGCCCAGTTTGTGCCTATTGCATTTTTATACGCATTGGTGGAACCGGAATACTTTGAAGCATACTGAATTTTAATCTCAGGGTCGTTTAACATTTCTTCCAGCATTGCATTTTGCCTTATCTCTCTCATTTTGATTCTTACGCTATTATCTATATCCCTTCTTTCTGCAACTTCTGCTGAGGTGTAATATTTGTTTGTTGTGCCCGGGAAGCCTAACATCATTACAAAATCATTTTCGCTTACTCCTTGTTGGGAAATTTTGAGCCAACGTTTTGGTTCTAATGGAACATTATCTGCAGAATAAGGAGCCGGATTGCCTTCTTTATCTGCGTAAATTCTGAATAGAGAGAAATCGCCTGTATGTCTTGGCCACATCCAGTTGTCTGTGTCTGCACCAAATTTACCAATTGAGCTCGGTGGTGCCCCAACTAAGCGTATGTCTGAGTATATTTTCTTCGTAAACATATAGTATTGATTGCCTTCGAAGAATGACTTTATCTCGACTTCTATGGCGGGGTTGTTTTTAAGAAACTCTTCGCCAACCATGCTCTTTGCCAGTCCATTGAGATAGATGGGCGATAGAAAAAAGACGCCCAAAGAATCTTTCTCGCTATCTCGCTCGAGGCTTTCTTTTACTATTTTAGTTACATCTTCTATTTTGTCTATAAAAGTTACAGTTAGCCCGGGATTTGGGAGTTCATCAGCTTTAGTCATAGCCCAAAAGCCATCATTTAGGTAGTTGTTCTCTAGTGAACTGTGACTTTGTATTTGACCATATCCACAATGGTGGTTGGTAAGTACAAGTCCCTGTGAAGAGATAACTTCTCCGGTACATCCTCTACCAAATTGAACTACTGCATCTTTTAATGACGAACCATTGGGATTGTATATATCGTAATCTTGAAGATTTAATCCCATCCTTTGCATTTCGGATAGTTTTTGATGTTTGAGAAGATTTATCATCCACATCCCTTCATCTGCAGTTGAAGCAGTGAGTATTAAGAATGATGCAGTGAGTATTAAAAAGAACTTTCTCATTTAGTTTTATTTTTGTGATTTAAAATTTGGGATTTGGTAGTTTCGAATCTGACATCAGAATATTGCGTTTTACGGAAGTTGTATACCATGTAAGCTGACTAAATATAGAAATTAACTCATTTTCGAATGTGAGATTTTAAAGATAGTAATAAAACAACAAAATACCTGCTATTTTGAAGTGAATTTTCTTAGGAATTGTCTTTTACTTTATTTCTTAAATTAATGAAAAAGAAAGTGTAATCATTGGGGATTAGATCGAAAACGTCTATTTTTGCCATCGATTGAAAAATAATCACTTACGATGAAAATAAACTTTAGAGAAAGAACGCCTCAACTTATTGCAATAATTGGAATATTGGTAATTGTTACTGCAATACTTATAGGTTTTCTTGTGACTCGGAATTCTCAGATTCAGGTTATGCAAGAACAATATGTTGTAGACAAACAGGAACTGGAAGATGAGTATGAAGCTATATCACTTCAATATGAGGGCTTTAAATTTAGTGTCCAGAATGACTCCCTACTATACAAACTTCAGAATGAACAAACAAAGGTATTACGACTTCAGGAAGAACTTAGAATGACTAGTGCCAGCGACAAGGCAGAAATTAAGAGATTGAGTGATGAGTTAGCTACATTAAGGAAAATACTTCGTTCTTATATTCAGCAAATTGATTCTTTAAATACTCTGAATCAAGAACTGCGGGCTGAAAATGAGCAGATAACTAATCAGTATAACAGGACTACCAGAACATTACAACAGGTGACTCAGGAACGAGAACAGCTTTCTGAAAAAGTGTCGTTAGCTGCTCAACTCGTAGCAACTAACATTAATGCTGTTGCAGTGAATGACAGAGGACGGGAGCAGAAGCGCTTGAGCCGAAGCACACAATTTGTTGTTTCATTTACTGTTGCCAGAAATATAACAGCAGAGCCGGGTGAACGCACTATCTTTATTAGAATTATGACTCCTAATGGTAACGTTCTTTCTAAAAATCCTAATAATCTATTTCCATACGAAAACAGTGATATTCTATATTCAATGAGACGCACAATTGAGTATGGGGGTGAAGAGGTTCCAGTTAGCATGTTTTGGGATATTGAGGAATTTCTAATGCCCGGAACATACAAAGCTGATATCTTTGCAGACGGGCACCACATAGGTTCTCATAGTTTCCCTATGGAAGATTAGTTAAAACACCACTTTTTATACTAGCTCAACATATCTAGAAACGATTTCTCGTTGATAATTTTCACACCAAGCTTTTTAGCTTTTTCTAATTTTGCTGGCCCCATATTTTCTCCGGCTAGAATATAGTCTGTTTTTTTTGAGACAGAACCACTGTTACTGCCTCCATTCTTTAGAATCATATCTTTATATTCATCACGAGAATGTAGTTGAAATGTACCACTAATTACAATGGTGAGCCCTTCGAGTTTGTTTGTCATGGATGCAATTCTCTCTTTACTTAGCTCAAACTGAACACCATTTTGTCGTAATCTCTTGATGAAGTCTTTGAATTTTGGGTTTGCAAAAAAGTCTAAGACACTGTTCGCAATTCTGTCTCCAATTTCATCTACTGCTATGAGCTGTTCAAAACTCGCCTCTGATAGAAGATCTATATTTGGAAATGCTTGTGCTAATTTTTGTGCCACAGTTTCACCAACAAAGCGTATGCCAACAGCATAAAGAGCTCTTTCGTATGGAATAGATTTTGACAACTCTAAACTTTTCAAAAGATTATTGGCACTTGTTTCGCCCCATCTATCAAGCTTAACCAATTCATCAAATTGCAGTAGATAAAGATCAGAAGCATCTTTTATTAGTCCTTTTTCATAGAGTAGATTTATACTCTCTGGTCCGATAGTTATATTCATTGCTTTGCGAGTAACAAAATGCTCTATCCTACCTTTAATTTGAGTTGGACAATCTTCGCTATTAAGACAATAGTAAGCTGCCTCATCTTCATTCCTTATGAGGGTTGAACCACAATCTGGGCAAGATTTTGCGAATCTTACTTTATCACCGAGCATAAAGTTATTCGTTCGAGCATCTTTATCAACTGCAGTGATTTTAGGAATAATCTCACCACCTTTTTCAACGTAGACCATATCACCTATATGTAAATCAAGGGAGTTAATTGCATCCTCGTTATATAAAGATGCGCGCTTAACGGTTGTACCAGAAAGTTGTACTGCTTCAAGATTAGCAACAGGAGTTACCGAACCAGTTCTACCCACTTGAAATGTAACAGACTCAAGTCGCGTTATAGCCTGTTCAGCATTAAATTTATATGCAATACACCACCTTGGGAACTTTGATGTGGCGCCCAAATTACGTTGCTGCGTCAAAGAGTCCACTTTAATAACTATACCATCGGTTGTAACGGGTAGATTTGCCCTCTCTTTATTCCAGTAATTAATGAAATCAAACACTTCATCTAAGGTTGAGCAAATTCTCATTGAATCCGAGACATTTAATCCCCACTGTGAAGCCAGCATCATATTCTTATAATGACTGTTAGTGGGCAATTCCTCTCCTAACATGTTGTATACATACGATTCGAGACGTCTTGATGCTACCACACGCGAGTTTAGCAGTTTTAATGTTCCTGATGCAGCGTTTCTAGGATTAGCAAACAGTGCCTCCTCCTGTTCTTCACGCTCTTTGTTTATAGCTTCAAATGAGCTCCAGGGTAATAATATCTCGCCTCTCAACTCTAGATATGTCGGCAAGTCATCACCTTTAAGTAAGAGCGGGACATTCCTTATGGTACGTACGTTTTCTGTAACATCATCTCCCATACGTCCATCACCACGTGTAACAGCCCTGACAAGCTTCCCGTTTTCATATATAAGGGATATTGAAGATCCATCATATTTTAACTCGCAGACAAGCTGAAATTCGTTATTCAACGCTTTTTTCACCCGGTTATAAAAATCTGTTACCTCTCCTTCTGAGTACGTATTCTGAAGTGAAAGCATTGGGTATTTATGGTTAACCTGTATAAAATCGTTACTTATGTCACTCCCCACTCGCACCGAAGGTGAATTTGGATCATGTAGATCGGGATGTTTTTCTTCAAGTTCGATAAGTTCACGCATCATCATATCAAAATCAAAGTCGGATATAACAGGCTGTGATAAAACATAATAATTATAATTATGTTGATGCAGGCTTTTGCGCAATTTTTCAATTTTCTCTTTAACCGATTCCATAAGATTAGAAATTAAATATTTCTTTCTTTCCACTTACCGCTCCTCAGGTATATCAGCGGCAGAACTGTAAGCAATACCCAATAAACATGTTCTGTAGTCCATGCCACAGCGACTGATGAACGAAGATATACAATTATAAACCACATGTAAGAAACATAAAACAGCAGAGAAATAATCTCCATTTTAAGAGCTGTTTTAGTATTTCCTGTACCAGACACCGAATTAAATAGCACACTTCCGACACTATAAAATGGCAGTGCAGATAGCATAACAAAAAGTGGTGCAATTATTTCTTCTATTAATAAAGGATTATCTGTGTAAATGTGTATAACCAATCTGGGCATAACAGAGATAATTATTATCATCACAAGCATAACCCCAATACTTATTAATGAAAGCCTTTTAACCAAATTAAGCACTTCTCCCTGCCGGCTCGCCCCTATTGTATTGCTCACTAATGTGCTTGAAGCAGAACCTATTGCATGTGATGGAATTGTAACAACAGTATAAAGACTTCGCACAACATTTGTTACAGCTAACGATCTCTCTCCCATATAGTTTTCAATAAACAAAAAGAAAAGTAACCATGTTGATACGGAAAACAGATATTGAAACATCATGAAGATAGAGAGATCCAAAGTTCTTTTAATTACACTAAACTGAAACCGTATTTTGTTAAAACCATATTTCTCTAAATCAACTTTTTTATTCAAGTAGAAAAAGAAGAATAGTGTAGATGAAATCTCTGCTATCACAGAAGCAATTGCAGCTCCGCCTATACCTAGTTCGGGCATGCCAAAGTTTCCAAATATAAGACCATAATCGAAAACAACATTCACCAGCCCCATTACCACTGCATTAATGGTTAGAACCTTAGTTCGGGCAATTCCAATAAAGAATGCTCGAAACATTAAGTTTGTGAAAGCAAATATTAACCCAAACACTCTCCATTCTAAATATTCTGCCACTGCTCTCCCTACATCTGCAGACTCAAATAAGCCTGGCAACCAGTTAACAGCCCCATATCTTAATATAGGGATTAGCAGTACGGCAGGAATGAAAAGAAAAATAGCACCCTGAATTACAATATCTCCAATTTGTTTGTAATTCTTTTCTCCATTTCGTCTTCCTATAAGTATTTGGCTTCCCATACTAAAGCCAAAACCAAGGGTGTATACTGCAATATATATGATCCCGGCCAAGGCAGAGGCTCCGAGTTCAACCTCTCCTACCCTTCCTAAGAACGCGGTATCTATCACCTGAATCATATTTTGAGCTAACAAGCTCAAAAAGATTGGCGCACTTATCCTTGCAATATGTTTGTTTGAATACACACTTTGTTATTAAAAACCGTCAATTGATTCAACAACTGACGGTTTGATATTGACTTAAATACCTTCTACTTTATTATGTTAGTGCTATCGGTAAGGTTTATGACGGTTGGCTCAAAAGCTGAAGCCTCTTCCAGCGTCATGAATGCATAGCTCATTATGATGATAATATCTCCTTTTTGAACCTTTCGCGCTGCTGCTCCATTTAAGCAAATTATTCCCGACCCTCGCTCACCACGAATTACGTACGTTTCAAAACGCTCACCATTATTGTTGTTTACAATTGCAACTTTTTCATTAATTAAAAGCTTCGCGGCATCAATCAGGTCTTCATCAATAGTAATACTACCTTCGTAGTTAAGATCTGCATCGGTCACCGTTGCTCTATGTATTTTAGATTTTAATAATTCAACCCACATATTTTTATTTATATCTTATATTATCAATTAATCTTACCTCGCCACAAAACACTGCAATGCAGCCAACTACACTTTCAGACTCATTCCAGGATAGAATATTTTTAAGCTTATTACCATCTACAATTGAGAAGTATTCTAACTGAAGTCCTGAAACATTATTTATTTCTTTAGTTACGTATTCCGAAATCTCTTCGGGTGTATTATCTTTTGACAGAGCAAAACTCTCTTTAAGTACTTTGTAGATAGATGATGCGTTATCTTTTTCTTCTTCTGTAAGCCGCTGATTTCTGCTACTCATTGCCAACCCGTTTTCTTCTCTTACAATGGGCACACCAATTATTTCTATTGGCATTTGCAATTGTTTTACCATTTGTTTTACAATCGCAAGTTGCTGAAAATCTTTTTCACCGAAATAAGCTTTATCTGGATTTATAATACTAAACAATCTACTCACCACTTGGGCTACGCCATTGAAATGACCAGGTCTGAACTCTCCTTCCATAACTCGATCGAGACCTTCAAAATGAAATACACGATTATCGGGTTCAGGGTATATTTCTTCAACAGTCGGCGCAAAAACAATTTCTACACCTAAACTTTCAAGTAACGAGTAATCTTTTTCGGGCGTACGTGGATAAAGTGTTAAATCATCAGGATTATTAAACTGAGTTGGATTAACAAAAACACTTACAACGGTGATATCATTATCTGACATCGAACGCTTTACGAGTTCTGCATGCCCTTCATGTAAGGCGCCCATTGTTGGAACGAAACCCACAGTTTTGCCTTTGAGTTGATAACCTTTGAGTTGATTTTTTAAACCAATAACAGTTTCTGAGATTTCCATTTTTTTTATTTTCGCTTTCCTATCCCATTCTACGCTGCAAAGCAACAAAATATTTGTCACATTGAGAAGATATTTGCATTATTTCACTCTAAACCCTTCATCAAATCTAACGCATCACACTCTCCATCAACCTCTTACACATTTGCACCCATTATATTTTGTAATTATGTGGATTTTTTTTATTATCTTTGTACTAAACTTAAGATAATTAGATACATGTCTCAGAAAAAAATTTTATACATCTCACAAGAAATCTACCCATATGTAGATGAAACACAAATCTCAAACACTTCTCGTTTTTTGCCGCAAGCAATTCAGGAAAAAGGTATGGAGATTCGCGCATTTATGCCTAAATATGGAAGCATTAACGAGCGCAGAAATCAATTGCATGAGGTAATTAGACTCTCCGGAATGAACCTCATAATTGATGATTCTGACAACTCACTCATAATAAAAGTTGCTTCTATACAATCTGCTCGCATGCAAGTATATTTTATTGACAATGAAGATTACTTCCAAAATAGAGAAACTCTCGTTGACAAAAATGGAGAGGAATATGACGATAACGATGAGCGCAGCATATTCTTTATTCGTGGAGTAATGGAAACTATCAAAAAGCTGCGTTGGGTTCCTGATATTATTCATTGTCATGGCTGGTTTAGTGCACTTGCACCCCTTTTTGTAAAAAAAGGCTACACAGACGACCCTTGTTTTATGGGCGCTAAAGTTATTTGCTCCATTTACGATGAAACTTTCAAAAAACCATTCGACAAAAAAGTAGCTAATAAACTTCGTTTTGAAGGAATTGGAGATGCTGAGATAAAGAAAGTAGAAAATAAAGGTGTAATGGATTACAATAACCTAATGAAACTGGCTATAGACTTTTCCGATGGAATCGTATTAGGAAGTGAGTCAATTAATCCAGAAATATTACAACACGCCAAGGACAATAACCTTGAAATATTACCTTTTCAGTCGGATGAAGAAAAACTTGCTGATGAAATGGCAGCTTTTTATAACAAAATAGGAAGTTAGCACTCTTTCCTATACACAATTATCATTAAAAATTAAAAGAAATCTTTTTTTAGTTTTCATATCACATTATTTTTATGGATATTTGCGGCGTTAAAACAAATATTGAAACTAATGAAGCTCAAATCCTTATATAAATCTCTTGCAATAACCTTTATCGCAATTCTTGCTATTTCATGTGATGATACTCTGGATCAGATGGGAATGTCAATTCAACCGGGACAAGACAGACTTTCTGTAGGCGTAGATACATTACAACTTCAAGCGCGCACTGTAAAGGTTGATTCAATGTATGCA
Organism: uncultured Proteiniphilum sp.; assembly: GCA_964647535.1. GTDB lineage: Bacteria > Bacteroidota > Bacteroidia > Bacteroidales > Dysgonomonadaceae > Proteiniphilum. Next base: position 18,834 of record CAZYGE010000011.1, read on the forward strand.
AGGACCAAATACCCTGTGCTAGGCGAATATAGTGACCCTGTTTTTGGATCTATAAAATCAGAATATGTTGCTGAATTCTATCTTCCTACAGGATCAAAATTTGAAGAAGGTGCAATAATTGATTCAGTTAGAGCTGTGGTATCATATACTACGATGATGGGAGATTCTATTGCTCCAATGGGATTGTCTGTATATGAAGTAACTGAGACTCTAAAAGGAATTGGAAATTATACTCACATAGATCCGATAATGTTTGCCGACATGTCTTCTCCTCTTGGTGCACAGTCATTCACAGGAAGGAATTCAACTTATAATACAGTAACTTATACCGCCGAAGATTACTCTGTTAGATCTTACAGAGAATATTATATCAGTGTGGATTTACCCAAAACACTTGGTGACAAATTCCTTGAAGAATATTTAAAACCAGGACATGGAAAACTGTCTGATACAGACAGCTTTAGAGAATTTTTCCCTGGCCTTTACTTTACTACAAGTTTCGGTAATAGCACAATAATAAATGTAGATATTACTTCACTTTATGTGCATTATAATTATTTAGACGAAAAAGGATCTTCTCAAAACACTGATACAATACGTAGTGAAGCATTTAGAGTAAATAACACTCCGGAGGTAAGACAAATTAAACATATCGTGAGTAACGATGATAATTTGCTAGTAGAAAATCCTAATCACACTTACATAAAAAGCCCCGCAGGCGTTAATACTGAAATATTATTCCCTGTTTCAGAGATTCACGAGAGTCTCCAATCCAAAGCATTGAATATGGTAAACTTCACAGTATATGCCCTACCCGATGCATCTGAGGATGAAAGAGTGAAAATTAATCCTCCAAACTATTTATTGTTGATCAACAAGGATTCATTGAATGGCTTCTTTGAGAATCGTAAGATAAGAGACAATGTAACCAGTTTCATTTCTGAGCGTTTTGATCCTGCAAGCTATTCATACAAATTCAACAACATCTCCACAATGATTAATTATTACAATGCGGAGTTTGATGGAGACCCTTATGATTTAACATATTACCTTGTTCCGGTTGATGCAACATTTACAACAGGTCAGCAAAGCTATTATTCACCTGCACAGCAAATATTAACTGAAATACACAATCAGATGTGGCCAACTGCAACAATCATAGATAAAAGACCGGGTAATATGCAGTTAGAGCTAATATTCACCGACCTCTGAAATTAGGCTAACTAATCTTAGAAATCATCGAACAAACATCTAATTATCTATATGTCCCCCCAGACTATCTAAATATTCCGATAATTAAGACAGTCTAAAAAAGAAGCTCTTGTTGTTCGCTGTTTCTTCTCCTACCTAAATGGCGATAAGCTAACTCTGTTGCTTCTCTTCCGCGTGGTGTTCGTTTTATAAATCCTTCTTTAATCAAGAATGGTTCATAAACTTCTTCAATTGTTCCGATATCATCGCTCACGGCAGTAGCAATAGTTGAAATACCAACAGGACCTCCATTAAACTTATCAATTATGGTAAGCAGAATTTTATTATCCACCTCATCCAATCCGTACTTGTCTATATTAAGCGCTTCAAGGGCGTAGGTTGAAATTTCTTTATCTATTGAGCCGTTACCCTTCACCTGAGCAAAATCTCTTACACGACGCAGTAAAGCATTTGCTACACGCGGAGTTCCTCTACTTCTTGATGCAATCTCAATTGCTGCATTATGATCGCACTTAATATTTAAAATATCAGCGGAACGTAGTACAATCCCTGTAAGAGTTGCAGCATCATAATACTCAAGATGCATGTTAATACCGAACCGTGCACGAAGTGGACTTGTCAATAAACCGCTTCTAGTAGTGGCTCCAAGTAGTGTAAAAGGATTAAGATCAATTTGGATAGAGCGTGCACTAGGCCCCTTATCAATAAGAATATCAATACGATAATCCTCCATAGCACTATATAAATACTCTTCTACTATTGGGGAAAGTCGATGAATTTCATCAATAAAAAGTAAATCTTTAGGCTCAAGGGATGTGAGTAAACCGGCTAAGTCACCTGGTTTATCCAATACGGGACCCGAAGTAACCTTAAAACCAACTCCCAATTCATTTGCAATTATATTTGCAAGTGTCGTTTTGCCCAAACCCGGCGGCCCGTGTAACAGGACATGATCCAGAGACTCACTGCGCAGTTTTGCGGCACTCACAAACACTTTGAGGTTCTCAACTACTTTACTTTGACCTTTAAAACCACTAAACGTTAAAGGCCGAAGATTATTTTCAAAGTCACGCTCAGTGTCCTGAAAATTTAAATTGCTATGAATATCGAAGTTTTCTTCCATTTATTTAACTACAAAAATAGCTATTTTTTGCGAGTATTGAAAACTGCGGCTGCATTCCGTTTTAGGCCTGTAAACTTTGTTCTTTTTACAGCAGATCCTCTAAATATTTCTCTATACTCATCCTCATTCATTTCTAACAATTTCTTTAAATCTATTTCCATAAACTGCTCTGAAGGCATTAACTCAGGTGTATCATGCGGTGTAGAGGCTCTATTCCATGGACACACCTTTTGACATATATCACATCCGAAAACATAATTCTTTAATCTGGGAGCAACATAAGAAGATATTTCCCCCCTGTTCTCAATCGTTTGATATGAGATGCATTTATTCGCATTTACTCTAAAGGGTTGTTCGATTGCTCCTGTAGGACATCCATCCAAACACCGGGTGCAGCTACCACAATTCTCCGGTATAGGTTGATCATAATCTAGATCAATATCTATAATTAATTCACCCAGAAAGAAATATGAGCCTTTTCCGGGAATGATCAAAAGACTATTCTTCCCTACAAACCCCACGCCGGCTTGCGCTGCCCAAAAACGCTCTAGTACAGGGGCAGAATCCGAGAAATATCTTCCCGTCACCTCGGGTTTGCGTTGGGCAATAAACGCAAATAATTCCTTAAGCTTGTCACGAACAATATAGTGATAATCTTTCCCATAAGCATAATATGCAAACTGGGGAGCATGAGAAGCCTGTTTCTCATGAGGATAATAATTAAGAGCAACAGAGACTATTGATTTGGCACCTTCAACCAAAAGGCGAGGATCAACCCTTTTATCAATATTCCGCGCCATATATGCCATATCTGCATGCCAGTTGTCATTAATCCATTGCATATAGCGTTCTTCCTCGTCGCTATCAACAGCCCGACAAATGCCACAGGCATCAAATCCCAACCTTAAAGCTTCCTTTTTTATCTCTTCAGAAAATGTCATAATAGTTCACTCCTTTGCATCATAACCACGGTTAAATCAAAAGTACAAAAATAATAGAAAAAATTTGTCTAATTTTGTAGTAATAACAGATAAGCTAAATCCATTAATGACAGAACCTTCATTAAAACATAAAACAACCATATCGCTATTTTGGAGTTTTGTTGATAAGTTCGGACAACAGGTAATAAATCTGATTTCCGGCATTATTTTAATGAGAGCATTAGCGCCATCTGAATATGGATTAATTGGTGCTTTGGCTGTTTTTATTGCATTCTCATCAATACTTATTGATAGTGGGTTCACCAGATCACTACTGAATAGAAAAAGCATATCCGATGAAGAGTACAGTACCGTATTCTATTTTAATCTGGGATTAAGCTTCCTACTCTATATACTATTATTTGCATTTGCGCCTGTTATATCAGAGATATTCCATGAGCCCCGCATTAAACTAGTTTCCAGAGTTCTTTTTATTTCTCTAATATTAAACGGAACTGCAATTATTCAACAAACATTATTAATAAAAAACGCAGACTTTAAGAAGATTAGCAAGATAAACTTAGTCGCACTACTTATTGCGGCAACAGTTGCAATTACAATGGCATTAAATGGGAAAGGAGTATGGTCACTGGTTATGCAAACACTGGTATACTCCTTTTTCCGCTCTTTATTTCTTTGGATATATTCAAAATGGAAACCTTTAAAAGCTTTTAACATAAAGCTATTACGCTCATTTGCAAGCTTAAGCAATAAACTTATGCTAACATCAATTATAAATGCAGTATTCAATAATATCTACCCTTCAATCATAGCATTCTTTTACCCCAACTCTATGAATGCTGTTGGTTATTATAGCCAGGCCAATAAATATCAGAATATCCCCTTTTCTATAATATCAGATTCATTTAGAACTGTATCTACATTGATACTACCGGAGATTGGTAGGGAAACAATCAGATTAAAAAGAGTAATAAGTAAGATGCTAAAATCTATGGCCTTTTTGTCATTCCCTATTGGATTACTGATGATAATGATTGCAGAACCTGCATTTGTTTTTTTATTCAAAGATAAATGGTTGCCTGCCGTTCCCTATTTCCAAATATTATGTCTTGCGGGAATGGCTTCACCTTTTGCATATGTATTAAATGAGCTGTTTATAACACGCGATAAAGCAAGCTACTTTCTTGGTGTGGAGATAATTAGAAGAATAATATTAGTCTTACTGATTGCTCTTCTTTTCTCTTATGGAATTATGGGCTTAGCCGCCAGCTGGGTGATATATACCTATATAACACTTTTTATCTCCCTTATTCTATCGAAGAAATTGATTCAATATTCACTACTAGACTTTATGAAAGACGCCGCACCCTATGCAATTATTGCTTTCGTAAGTGTAGCTGCCGGATATTTTATTTCTCTGAATATAAACAAAGACTTAATTTATATTTTGGTGAATATTGCAGTTACCAGCGTGTTATATCTACTCCTTTGCCACCTTTTTAAATTGGAGATGACCACGGAGATAAAAGATTGGATTTCATTCAAAAAAACAGGAAACAATGAATAAGATAATTCAAAAGTTGATTTACAAAATCCGCTCATCTTGGAAAAACCATTTACACACAAACAAGAAAAAGAAAGCTCGTAAGAAAATTCTAAAGCACTTTAGCCAGTTTCCTACCAGCAATAAAGAAATCATTGCTGCGGTCGATTATCTTTCAACGCATCCGCTGACTACTTTCTACGGAGATTTTCAAGAAAAGTACATCACTGAAGAAGTTAAGGTTCATTTTGATCCATCGAACAACCTGCCCTACGTAATCACAGACGGCAAAAGGCTCTATTTCAAACGATCTCAGAACATACGAACTGTACAGATATTGTTTAACAGCTTACGCATAGAACAAGATGATCATGCTCCTCATTGTTACACCGATGCTAATTTCAAGATTACTGAAGGTGAAATAATGGCTGATGTAGGATGTGCCGAAGGCTATTTCTCTCTTTTGAATATTGAGAAAACAAAGAAAATCTATCTTTTCGAACAAGATCGTGAGTGGATTGAAGCATTGGAAGCAACCTTTTCCCACTGGAAAGAGAAAATAAAAATCATACCAAAATTTATCTCAGATAAAAACAACGAAAATGAAATTACATTGGATTATTACTTCAAGAATACAGAAGAGAAACCCGGCTTCTACAAAATAGATGTGGAAGGAGCTGAAGCATCCATATTGAAGGGCATGGAAGAGCTATTGCATACCCCCGTTAAAATTGCGCTATGCACCTATCACAATCAGCATGATTATGATCTTTTCAGTAGTTTTTTTGAAGATCGTAAGTTTAAACACCGCCCCAGTAATGGTTTAATGATTTTTCATAACGATTTGGATAATATGGAGCCACCCTTCTTCCGTAAATGTATGATCAAAGCCACCAATAAATATGACACCCCTCAATATGACTAAACTGTCTGTTAAAGCCCCATCTACATGTGTCATCATTGTTTCCTTCAACTTCGAGCGATGGATTCATAAATGCCTCTCCTCGGTAATGACTTCAAAACTGTCTTCTACCATCCTAGTGATAGACAACGGATCTAACGATGATACATGTGAAATAATAAAGAAGGAATATCCAGACGTAATTTTATTCGAGACTCACGAAAACCTCGGATTCGGTAGAGCCAACAATATCGGTATGAAGTATGCAAAAGAAGCAGGATTCGAATATTTGTTCCTTCTCAACCAAGATGCGTGGATTGAATCTGACACGTTGGACAAATTGATTGCAGCAGCGAAAAACAACAGTGAATATGGCATTTTATCGCCTGTTCATTTGAACGGAAAAGGTGATGCCACAGACTTCGGATTCTCTGAATATACACAACTGCAAAATAGGGAAGAAGCTCTTCAACTGTCATATGAAGTGACTGAATATCCTTTTATTAACGCAGCCATGTGGTTGATCCCAGTTCGTGTCATAGATAAAGTGGGTGTTTTTGCACCCATCTTTTCTCATTATGGTGAAGACCGAAACCTTGTGCATCGTTTACTGAAAAAGGGGTATAAGTTAGGATTGGTAAAATCAGCATTTGGCTATCACGATAGAGCGTCTCGCATCGTAAACCACGAACAGAAGTTTTATTCAGAATATGTGTATTTTCTCACAGAAGCTGTAAACCCTCTTTACAGCTATCCTCAATCAATAGTATATAGCTTTTTTGCTTCTTTAAAAAAAGCTATAATGTGTATGCTTCAGAAAAAACAAAAAGAAAGCAGAGAATATTTTAAAATTGCTCTCCGTTTGATAAAGTTGCAGCCTCTTATATTACGTACTCGCAAAGACTTCACTTAGGTTCTATTTGTAAAATATTAAATTAAAGTTCTGATCAAGATATACAATTAACTACGTTAACCCAAAACTATACTTAGGTCTTTATTATAAAAAGCATACATTTATCTTTAGATTATATCTAAGTTTAAACCCTATTTAATTTGCAAACACAAAATCCAATTGTCTTCTTTCCAAATTTGCTCTTGCCACCTCAATGGTAACCGGCTGACCTAATCTATATTCTCTACCGGTACGACGTCCAACGAGCCTGTAATTCTTCTCATCAAGCTCATAAAAATCGTCATCCAAATCTCTGAGAGGAATCATACCCTCACATTTATTTTCATTTATTTCCACATAAATACCCCATTCGGTTACACCGGAGATAACACCGTCATAAATCTTACCCAGTTTATCCGACATAAATTCCACCTGTTTGTATTTGATAGAATCACGCTCTGCGTTTGATGCAATCTGCTCCATATCTGAGCAATGCTTACAGTCTCCTTCTAAAGATGATTGATCTATGCTCTTACCCCCATCAAGATATCTTTCAAGCAAACGGTGTACCATCATATCGGGATACCTTCGAATTGGAGAGGTAAAGTGAGTATAATAATCAAATGCCAAGCCATAATGACCCACATTTTTTGTTGAATATATTGCTTTTGACATAGTACGAATAGCAATAGTTTCTATCAAATTTTCTTCGGGTCTGCCTTGAACCTTATCCAATATAGAGTTTAAGCTCTTTGCAACATCCGTTTTTGATCCCGACGTTTTCATCTTATGTCCAAAACGAAGAATAAATGAATTAAAATTATCCAGCTTTTCAGGATCAGGCACATCATGTATACGGTAAACAAATGACCTTGCCTTTTTGCCTTTAGAGACCTTTCCGATTAATTCCGCAACAGTACGGTTTGCAAGAAGCATAAATTCTTCTATAAGATGATTAGACTCTTTACCTTCTACAAAATAAACTCCTAGAGGCTTACCATTCTCATCCAAATTAAACTTAACTTCGTAACGGTCAAAATTAATTGCTCCATTCGCAAACCGTCTCTCTCTTAATTGTTTTGCCAAAGAATTCAAAAGAAGAATTTCCTTAGAAAAATCACCTTTACCAGTATCTATAATTGTTTGAGCATCTTCATAAGCTAGTCGGCTGTCAGACTTAATTACTGTTCGTGCAACACGAAAATCTTTAACTTCAGCCTTCTCGTTCATATTGAAAATCACAGAAAAGCACAACTTCTCCTCATTTGGACGAAGAGAACAAATAAAATTACTTAATCGTTCCGGTAACATGGGAATTGTACGATCTACCAAGTAAATAGAAGTTGCACGCTTCTCGGCTTCACGGTCGATAATATCTCCCTGTTTCACATAATGAGTAACATCTGCAATATGAATCCCTACCTCCCATAAATTTGGAGAAAGCTGTCTAAAGGAAAAAGCATCATCAAAATCTTTAGCATCCTTAGGATCTATAGTAAATGTAAAAACATCCCTGAAATCTTCACGTCTGGCAATTTCTTTTTCATCAATTGTATCCGGTATTTTTTCGGCATACTTACTAGTCTTTTCGGGGTAATCATAAGGCAAATCGTATTGAGCAAGTATAGCGTGCATTTCTGTATCATTCTCGCCGGGCTTACCTAGAATATCAATAACCTTACCTATGGGATTATTTGCTTTTGCAGGCCACTCCACTATTTCCACAACTACCTTATCCCCATTTTTCGCACCGTTAAGATCATCTTTGGGAATAAAAATATCGTTTGCTAAATATTTGCTATCCATAACAAGAAAAGCAAACTTTTTTTGCACTTCAAGTACACCTACAAAACGAGATTGAGTATGCTCCAGAATTTCAATTACCACCCCTTCGGTTTCAGCTCTTTTTCTTTTAGCAAGAAGCTGCACTTTAACCCTGTCACCATTCATAGCGTGCATACTATTGCGTTCTGGTATGTATATATTATTCCCATCGTCATCGGGGACAAAAAAGTTTTTACCATTACTTCTTCGTTCAAAACGACCTTCGAGTACAAAGCCACGGTTATTTATACGAAATCTTCCTCTTGAAGACTCTAGGAGCATTTCATCATCACGTAACTTTTCAAGCACATTTACTAGCACTTTCTTACCCTCTTCGCCTCGCACATCTAATGCTGCACCAATCTGTTTGTAGTTAAACTGCTTATCTTCATTATCCTTCAGGAAATCTATTACTGCTAAGGTTAAATCTTTTTTCTTTAGTCTATTTACAGTTTCCGATTGCCTATCTTTTTTACTCATAATATTATTTATTTTGACTCTAATTGATACTAAAACAAACTAAACGATGAATTAGTTATGCAAAGTAATAAAAATAATGTCTCTAAACGACCAATAGCAAAATTCAATTTTAATTCAAACATAATTTTCAAATTATGAAGTTATAGTTATTTTTGTCTAATTATAAACTGAAGGATGGAAAAAAAAAGAGTATTAATAACTGGAGCAAGCGGATTTATAGGCAGCACTACAGTTGACAAATCACTTGAATTAGGCTACGAAACTTGGGCTGGAATAAGAAAAAGCAGCAACTTCAATCACCTAAAGGACAACCGTTTAAACTTCATTGATCTTAAATACAATAATAGAGAAGCTTTGAAGAAACAGCTTACTGAATTATTTACATTACATGGCAAATTTCATTATGTGATTCATATTGCAGGTTTAACCAAAGCACGAAACATATCAGACTTTGATAAAGTAAATTACACATATACCAAACATTTGGTAGAAACGCTTATCGAAATTAATGCCACCCCTGATACATTTGTATTTATGAGTTCTTTAAGTGTTATGGGAGCCGGTGATGAAATAAATTACACGCCTATCAAATCTACCGATACACCTTCTCCAGACACTGCATATGGGATAAGCAAATTAAAAACCGAGAACTGGCTAAAAAGTCTAAACAACTTTCCATATTTAATACTCAGACCAACCGGTGTTTATGGACCACGCGACAAGGATTACTTCATACTCATAAAAGCCGTAAACAACGGACTAGACGTTGGCGCAGGCTACAAAAAACAGATACTCACTTTCATATACAGTGAAGATTTGGCTAACGTTATTTTCAAACTAATTGACGGCGGCATAACAAGAAAAGAATATATAGTAGCCGATGGTGACAGCTATACCGACAGTGAATTTAACAAGACAGTACAGGATGCACTCAACCGAAAAAAAGTAATTCGCATTAAAATCCCTTTATTCATAGTAAAACCCGCCGCATATATTAGTGAGAAAGTTGCCGCACTATTTGGCAAAACGTCCACCTTCAACAGCGACAAATTCAAAATAATGAAACAGCGAAATTGGGCGTGCGACGTAACCCCTCTTAAAGAAGATATAAACTTTGTACCTGACTACCGATTAAAGAAGGGTATAATCAAAACAATCAGATGGTATAAAGAAAATGGCTGGCTTTGAGAACTCATCCATTTATTGTACTTTTGTTTCAAATTAATTGAGTTACACGAAGATAGATTATTCTTATGAAGATAGCACTTATTGGTTACGGTAAAATGGGGAAAGAGATTGAAAAAATCGCTCTAGAGAGAGGTCACGATATAGTATGCACAATTGATATAAATGAAGATGACAAGTTTCAGTCTTCCGAATTCAAAAGTGCAGATGTAGCAATTGAATTTACTACACCTAAGAGCGCACTCAACAATTACAAAAAAGCATTTGAAGCAAATGTTCCGGTAGTATCCGGTACAACAGGTTGGCTTGAGCATTTAGAGGAAATTAAAAACGAGTGCAATAATAATGGTAAAACCTTTTTTTACGCTTCAAATTTCAGTCTTGGGGTAAATCTTTTCTTTGCACTCAACAGATACCTTTCTAAGCTTATGAATAAATTTCCAGACTACAATGTAGAAATGGAAGAAACCCATCATATACATAAACTTGATGCTCCAAGTGGTACTGCATTAACACTTGTTGAAGAAATACTAAATAACGTAGAAAGAAAAAAAAGCTGGGCACTAGATAATGACCTCAAAGAAGACCAAGGTAAAACAGAATCTGACATAATTAGAATAAAAGACTTCCGTGAAGGAGAAGTACCGGGAATACACTCTGTATTTTATGAATCTGAATTAGATAGTATAAAAATTACTCACGACGCAAAAAGCCGAAAAGGATTTGCCCAAGGAGCAGTACTTGCCGCAGAATTCATCAAAGACAAAAAAGGATTCCTCGGGATGCAAGACATGCTGGGTTATCTATAACAGTTAGTTCAAACAAAATAGTAATATGACAATTAAAGAACGTTTAAGTCGGGCATCAAAAAGACAATGGTTTTGGTTTGCCTTATGGACTGTATTAACAATCCTCTTTACAATTTGGTCACAATCTACATGGGTACTATTATTAATCATACTCCTGTTTGATATTTACATCACAAAATTTGTTCCTTGGGGATTTTGGAAAACCTCCAAAAACACTATGTTCCGCAAAACTATGGAATGGGTAGATGCAATCGTTTTTGCGCTTATCGCAGTATATTTTATAAACACATTCTTCTTTCAGAATTATCAAATTCCCACGTCATCTTTAGAGAAATCACTTCTCGTGGGTGATTTCCTAGCAGTAAGCAAACTTAGCTACGGACCCAGAGCACCAATTACTCCATTGTCGTTCCCTCTTGCACAACACACTATGCCTGTTGTAGGTGGAAAATCGTACATCGAAAATCCTCAATGGAAATACAGACGATTAAAAGGATTTGGTAAGGTTGAAAGAAATGACATAGTGGTTTTCAATTTCCCAGTAGGTGACACAGTTGCACTCAATGAACAGGGTATAGACTTTTACACATTGGCAAAATATAACCAAAACGGCAGCTTGGGAGTACGTTCAGATGTGCGCCGATACGGTGAGATAGTTTACAGACCTGTTGATAGGCGAGAAAACTATGTGAAGCGCTGTATCGGTCTGCCAGGTGAAACACTTGAAATGAGAAACGATTCAGTTTTCATTGATGACACATATTTGGCCAATCCAAAACTTTCTCAGCACAACTACATGATCCATACCGATGGTACACAAATAGCTGCCGAAGTGTTTAGTGAAATGGGGATTAATAAAGCAGATTACTATACAAGTAATGAATATGGACAACTAACGCCTCGATCGCAAGATCTTACCGGTGTAGACAGTCTTAGCTTAGCGATGTTTGATCTTAAAGCGAGAAATGGAAACAACGGTCGATTATATTTCAGCATCCCGATGACGGCTGCAATGCTAGAAGAGATGAAAGCAAAACCTTTTGTGTGGGATATCATAAAAGAGCGTGAGTTGCCCGGCTCTAACTATTATTATCCTCTTGATTATGATTCGAAATGGACACGAGACACATATGGACCGCTTTGGATACCTGAGAGAGGAGCAACCATAACTTTCGATACAGATATAGATTACAAAGTTGCCGCATATGAAAGATGCATCAAGAATTACGAAGGAAACGATTTTGATTATCGCAACGGTTTAGTTTATATAAATGGAGAACAAGCCGATTCTTATACGTTTAAGTATGACTACTATTTTATGATGGGCGACAACCGCCATAACTCTGCCGATTCACGCAGTTGGGGTTTTGTACCCGAAGACCATATCGTAGGAAAACCCATGTTAATATGGCTATCATTAGAGAAAGACAATGATTGGTTCAAAGGTAAGATACGATGGAACAGACTTTTCCGGAGTGCGAAAATACCTGCATGATACTTTCTTCTTTATATTTAGCTCCTGTAGAGTACTATTCAGCACTTTTTAGAAGTAAAAATGCACTGATAGAAATAAATGAAAACTATAAAAAACAGTCATACCGTAACCGCTGCATTATAGCAGGAACTAACGGACCACTTTCTCTTAGCATTCCAATACAAAAACCTATAAAAACAAAAAGTAAAATAAAAGATATTCGTGTTGCCAATCATGGAAATTGGCAACATTTGCATTGGAATGCTATTGTTTCTGCTTACAGCTCCACCCCTTTTTTTCAATATTACGAAGATGATTTCCGTCCATTCTATGAAAGACAAATAGACTTTTTGCATGACTATAATGAAGAGTTGCGTATCATGATTTGCCGTTTCATCGGTATTGACACTAATGTCACATATACAGACCGATACATTATAGAAAACGAAGAAGGCTTTTTGGATCTCAGAGAAAAGATACATCCAAAGAAAAAATCAGAATTCAAAACAGAGCCATATTATCAAGTTTTTGCCGAGAAGCATGGTTTTTTAAACAATCTTAGTATTATAGATCTGATTTTCAATATGGGAAATGAATCAAGGCTGTTTTTATGACATTAGCAATTTTATATATCTTTGTAGCTAACTAAAGCTTACATACATAAATTATGAACAACAAAAGAAGAGTACGTTTTGCCCCAAGTCCTACCGGACCACTACATATTGGCGGAGTTCGTACGGCATTATACAATTACCTTTACACCAAACAGCAAGGTGGCGAATTTATACTTAGAATTGAAGACACAGACTCCTCCAGATTCGTAAAAGGAGCAGAAGAATATATTCAGGATACATTTAACTGGTTTGGTCTGGAATTTGACGAAAGCCCTTCAAAAGGAGGAAACTACGGACCATACAAACAATCTGAGCGTAAAGACATCTACAAGAAGTATGTAAACCAACTCCTCAAAGACAATAAAGCATATATAGCATTTGACACGCCTGAAGAACTTGATAGCAAAAGATCAGAGATCCCAAATTTCCAGTATGATGCATCGACTAGAGATGTAATGAAAAACTCTCTCACGTTGTCGTCTGATGAAACCAAAAAACTAATTGATACTGGCACTCAATATGTTGTAAGAATAAAAGTGGAACCCGGTGTAGACATCTCTGTAAATGATATGCTTCGTGGTGAAGTAGTAATAAACTCTTCAATACTCGACGACAAAGTTATATTCAAATCTTCCGATGAACTCCCAACGTACCACCTCGCGAATGTAGTTGATGACTACCTAATGAAAATTACCCATGTAATTAGAGGAGAAGAATGGCTACCATCCGCTCCTTTGCATGTATGGTTATACAGATGTTTAGGATGGGAAGATAAGATGCCTCAGTTTGCACACCTTCCTCTACTGTTAAAACCTGATGGGAAAGGTAAACTCAGCAAACGTGATGGAGACAGACTGGGATTCCCTGTTTTCCCTCTTGAATGGAAAGATCCTTCCTCGGGTGAAATATCATCCGGTTACCGTGAATCGGGTTATCTGGCAGATGCAGTCATTAATTTTCTAGCATTCTTAGGATGGAATCCCGGCACAGAACAGGAAATATACTCACTTGAAGAACTTATAGAAGCATTTTCTTTTGAAAGATGTAGCAAAAGCGGAGCAAAGTTTGATCTAGAAAAAGCTAAGTGGTACAACCACCAGTACATTCTTAAAATGGATGATGAAGAAATTGCGAAACTATTTGAACCCACATTAAAAGAAAAGGGATTAGATATAGAGCAAGACAAGTTAGTTAAAGTGGTATCACTCTTAAAAGAGCGTGTTCATTTTATTGAAGAACTGTGGGATCAATCATCATTCTTTTTTGTAACACCTAAGAATTACGATGATAAAACTGTACGTAAACGCTGGAAACAAGAAACACCCGCACATATGCAGCAACTATTGGCACTAATTAATGAGACAGAAGATTTTTCGTCTGAAAATCTGGAAAAAACAGTAAAGGATTGGATACAAAACAATCAGCTGCACATGGGCAATATTATGAACGCTTTCCGTCTGGCAATTGTTGGAGAAAGTAAAGGTCCACACATGTTTCATATAACTGAGATAATCGGTAAGGACGAGACCATAAAAAGATTGGAGCGTGCAATCGATATGCTTCCAAAAAGTGAATAACAATTTAACTTATAGTAAAATGGATATTGATTTTGTAGTTACCTGGGTAGATATGGAAGACCCAAAATGGAAATCTGACTTTGAAAACTACTCAGGCAGAATCGATAACACAAAAAATGAAGTATCAGAAGCACGATTTCGCGACTATGGTTTCTTAAAATATTGGTTCAGAGGCGTAGAAAAGTTTGCACCGTGGGTAAGGAAAGTTCATTTTGTAACTAGTGGTCAAAAGCCGGAATGGTTAAATACAAATCATCCCAAACTCTCACTCATAGATCATTCCGATTATATACCTAGTAAGTACTTACCGGTATTCAATTCCTCTTTGATAGAGATATACCTTCACAAAATACCGGAGATATCAGACCGATTTGTTTATTTCAACGATGATTTTTTTATAATTAATCATATAGAGAAAGAGAGGTTCTTTACTAACGGCCTCCCAAATGACATAGCAGCTTTTCGCTACAATTCCGGTATGGGACTATGGTCAAAATGCCTAAAAAACAACATTGAAATTATCAATGAACGCTTTGACAAAAAGTCCGTACTAGAAAGAGATCACGACAAATGGTACTGGTCTGGATATGGTAAAAAGTCCAGACTAACTCGCTTATTAAAACCACACGACAAATTTGTAACCCTTATTACGCCACACAACGCACAGCCATATCTAAAAAAGACATTTGAAGAAGTATGGGATTATGCAGGGGACAGACTGAAAAAAGCATCTGAAAACCGCTTTCGTAGTCCTGAAGATTATACTCAGGAACTTTTTCGCACTTGGCAAATATGTAAATCAAATTTTGAGCCTTACAACACCTACAACGACACTAAGATGTTTCCGCTGATTATTAAATCAAAGATGGCGATAAAGGCTATTGAAGAACAAAGATACAAGCTTGTATGCATAAACGATAATGCCCACATCAGAAACTACGAAAAAGTTATGAAAGATCTTGAAAATGCTTTCGAATCAATACTACCTGAAAAATCTAATTTTGAAGTGTGATGGATATCGACATTGTAGTAACATGGGTAGACATGGATGACCCGAAATGGAAAAAAGATTTTATTAACAGTGGAGGTTCAATTGATAATACAAAAAATGAATTCACCGAAGCACGTTTTCGTGACCATGGATTATTAAAATACTGGTTTAGAGGTGTAGATACGTTTGCACCGTGGGTTAGGAAAATCCATTTTGTAACTTGTGCACAAAAACCTAACTGGTTAAATGTAAATCATCCTAAACTCAAACTAGTTAATCATTCTGATTATATCCCAGATGAATTCTTACCAACATTCAACTCCCGTGTTATTGAAAGCTACATGCATAAAATCCCGGGGCTATCAGATCATTTTGTTTATTTCAATGATGATGTATTTATTATAGATGAAATATCTCCCGATCGTTTTTTTAGCGGTAATTTACCAAACGATATAGCTGCATTCCGTCATAACTCAGGGATAGGATTATGGTCTAAAAGTCTGAAAAACAACCTCAAAATAATAAATGAACGTTTTGACAAACACACTGTCTTAAAACGTGATCACAACAAATGGTTTCACCCCTCCTATGGCAAAAGAGCCAAGCTCACGCATATACTTAAACCATATCGTAAATTTGTTACACTCATGACTCCTCACAATGCACAACCCTATATTAAATCTACTTTTGAGGAAGTTTGGGATTATGCGAGTGATAGATTAAAAGAATTCTCAAAAAATCGCTTCCGAACCGCAAAAGATTATACACCTGAGTTATTCAGAACTTGGCAAATATGCCAATCTAACTTTGAACCATATAACGTATACAACGACACAAAAATGTTCCCTCTGATATTAAAGCCCAAGCAAGCAATTAAAGCATTATATAATCAGGATTACAAATTAGTTTGCTTGAACGACAATGAACATATTAGAGATTATGAAAATGTGATGACAAAGATTGAAAAAGCGTTTGAATCGATATTACCCGAAAAATCGGAATTTGAACTATAAAAAATCACAGCTCTTGTTTCCTGTTTTAAATCTCATTTTGCTTTATATCTCAAAGGATGATTTATCGGGGAATAAATTCATAAGAAAAGGCTTTATTTTTTTCCTATCTTTATCACTTGCATGTTGATTGTCGTTTAAACAAAACTGATCGGGTTGATATTTATCATAATACGATTGATAATCTTTTCTTTGAACATTAATGCGACTAGACTCTTTACGCCCCACATATTTAACATGTGCATTACCAATCGACAAAACGTAATAAGAAATTGCAGAGCGATGAAAATCTCCGTAGCTCCTTGTACGACTATGCATTGACTTACAAACCTGCTCTTTAAAAACATTCTCAACAGCATGTTTATAATCCGTTTTTTTATAAGCATCAGTATTATGATGAGGTACACCGGAATAGAAAGTTCCATAAAGTTTTTCTACTAGCCTAGCACCATCAACAACTTTTGAAATATATTGTCCCAATTGTTTCCTGAACAACCGCTTTATTGTGTAATGATACTTACCTAAAAACTTTTTCTTTAATCTCACGATAGGATAACCATCTTCTTTGAAATAATAACTAGGAGAAAGTTGTTTATTGAAAAACTGATCGTCATTTGCTAAAAGAAAATGCTCTTGAAGATTGGGTATCTTATAAATAAAATATTCTATTACACTTGAATTAAATGTGGGAAGCACTTCATTGGGCATAATCTCTTTATGATCAACAATTTGTATTTTAGGATGGTTTTTTTTTAACCACTCTGGGCACTGATCATCAGTAACGATATAAATTTTATTTATCCACGGTATATTTTTCTCAACAGATCTGAGAGAATACTTCAGTTCATCATTACTGATATACCTCCCTTTACTGTTCTCCTCTGAAGAGTCATCAAACTTGCCCGTAACCCTATGTTTATTCGCTAACCATTCCGGATTATTTCCATCAACCCACAGGTAAACCAAATCGATATTGAACATTACTAAAACACATTAGTTATACTTTATTGCAAAAGTACTATATTTAATTAGTATTTTTGTATTAACTAAGTCGAATTAATTGAATGACAATCAGCTAAAAAGAAAGATAAAGTTAATGAGTTCAGATAAGAATAAATCAAAAAAGACTAAACCAAAAAAGAAAAAAACTAGAATTAAAACAAAGGTTTTTGTTCCCATGGTTTTTGTAATTGCTATTCTATTCATTACATATATATTCCCACGTCAAAGCAGTTTTAAATATATCTTTAGCGAGGGAAGGCCTTGGCAATACGGACTTCTTACAGCACCTTTTGATTTTCCTATATATAAACCAGCCGATTTGCTTAAAGCAGAACAAGACAGCATCTTAGAATACTATGAGCCATATTTTGAAGTAAACCAAGAAGTTGTGGTTAATGCTTTGGCAAACTTTGATGCAGATGCAAATCTCAATGCAAGACTATCTGAGTTATCGCCCGAATATAAACTTTATATACGAAATAGCTTAGAAGAGATATACGAAACAGGAGTAATGCGCTCTGATGATTATGACCGAATATTGAAATCTCGAACCAAGGCTCTTCGATTAAGGAAAGGCAATATTGCCGAATCCAGAAACATCGATTCATTTTACACTATACGCTCTGCATACGAGAAAGTATTGAATGATACTCCTGAAGGTATTTCCGATAGTGTCTTAAAATCGGCAAACATAAATGAATACATTAGTGAAAACGTAATTTATGACGATGCCATTTCTCAAAAAGCACGACAGGAATTTATCCAGCAAGTTGATATTAGCCGAGGTATGGTACAACAAGGACAACGAATAATCGACCAAGGCGAGATTATAGACACCCGTACATTCAACATACTTTCATCTCTAAGGCAGGTTACTGAAGAACGAAGCGGAGGCACAACCAATAGCACGTGGCGGCTCATCGGGCAATTTGTGCTCATCTTGTTCATGCTTAGTTCTTTCTATATGTATCTGCTATACTTCAGACCACATGAATACAGAAACAGAATGCATGTAATTTTCATGCTATCACTAATTGTGATATTTGTGGGTTTAACCGCATTTACTGTACGATTTGATCTATTTAATGTCTATATCCTACCTTTTACGATAGTAACTATTTTAATTCGTACATTCATTGATTCACGAACTGCACTTTTTGCAAGTTTAACAACAGTAATACTCAGTGCTTTAATGGTTCCATATCCATTTGAGTTTATAGTTCTTCAGATTTCTGCAACCATGGTTTCAATATTTATGTTGAAGGAACTGTCTGAGCGCTCACAGCTAATAAGAAGTTCATTCTTCATACTTTTCACATACTCATTTGTATATCTTGGATTGGTAATGTATCAGGAGGGCAATGTAACTGAAGCAAATTGGGTGATGCTTATCTATTTCCTAATTAACTTCATTCTCATAATGTTCTCCTACTCATTGATATACTTGGTAGAGAAATCATTCGGATTTATATCTGGTGTAACTCTTGTTGAACTATCAAATATAAACAAACCTCTTCTTAAGGAGCTATCAGAAAAGGCGCCGGGAACATTTCAGCACTCCTTGCAAGTATCCAATCTTGCTATGGCAGCCGCTGCAAAACTAGGAGCCAATGCTTCTCTTATTAGAACAGGAGCTCTTTATCACGATGTTGGAAAAATGCTAAACCCGGCATTCTTCACGGAGAACCAAGCACCGGGAATGAACCCTCACACAGGACTACCGTTTGAAGAGAGTGCACGCATTATAATTAATCACGTGAAAGATGGAGTAAAAATTGCTCAGAAAAATAATATCCCTCAACAAATAATAGACTTCATTGAAACCCATCATGCCACAAGCATGCCTAAGTATTTTTATATATCGTGGAAAAATGCAAACCCGGGAAAAGAGGCTAATGAAGCAAACTTCCGTTATCCCGGGCCAAATCCATTCTCAGTGGAAACTGCAATTATGATGATGGCTGACGCAGTAGAAGCATCTTCACGAAGCTTGCCTGTATATACTGAGGACACAATACGTGAGTTAGTTGATAAAATAATAGATTCTCAACTTAATGAGGGGTATTTCAAGTCAGCTCCTATAACATTCAGAGACATACAAACAGTAAAGAATGTATTTGTAGAAAAGCTTATGACAATATACCACACTAGAATTACCTATCCGGAATTAACAAAGTCTTAAAAGCTTCCCCAATCAGTACTTTCAGGCTGTTACTCCCATTCGATAGTAGCAGGTGGTTTAGAAGAAATATCATAAACTACCCGGTTGACACCTTGCACTTTGTTGATTATGTCGTTAGAAACTTTTGCAAGAAACTCATAAGGCAAACGCGACCAATCGGCAGTCATTGCATCCTTTGAGGTGACTGCGCGCAATGCAATAGTGTTCTCATAGGTTCTTTCATCTCCCATAACGCCAACTGACTGCACAGGCAGAAGTATTGCTCCGGCTTGCCAAACTTCGTCATACAGGCCGGCTGCACGAAGCGAAGAGATATAAATCTCATCAGCCTCTTGTACTATGCGAACCTTTTCCGGAGTAATTGCACCTAGGATACGAATACCAAGCCCCGGTCCGGGGAATGGATGTCGGTGAATCAAATTTGGCTGCATGCCTAGCTCAAGCCCAATCTTGCGAACCTCATCTTTAAACAACAATTTCAAAGGTTCACAAAGCTTTAAATTCATCTTTTCAGGCAAGCCACCTACATTGTGATGACTCTTTATAGTTACCCCGGTAATTGAGAGTGACTCAATAATATCAGGATAAATAGTTCCTTGTGCAAGCCATTTAATATCTTGCAACTTACCTGCTTCTCTATCAAACACCTCAATAAAACCTTTCCCAATAATTTTGCGTTTCTCTTCCGGATCGGTAACTCCTGCAAGCTCATTATAAAAATGTTCTTTTGCATCAACACCAATAACATGCAAACCTAAATGTTCATAATCTCTAAGAACATTCTCGAATTCATTTTTTCTTAATAAACCATGATCCACAAATACACAGGTAAGATTTTCGCCAATTGCTTTGTTTAAAAGCACGGCAGTTACAGATGAGTCTACCCCACCCGAGAGAGCAAGTATAACTTTATCATCACCAAGCTCTTCTTTCAATTGTCTTACGGTAGAATCAATAAAAGATGCAGGAGTCCAATCTCGGTGCATACCGCATATAGTAAGAAAATTATCTAATATTGCAATACCCTGATCAGTATGAAACACTTCGGGATGAAACTGCACACCCCAGGTCTCTTCGTCTTCAATATTATATGCTGCCCATTTCACGTCCTCGGTAGATGCAATTAATTTAAAATTATCAGCCACATTAACAATTGTATCTCCGTGCGACATCCACACCTCACTATTTTGTTGTAGCTTACTAAAAAGAGGATTGGCTTTATCAACAATATTTAAATGTGCACGACCATATTCACGACTATCCGGCTGGGACACATCACCACCCGATTGGCTAACCATCAATTGTGCTCCATAACATATTCCCAATATAGGGTACTTACCTCTAATTTCAGAAAGATCTGCCTTAAATGCATTTTCATCATTCACCGAGAATGGGCTCCCCGAAAGGATTACCCCTTTGACGGTTTCATCACCATGAGGAAACTTATTATAAGGTACTATCTCGCAATAAGTATTTAAGTCTCTAACTCGTCTTCCGATGAGCTGCGTTGTTTGAGAACCAAAATCGAGAATAATTATTTTTTCGTGCATAATACTAATTTGGAAGTTTTAGAGTGCAAAGATAAGAAAAGTATAAGATTGAATAATTCTATCGAGACAAGAATATATTTTGCCCCTAATTTGTTCTAAGATTAATCATACATTAGTCATACATAGCTTATATAATTACTAGCTATGTATAAGCTATGTATAAGGTATCTCAGGAGAAGATAACCTTTATGAGCGTATATATATATTTGCAAAGAGTTTTTTCTTATCTTTGAATTCAGATAATGAGCAATATGACATTCAAATATATCGTTTTAGCAATATTGTTGGGCTTAGCACATCAATCGCTGAATGCACAAACTCTTGAAGATGCCAGAGAATGGTATCTGGAAGGCAGGTATGCCGATGCTTTACCCATTTTCAAAACTGAATATCAAGAAGACCCTAAAGATGCACCCCTTAATCAGTGGCTTGGAGTGAGTTTATATAAAACCGGACGTCTTACAGAAGCTGAACAATATCTTAAGTATGCATCTGAAAAGAAAATTCCGGAGGCATATCTATCTTTGGGTGAACTATATGTAAAATTGTATAGATTTGAAGAGGCTGAAAAGGAATTTGAGAAATATCAACGTGCGAACCGCAGAAATGAGGAGGCACTGGAGAGGTTAAGTCAGGCACATGAATATGCAGAGATGATAAAGCGTG
>CAZYGE010000012.1:0-22874 GCA_964647535.1 uncultured Proteiniphilum sp.
TACATTTTAAGCAGATTAACGAATATAGTAACGTTAAAGTCCGTTTAAAGTTTAGTAATTGATTGAATTTTTTTTGGGTTCTTCAAAACTAGAACATATAAATTCCAACAACCGATCGGGACCTATCTCATCCTTATAGGTATTTACATAATGATCATCATGTTTTAAAAATTCTGCGTCTATACCATTTTCATCCATCAGCGAGATATAGTTTTTGTTATAAAAGAAGTCGTCTATAACGGATAAGTTATTTGTGAGCAGCTTCTTATCGTACATTATGGCTTCCCATGTTCTAACGGTGGCACCTTTTGCGTTGTTTTGAATGA
Source organism: uncultured Proteiniphilum sp. (assembly GCA_964647535.1). GTDB lineage: Bacteria > Bacteroidota > Bacteroidia > Bacteroidales > Dysgonomonadaceae > Proteiniphilum. The sequence continues at coordinate 327 of CAZYGE010000012.1, forward strand.
TTTCGAGCAGACATTTGCTACGCACTACATGTTTTAGATTTTCATTGTAGCTCATTCTGTCGATATAGTTTAATCCTTTTTCTTTTAATTGATCTCGTGATGACACTTCGGAGAGGTAAAAATCGCATTCAAATCCTTCGCCCTTAAGTTTAAAGAACGTGTCTAATATTAGGCTAAGCCGGCCTTTGGGTACTCCTACAAAATAGATATCACTTGACGGAATACTTTTATCAATTTTAACCGGGTAGTTCGAAAATACAGTGGGATGATATGTTAGTCCATATTTTTCAACGTCTCCTTTATCGTAGCTCAGCATCAAATCGAATAAATAGCGCAATTTATTGGGTTCTGCCCGTGGGTGTTTATCAACCAAATCCTGATAGAAACAGACAAATCTTGCATCGGGGAAATGCTTCCTTAAATACAAAATATAGTCTTGCATAGATCGGTATTGCATCCATCTGGCACCAAAAATAAAGCACAAAGGTTTAATGGTGGGAAAAGTATCTTTGAAGTAATCGGCAGGCAGTATATTCTTTATCGGCGTTCTTAATATAGAATTTATTGTTTTGGAACGATGAATTTTGATCTTATCAATATATTCAACATCAGATCGTTTTATTATGTCTGAGTATGCTATCCTGTAATAGTCAAAATGTTTTTGGAATATTACGAAGTTGTAGTTTTGCATAGGGAGTTTATTTCCTGAATTATTTCTTTAGCTCGTTGGTTATTAAGCCCCGATTTTGAAGCAACTTCCAAAATATCACTCATTTTTGGATCACCACTGTTGTTTATGGTAGTTGTGTGATATCCATTGAAACCTCTGCTGGGCAGAATATCATATGCAGGAGATAGTTTCCACTCTCCATCAATAAATTGAAATGAGAAGTTTTTTGCGTGGTCGTCGCGGTTTTTAATTATTATATTGAAAACCATTTGACGGAAAAGAGAGTATACCTCTTCCATATTTTTGGTTAATGCATGACATACTTGCAACAAAACTGTGTAATCTAGACTGGGAATTCTATAATCGGCATCTAATAGACCTGCAGCACTAATTGTATGTATCTTACCTTCAGGTGTTCTATCAAATCTTTCTACTCCAAAGTATTTACCTTCAAAGAGTTTTGTTTCAGGCATTTTTATACCACACTCCTTAGCTAGTAAAGAGTACTTATATTCCGTTTCCCCAATATTATCAGGGTCTAAAGATGCTTTGAATTTGACTAACCATTCCTTTCCATCATTTCTTAGAAAAAGTTTTGGTCGTGCACCTCCTGAAGAACCGCCATGTACAAATAGTGTTTCAAGAGCCTCTCCTTCATAATCAGTTTTGAGTATTTTTTCAACTTCCTCGGCAAGATGGTGGAGGTCTAATTTCTCATCTTCTGTTTTTTCACTTAAGTCAGGAAAATACTCTAATGCCCCGCGTCCGTTATTACCAACAAGAGACAGTCTTTGAAGAAGGGTTAGCTTATGAGGGTCATCACCCAAACTTTTTAGGTATCTATCGAGAATTAGATTGCCCCATCCATCTGGCAAGCTGTCATCAAATACACCGAAACCTCCGTTAAATGGGGTTCTTTTTGCAATAAAAAGCTTTTGTCTTAAAGGAAGTTTGAAAGGAGAAATTGAAAAGCCGGATTGAATGAAATCTAAGTCATATTCAAAAGCACAAAGATGTTCTGAAGTCATTGCGAGACGACCGACCTTAACTTTATTATAGTAAACTTCGACTACATTTACTCCATTCATTATTATTGTATATTATTCATTTTTTGAACCTCTCTGTCTTTTTATCTTGTTATCTTCTTTTAATAACTCATCCATACTCTGGTATGTTCTTTTTAAGAATAGTTGTTCAAAAGCTTCAATATCATCTAATGTAATTGCGCACATCACTAAGTTTCTTAGGGTAATCTCTCCGGTATTTTCAAATTTACGGTATGCGTCATAGCCTATGCCGGCTCGTTTAGCAAATCCTTTTTGAGTGAGATTTAGTTCTAATCTTCTCTTTTTTACTCTTTCAGCAATACTATTGAGAATTGCATCAGGAGCTTGGCCAATAACTGTGTCTAAATCCATAATTAAACCCTTATTATGCTTTAACTGTGCTTATAAACACAAATACTAAGATAGTAATTAGTTTGCAATTACTATCTTTTAAGCATATTATTTTCATACCTAAAACTTTTATTTTAACCAACTATCAAACCATCTAAAGTATTCTCTTTGGAAAAGAATTCCATTCTGCGGTTTAAGAATCCAATGATTTTCATCGGGATAGATAAGAAGTCTCGATTCAACACCACTCAACTGTGCGGCGTTGAAGGCCATCATGCTCTGAGAAGCAAGAATGCGGTAATCATACTCGCCATGTGAAATCATAATGGGTGTGTCCCAATTATCCACGAAGCGATGAGGTGAGTAGCTGTGTGGTCCAACTCCCATATCCCAGTTTGCGAAGAACATTTCTTCTGTTTCGAGGTATTGTGTTTCTGTATTGAAGATTCCGGCATGAGCGAAGAATGCTTTAAAGCGGTTGTTATGGTTTCCGGCAAGCCAAAAGACCGAGAATCCGCCATAGCTAGCGCCTGTGGCACCTAGTCTGTTTTCATCAACATAGGGTTCTTTGGCTATTTCGTCTATTGCCGAAAGGTAGTCTTGCATGTTTTGTCCGCCATAATCGCGGCTTATTTGTTCGCGCCATTCGGATCCGAAGCCGGGTACGCCGCGACGGTTGGGTGCTACTACAATGTAGCCGTTGGCGGCCATTATTTGTGGGTTCCAACGGTATGACCAATATTGGTCTAGCGTGCTTTGAGGTCCTCCCTGACAATATAATAGTGCAGGATATTGTTCTTCGGGGTTGAAATTGGGCGGGTATATTACCCATGTGAGCATCTCTTTATTGTCTGTAGTTCGAATCCATCGTTCTTCAACATTGCCCATTTGTAATTGAGTGAGTATGTGCTCGTTTTCTAAAGATATTTCTGTTGCTTTACCTGAATTCAGGTCTACATTGTATATCTCTGTTGGCTGAGACATTGATTGGCGTGTTGCAATGAATCCATCGCCACCAAGCGAGATTGAGGTGTAGTTGTGGATGCCTTCGGTTATATGGGTTATTTCGTTTGCTGAGATATCAACTTTGTATATCTGAGTAGTTCCCTCTACTGAGGATGTCATATATAGAGTATTGTTGTTTTCTCCCCAGATGTAGCTATCGGCATTGTTATCGAAATTCTCGGTAAGATCGGTTTTTTCTCCGGTGGAGAGGTTCATGACGAAGAGTCTGTTTTTATCGGCTTCATAACCGTCACGTTCCATACTTTGCCACGCAAGTAGGGTTCCATCTGCCGAGAATTGGGGGTTGGTGTCGTAACCCATCATTCCTTCGGTCATGTTGGTTGTTTCTCCGGTTTCTATGTTGTAGAAGTAGATGTCGGAGTTGGTGGATATGGCGTATTCCCGCCCCGTTTTTTTACGTGAGGTGTAAGCTACTGTTTTGCTGTTGGGGCTCCATGCGAGCTGTTCCATTCCTCCAAATGGTGCCATGGGCGATTCATAGGGTTCTCCCTCCATTATGTCTTTTACATCAGTAAGCTTGCTCCCATTAAGTGTTGCAATGAAAGGATGCGGCACGCTTTCTACCCAATGATCCCAATGTTTGTACATGAGGTCGTCTATGATTCTGCCGGTTGCTTCGGGTAAATCTGCATAACGGTCTGCAGCTGTTTCAATACTTTTGACGTCTTGGATGAAGAGTATTTTTGTGCCGTCGGGCGAGATGCTGAAAGCGTTTATGTTATCTTCAAGATTTGAGATTTGAGTCATGCCGCCACCCTCGGGGTTCATGCTCCATATTTGTGATGTTCCGCTTTCGTTGCTTAGGAAGGCAATTTTTTGTCCGTCATGGAACCAGCGGGGGTTGCTTTCGCGATTGCCGGTGACGGTGAGCTGTTTTTTGCTTGTTCCATCGCTATTCATAATAAATAGTTCGGAGTTGGTTTTGTTTTGTTCCGCACTTACGTAGGTTACCTGGTAGAGGATCTGTGATTTATCGGGGGATACCTGTACTTCGCCAATTCGGCCGAAGCTGTAAAGGATTTCGGGGGTCATTATTCCGTCTTGCACTGTGGGAGTTGCTTTTCCTATAATCTCTGACATGTCTTTTTTACTTTGTTCTCGGGGTTTGTCTGTTGCATTGTTGCACGACAGCAAACTGCCGCTCATTATAATTGCCATAATTATTGTTTTAATCTGCATGTTATTGAGAGTTATTATTATGAATTGTTTATGAGTTGACTATAATTTTTCCGTCTAACATATGTATTGTTCGATCTGTAATGGAGGCGAGCTGTTCGTCATGAGTAACAATAACGAAGGTTTGATTGAGACGTTTGCGCAGCTCAAAGAAGAGTTGATGAAGGTCTTCTTTGTTGTCGCTATCGAGGCTTCCCGAAGGTTCGTCTGCGAATACTACTAAGGGGTTGTTGATGAGTGCGCGCGCTACAGCTACTCGCTGTTTTTCTCCTCCCGATAGTTCGGCAGGTTTGTGCTCTTTGCGCTCGGTGAGACCCATCATACTCAGAAGTTCAAGTGCTCTTTTTTCGGCTTCGCCATGTTTGGTTCTGCCAATGAGTGCAGGAATCATTACGTTTTCGAGGGCTGTGAATTCGGGCAGAAGTTGATGAAACTGAAATACAAATCCTATGTTTTTGTTGCGGAAATCAGAGAGTTTTTTTTCGCTAAGTTTACTTAGTTCGTTATTATCGATATAAATTTTACCGGCATCTGCCTTTTCTAGTGTTCCCATTATCATGAGAAGCGTGGTTTTGCCGGCACCGCTGGGACCTACTATTGATACTATTTCTCCTTTTTTTACTTTGAGGTCTATGCCTTTGAGTACTTGCAGGTCGCCGAAGCTTTTGGTTATGTTTTCTACTTTTATCATGAGTGTTGACTAGTAATCAGTTTCACAAGAATTAAGTGTACGAAGTTAGAAAAATTTTGTGTGTTTACGTAGAATTACGCTTATATTTGCGTTATGGAAGATTTACGTAGAATGCGAATTGATTACAAGGCAGGTAGCTTGAATGAGGCTGAGTTGCCGCCTGAACCCATGGAGTTGTTTAGAGTTTGGCTTTCTGAGGCGATTTCTGCAGGTCTGTCTGAGCCTAATGCTATGACGGTTGTCACTTCTTCTTTAGAGGGGAAGCCTTCGGCTCGTGTGTTGCTGCTTAAGGAGGTGAACGAGGAGGGGTTTGTCTTTTTCACCAATTATTTGAGTAGAAAAGGTAGGGAGATTGAGGTGAATCCCCAAGTGGCATTGGTGTTTGACTGGCATGATGTGGAACGGCAGTTGAGAGTGGAAGGAATTGTCGAGAAGTTGTCTGACGCAGAGTCTGATGCTTATTTTGATGCGCGCCCGGATGATGCTAAGATTGGTGCGTGGGCTTCGCCGCAGAGCAAGACAGTAAAGAACAGGGAAGAGCTTGAGAAACTTGAGGAGGAGATTATTGAGCAGTTTGAGGATATGCCGGTGCACCGACCCAGTCATTGGGGCGGGTATCTTGTAAGACCTGATATGATTGAGTTTTGGCAAGGTAGACCAAGCAGGATGCATGACCGAATTGTGTATCACAAGACGGAAGAGGGATGGGACATGAGCAGGCTTGCGCCTTGATTTAAGCTTGGCTTAATTACAATAGTTTGTTTTTTGGGGTGGTTGCTACGAATTCTTTTAGGTAGAAGGGTTCGAAGTATGCACTGCTTACAAAATCTTCTTCTTGGTAGGCTTTTTCTGCCGGTATACCCATTGCGCTTGCAAGGGGGTGTATGTTGTCTATGAATTGTGCTTTGGGGTGAGAGAGTGTGTTTTTGCATTTTTCGGCTCCATTGCCGAAGAAAGCAATTTTGTGTTTTTGGAGTAGGTTGTTATAGCTGTCAGTTTCTATTATATCGGCAGAGGTTTTGCGGATTACATTTAGCGAAGTGTCATATATTGTGGTATAGACTTCCATTCGTCTTGCATCTATCATTGGGCAGAGCAATGTGCCATCTTCTACTTTATCTTTCATCATGGATGCCATTATAAGGTGAGTTGGAATGGCGATTATGGGGATATCTAGTCCGTAACTTAGTCCTTTTGCTTCTGATATACCAATGCGAAGACCTGTGTAGGAGCCGGGTCCGCTGCTTACGGCTATTGCATCGAGCTTGATTTTGTTTTCTCTTACGTGCTCCATGATTTGCTGCACGTAAACACCGAGAAGTGTGGCGTGAGATTGTCCTTGATGATTTTCTTTGTTGATTACTGGATTTCCATCCTGCAGAAGTGCCGCAGAGCATACTGTGGTTGCAGTTTCAATTGAGAGTATTATTGCCATTTGTTTGAATTAGCTGTTTGAAGTTTCAAAAGTAGCAAAAAAAAACTGCAACCCGAGGGCTGCAGTTTATTTTTTTGATTCAGTTATGATTAGTACCTGTTACGGTTGTAACCACCACCTCCACCGCGGTTGCCACCACCAGCACTTCTTTCGGTGCGTGGGCGAGCAACAGACACTGAAAGTGTACGTCCGTCATATTCTGCTTCATTTAGTTCGTCAATGGCACGTTGTCCATCATCATCACTTGACATCTCTACAAAGCCATAGCCTTTTGAGCGTCTAGTTTCGCGGTCGGTAATAATTTTCGCTGAGGATACTTCACCATACTCCTCAAAAAGTTCTTTTAAATCGGCATCAGTAATCTGATAACTTAAGCCTGCTACAAAAATGTTCATGTAAAATAATAAAAATTAATAAATAAAATTGCGAAAGTTTGATATAAGAGGAGTTAGGAAATAACTTACAATTGTGAAGAAACTCAATAACGACCTGCTGAATAATACTTTTGCGTAACAAAGATAGATATAAATTTATTGTATCAAAGCTTTTTAGGTAAAAAGTTGAAATTATTTTTCAATAGCTGAAAACAAAACGTTATATTTGCGGGTATGCGAAACAAATTAAATTTGAATATATGAGCACAAAAAAGAACTTTATTCTTGACACCAATGTGATTTTACATGACCATGAGTCTTTTAACAACTTTGAGGAACACGACATCTACATACCGTTTATAGTGCTTGAAGAGCTGGATAAGTTTAAGAAAGGCAACGACCAGATTAATTTTAATGCCAGAGCTTTTGTTCGTGAGCTGGATATTATTACAGACGATAATATGTTTAGGAGCGGTGCCGAAATTGGAGTGGGAAAAGGCAGGCTTTATATTGTAAATGCTCCTAGCGAGAATAAAACAATTATGGATGCTTTCCCCGAAAGATCTCCCGATAATAGAATTTTGTCTGTTGTTGCGGATATTTCTGAGAAGAAGCCGGATATGAAGACGATTCTGGTTTCGAAGGATATTAATCTTAGAATGAAAGCACGCTCTCTTGGTTTTGTGGCCGAAGATTATATTACTGATAAGGTAACGGATATTGATATCTTTGATCAGGGTGAATTGGTTATTGAAGGTTTTGACCCTGATATGATTGACAAGATTTATTCGCAACACGGTGGTGTGGATTTGGATGAGTTTGATTTTGATTTCGATTTGAATCCAAATCAGTGTTTTATACTGAAGAGCGACCGGAATAGTATTTTAGTTAGGTATAATCCTTTTACATTAAAGATTAAGAAGGTTGAAAAGGAGTCTAACTTTGGTATTCATCCACGGAATGCAGAGCAGACTTTTGCTCTTGAGATTTTAAATGATCAGGATATCAAGTTAGTGGGTTTGACCGGAAAAGCAGGTACGGGAAAAACACTGCTTGCGCTGGCAGCGGCTTTGAAACAAAACAAGGTTTATCATCAGATTTTATTGGCTAGGCCTATTGTGTCTTTATCTAACAAGGATATGGGGTTTTTACCGGGCGATCAGAAGCAGAAGATTGCTCCATATATGCAGCCGCTTTTTGATAATTTAAATGTGATTAAGTCTCAGTTGGGGCAGAACAGCGCTGATTTGAAGGTGATTGATGAGCTGCAGCAGAGCGGTAGATTTGAGATTGAGGCGCTGGCTTTTATCCGAGGTAGAAGTTTAACCGATACGTTTTGTATTATTGATGAGGCACAGAACTTGACTCCACACGAGGTGAAGACTATTATTACACGTGCAGGTGAGAATACTAAAATGGTTTTTACCGGTGATTTACAGCAGATTGATTCGCCATATTTGGATATGCAGTCTAATGGGTTGGCGTATATGATTGATAAGATGAAGGGGGAGGATTTGTTTGGGCATGTTAATTTGGTTAAGGGCGAGCGGAGTGAGTTGTCTGAGCTTGCGAGTAATTTACTTTAAAGCTAATTCTTTTCAAATAGTATTCTTGCTCTGCAAGCAGTACCTTTGTCGCGGGTGATGATGGAGAAGTAGTAGTCGCCGGGGGAGGTTTCTTGACGGTAGACTTTGCCTTTGTCGTCTATGGTGAGTTCTTTGAGGAAGTTGATTTCGAAGCGGCGTATTTTGTGAGCGCGGTAGTGGTCGAGGGAGAAGCAGTCTGATATCCACTGTACGTAGAAGAGGCTGTTGGCATGGTTGTTTACATCGATTTTGCTGTAGCGGACGGTGAAGCTGTTGGCTATGTTGCTTATGTCGTCTTCGGTAGCAGGTATGCGTTGGGGTTCGCCAATTGGTGTTGTTTCGTTTTCTATGTAGTTATTAATGGAGGGTAATGCGCTTAGAGGTACGCCTCGGCGGGTTTTCATGTCCATTACTGCCCATGAGCTTGATGCGTGGCCAATGATTTTGTCTTGGGCGTCGTATATTTTGAAGCTACGGGTGGTGAAGGCAGTTCCTACGTCTTCTACCCATGTTTGGATGGATATGGTGTCGTCTTCGGTAGGGATTCTGTCCATTTCTATAACTAGACGGGATAGTACCCAGGTGTAGTTGTTTGCCAAGAGGTCCATTATTCCGAATCCGTTTTCGTCAGCGTTTTTGCCGGAGGTAAGAAGTATGAAGTTGGTGAGGGATGTGAGGGATACTTTTTTACGGAAGTCTATGTGTTGTGCTTCAATTTTATAACTGTATCTTTTCTTTGGAGTCATGCTTTATATGTTTTTGTAAACAGCCAAAGATAAGGTTTTTTTGAATAAATTTGAATTTTTATTGAGACACAATTTTTTATAAGTTTTACCGTTATAGTGATGGTATTACGTAATCAAACCAACTAGTTTTATAATGATTGACTATATTAAAGGAGATGTTGCTGAGATTTCACCTACATCTGTTACGATTGAGAGTTATGGTGTGGGGTATCAAATGAATATTACTCTGAATACTTATGGTGCTATAAGTGATAAGAAGAGTGCCAAGTTGTTTGTGCATGAGTCTATTAGAGAGGATGCATATCAGCTGTTCGGTTTTTTGGATAAGCATGAGAGGGAGTTGTTTTTAATGCTGATTAGTGTTTCGGGCGTGGGCCCGAGCACGGCAAGAGTTATTCTTTCTTCGCTGAGTTCTAAAGAGTTGGAGAATGTTATCGCTTCGGAGAATGCAGCGGTGCTACAAACAGTGAAAGGAATTGGTGCCAAAACGGCGCAACGGATTCTTGTGGACCTTAAGGATAAGATTAAGTTGACGGATGATAACGGCGTTGTGGTTGCGCCTGCCGGGGCTTCGCTAACGGAGACCGGCCATGCTGCAGTACAGGCTTTGGTGATGCTTGGTTTTGTACAGGTGGCTTCACAAAAGATGGTTGCGAAGATTATTAAGGAGAAGCCTTCTTTGCCGGTTGAAGGGATTATTAAAGAGGCACTGAAGAGGTTGTGAGTCTTTGGTGAGTGTGTTGTTGAGAAACAGTTGGCGGTTACGTAATATGCGTTTTTGCTAAAATTGTTAAACTGTTTTTCTCTGAAAAGATTATTTTACATAGGTTTGGTTTTTCTTATGTTGACTTTTCTTCTGTTGATTTATGGAGGAGAGGGGCTTGCCGGATATAGTTATAGCACATTAACTTTAGAAAATACTATAGAATACTCTTTGGAAGACTCTTTGGAAGACTTTTTGGAAGATTCTTTAGGAAACATTATTAAAGACTCAATCACTTTTGAGTCGCGTTTTATTGAAAGCGGCAGCGATTTGCAGTTGAGGCAACCAATTAACCTTGAGCCTCCTTCTAATATTAATACCGTGGTGAGATACGATTACAAGACAAACAGGTACGTTTTTGAGAATCGGGTTGGAAATAGTGTTGTTTCAACTCCTTTTTCTATGTCTCCGGAGGAGTATAGGGAGTATAGGCTTCGGCAGAGTCAGATTGAGTTTTTCAGGGAGAGGAATTCGCTGAGCTACGAGGAGCCAAGTTCTGCCAGGAGGTTTACTTTGCCTAACAGACGGGAGAGAAACGCAGGCCTCGGGTCTGTTTTTGGTCCCGGGGGTGTTGAGCTTACTACTAGCGGGTATATTGAAGTGTCGGCCGGATTGAAGAGAAATGTTTTTAATAATCCCACCCTACCCCAGCGTGCAAGACGGCGTAGTATGTTTGATTTTGATCAGGATATTAATATGACAATGAATGCGAAAGTTGGCGATAAGGTGAACTTTGATATTAATTATAATAGTAATTCTTCGTTTGATATTGGTATGGATGCGAAGGAAATTAAGCTTGCATACAGGGGCGATGAGGATGATATTATAAAGAATATTGAGGCGGGAAATGTGACCATGACTACAACTAATTCATTGATTAATACGGGTGGTGCGTTGTTTGGGGTGAAGGCGGATTTACAGTTTGGCAATTTGCATCTTAATACGGTTTTTTCGAGGCAGCAGACGGTGTCTGATCTGCTTAGGACCATGGATGACGGACAAAGAAGTGTTGCTTTTGAGATTAATGCTGATGAGTATGATGCGAACAGGCATTTTTTTCTTGGGCATTATTTCAGGGAGGCGTATGATAATGCGTTAAGTAAGCTTCCATTTGTGCAGTCGAAAGTTTCGATTATCAGGATTGAGGTGTGGGTTACAAACAGACGTGGTGATTATAATCAGATAAGGAATATTGTGGCTTTTGCTGATATTGGGGAGCATGAGAGAATTGGGAATGATTTATGGAATCCCCGAGGTTTGGCGGTGACTAATAATGGTGCTAATAATTTATATGAGGAGCTCATTTCTACTTATAACGGTGCTAGAAATATTAGTAATGTGGAGAGTGTTTTTGCCGGCGCGATGGTTGCGGGGCAGGATTATGAGAAGCTTGAGAATGCGAGGTTGATGAATGAGAGCGATTATAGGTTGCAGTCGCAGTTGGGGTATTTGTCGTTGAATTCGCCCTTGCAAGATGATGAGGTGCTGGCTGTGGCGTTTGAGTTTATGTATGAGGGTGAGATTTATAGGGTTGGGGAGTTTACTCATGGATCAGGAAGTGGTAGTGGTTCAGGGAATGGTGAGGTAAGTGGTGCGAACAGGAGCTTGACTGATGCTCTTTTTGTGAAGTTGTTGAAGCCTGTGTCTTTATCGCCATTCTCTTATACCTGGGATTTGATGATGAAGAATATTTATTCTTTGGGCTTTGGTGCTTATGATGTTCAGAAGGAGGGTTTTAGGCTGAATGTTAGTTATTTGAGCGATACTACGGGAATTTATCTTGATTATATTGAGGGTGCGGGGCTTGATGATCGGTTGCTTTTGAATGTGATGAATTTGGATAGGTTGAACAGGCAGAATGATCCTTATCCGGATGGGATTTTTGATTTTGTAGATGGGTTTACTATTAATAGTGCAGATGGATATATTATTTTTCCGGTTTTGGAGCCTTTTGGTTCTCATCTTGACAAGGAGATTGGGGATGATATTATTGCAGAGAAGTTTGTTTTTAGGGAGCTGTATGATTCTACATTGACGGTTGCACGGCAGTTTCCGGAGAAGAACAAGTTCAGGTTGAGGGGCGAGTACAGAGGAGCGTCGGGTTCTGTTTTTAATGATGATATGCTTTTTATGGGGAGTATGCAAAGGAGAACTTTGATGGGGGTTAATTTTCTGTATGATATTAATAGGAATTTGTCTGTTGGGGGTACTTTGATGCATTACTATGAGAAACCGTTGGTGGTTAAAACGGTTTATGGAGATGAGGCTGCGAAAAACACTTTGTGGGGCGCCAATTTGTCTTACCGAAAACAGTCGTTTGTGTTAACTAATTTGCTAAACATGTTGCCTTTTGTGGAGGCTACATTGCCTTCGAGCTTGAGTGCCGATTTTGAGTTTGCTCATATGTTGCCGGGGCATTATGAGAATAAACATGTTGGGGAGTTTTCTTATCTGGATGATTTTGAAAGTTCTACATCGAGTATCGATATTAGAAATCCGTATACGTGGACTTTGGCGTCGACTCCATTTAATAATAGTTCGTCGGGGTTATTCCCTGAGGCGGCGCTAAGCAATGATATGGATTATGGTAAGAATAGAGCTCAGCTGGCGTGGTTTTATATTGATGGGATTTTTACGAGAAGGGGTTCGGGATTGACTCCGGCACATATTAAGAATGATATTGAGCAGTTGTCCGATCATCGTGTGAGGGAGGTTTATGAGAGGGAGGTTTTTCCTAATAGGGATTCATATTTCGGTTTGCCTGCGACTATTCCGGTGCTTAATCTTTCTTTTTATCCGGAGGAGAGAGGTCCATATAATTTGGATAGGGAAGTGAGTCCCGAAGGGGGGTTGCTTAATCCTAGCGAGAGGTGGGGAGGTATTATGCGGAGGATGGATAGGAGCGATTTTGAGTCTGCAAATATTGAATATATTGAGTTTTGGTTGATGGATCCGTTTGTGAGTGATTCTACAAACAGCCATAGTGGCGGCGATTTGTATTTCAACCTTGGTAATGTGTCTGAAGATATACTGAAGGATGGGAAGAAGTTTTATGAGAATGGTTTGCCAATTGATGGTGATACCACGGAAGTTGGTTTTAGTGTGTGGGGGAAGTATCCGAAGAGGCAGTCTACGGTGTATGCTTTTGATAATTCTAGCGGAATGGATACCAGAGGTTTGCAGGATGTGGGTCTTAATGGCTTGAGTACGGTGGAGGAGTTTAGTTTTCCTACTTACAGTGAGTATGTGGAGGAGATTAGAAGTAGGATTACAGGAGATGTTTTGCAGCGGATGGAGGCGGATGATCACTCGCCTCTAAATGATCCGGCAGGTGATAATTTCAGGCACTACAGGGGGGCGATGCAAGACAGGCAGCAGCTTAGTATTTTGGACAGATATAAGTATTTTAATGGTACGGAGGGGAATTCGCTTGGTGCCGAGGATGATAGGTTTTCGGGAGCGGCACGTACTTCGCCCGATGTGGAGGATATAAATAATGATAATACGATGAGCGAGCATGAGTCTTATTATCAGTATAGGGTGTCTCTGGAACCGGGTATGATGGAGGTGGGTAGCAATTATATTGTGGATAGCAGGGAGGCAACGGTGAGGTTGAGGAATGGGAACGATAGCAAGGTGACTTGGTATCAGTTTAAGATTCCGATTAGGGAGTATGAGTCACGGATTGGGAGTATTAGGGGGTTTAATAATGTAAGGTTTATGAGGTTGTTTCTGACCGGTTTTGAGGAGCCTGTGTTTTTGAGGTTTGCTACGCTTGAGCTGGTGAGGAGTGATTGGAGAGTTTATCAGAGGGATTTGATTTCGGGGGGTGAGATGAGTGGTGTTGGGAGTATGGATGTGTCGGCTGTGAATGTTGAGGAGAATGGCAGCCGAACGCCTATAAATTATGTTTTGCCGCCGGGGGTGTCGAGGGTCATTGACCCCGGACAGCCGCAGTTGAGGAAGGAGAATGAGCAGTCTCTTTCTTTAAAGATTACCGATTTGGAGCCGGGCGATGTGAGGGCAGTTTATAAGAGTAGTGCTTATGATTTGAGGAGGTTTAAGCATTTGCAGATGTTTGTGCATGCAGAGACATTGCAGGAGGATGCAGGTGCAGGGGATGGTGATTTATCGATCTTTATTCGTTTGGGAACGGATTATCGCAATAATTATTATGAGTATGAGATTCCTTTGAGATATACACCCGAGGGTATGTATAGTTCGCACAGCAATGAGGATAGAGAGGCGGTGTGGCCTATGGAGAATATGTTTAATTTCCCCTTAGATTTGTTTACTTCTTTGAAGTTGAACCGGAGCAAGGAGGTGTTGGAGGGGAGATTTGACGACAGGCTTGGTAGGTTTACGAGAGGTGATCCGGCGAAGCCTGATAATGCGATTACGATTGTGGGCAATCCCTCACTGGCTGATGTGAAGGTGGTGATGGTTGGGTTGCGCAACCGATCTGAGAGCAATAGATCGGCGGAGGTTTGGGTGAATGAGCTTAGGCTGAGCGAGTTTGATGAGAAGGGGGGTTGGGCTGCTCAGGCGAATGTGAATCTGGCTTTGTCTGATATTGGTAATATTAGCTTTTCGGGGAGGAAGGAGACGGCTGGTTTTGGGGCTATTGATGATGGTTTGCTGCAAAGGAGGAATGATGAGTTTGATTCTTATAGTTTTATGGTGAATCTTGAACTTGGGAGGTTTTTGCCGAAGGAGTTGAAGATGAGGGCGCCTATTAGTTATAGTTATTCTAATGAGTTGTCTACGCCGCTTTATGATCCTTTTAATTCTGATTTATTGTTGGAGAAGTCGGTTGAGGTTTATGGTAATTTAGGAGATTCTATACGAGATATTGCGATGACGAAGTGGGAGAACAGGAATGTGAGCTTGAGTAATGTAAGAATGGATATAAAGAGCAGTAAGCCGATGCCGTATGATCCGGCTAATTTCAATTTTACTTTCGCGCATAATCTTAATCGAAGACAGAGCCCGGAAACTGAGTATGCAACGGTGATGGATTGGAGGTTGAATGCTTCATATGATTATTCGACGGATTTGAAGTTTCTGCCAGATAATATTAGGTTTAGTTCTGATATTTCGAGAAATTATCAGGAGATGATGTATAGGGACGTCTCTTCCGCTAATCAGAATCATCTGACTTTTAGTAGTAATTTTTTATGGAATAGGGATTTTTCTGTTAACTGGAATGTTGTAAGGAATTTGATTTTTTCTTTTAAATCGGGTACGATAGCAGAGATTGAGGAGCCATATCTTCAGGTGAACAGACAGATTAACCGTAGTGATTATGATATTTGGAGGGATAGCGTGAAGCAGAGTATTGCAGATTTGGGCAAACCTCTGAATTATGAGCAGACCGCCAATTTGACTTATGCTTTGCCGTTTGCACAGTTTCGCAGCTTGAGGTGGATTAGTGCGAGCGTGGCTTATAATTCTAGATATAGGTGGGAGCGTGGTGCGATTATCCCCGATGAGAGGGTTGGAAATTATCTGCATAATGATTTGTCACTTACTTTTAATGGTAGATTGAATTTTGGTTCGCTTTTTAATTGGATGCCGATTAAGCATGTTGGAATGAATGTGAGCGTGAAAAGGAGGACGGATGTGCCGGGGTATGCGCCGATGATTGGTGATTTCTTTGGGCAAAAAGGATACTCTGACAGGGCAATCGGGTGGAGTAATGGAATTGGCAATGCTAATGGTAGAAGTGGTAACAGAGGTCTTCTTCCCGGTTTGGGATTTGCGTTTGGTTTTGATGGCGGAAGGGAGTTTATTGAGCGTTCGCTGAGCAATAATATGTTGGTGATAAATGATGAGAATATCAATCCGGCAATGTTTAATGAGACGAAGAATATTAGGTTGGATGCTTCCGTTGTACCTTTTAATGGGTTGAATATAAATTTGAATGCACTTTATGAAGATAATAGACGAAACGAATACTATTATATGATGGATGGGGTTCCAAACCGTATGGGTGGTAGTTTTGCAATGAGTACGATTTCGTTGGCTTCTAATGCGTTTGAGGAGTTTTTAGTAAATAGAGATGTTATTGCAATAAGGGCGCAAGATGAAGACAGGAATTCAACGGAGGTTTTGATTCCGGCTTTTCTGGCGGCTTATACCGGCAAAAATGCGGAAAAGGTTGGGCTTACTCCCTTTCCGGGCTTGATGTCTGTGTTGCCTAACTGGGATGTTTCTTATAATGTTTTTTCTTTGTTTCCGGCTTTGCAGGATTTTGTGCAGTCGTTAAATTTAAGTCATAGGTATATTTCTCAGTATCGAATTGGGACATATTCATACTTTTCTTCGAATTATAATATTCCTTCAGTAAATATTTCTGAAAGTTTTAATCCTCTAATTGAGGTTAGAAGTGAGCTGTATAATGATCTTAGTGTTAGTATTAGAGTTAATAAGACGCGAGGTGTGAATCTTAATATAGCTTCTTATCAAATTGTGGAAACAAATGATAATGATATTGAGTTGGGATTGGGTTATAAGTTTAGAGATGTGAACTTTAGGCTTGATGTTTCGAGTAAAACTACTAATGCATTAATTAGAAAGATTGAGGATGGTTTCACACAGGTTACAAGTGGTTTACGAACTTCTGCCATACGTTTTACTACCGATTATGCGCTGAGCAAGAAATTAACACTAAAAGGTTATTATGACAGAATAATGCATAGGCCTCTTGTCTCTTCATATTCATATCCTACATCGAATAGTAATGCTGGTTTAAGTTTGAGATTTGCACTATAAATACTCGAATACCGCTCGTTTATTGGGGATTTTTGTTAATTTATGTTGATCAACCGTTTTTTTCAATGATTTTTCCAATTTTAAAGGGATATGTTAAACAAAAAAGTCGTTTATTTGTTAAATTATTGATTGAAGAGTCTATCTTTGAGTGTTTTCAAATAAATTTTGAATGTTTTGAAACAAAATAAAAGACGATCTTTGAAATAATAATGTAACAATAAACGGAGGTAAGTAGTATAAGTATGAAAAAATCGACTATCTGGTTGCTTGCCCTGGTGATGTTCACAGCTTTTTTCGCACTGTTGTATCTTCAGGTAAGATATATGAGTACGACAATGGATATACGGACACAGCAGTTTGATGAACAAGTAAATAGGAGCCTCTACAATGTGATGAGGGATCTGGAACAGGATCAAACTCTGGATTACCTTGAGCAAGATATGATTGAGTCTGAAAATAGATACTCTAGTTATCAACCGGGTTTATCTTCGAACGCTGATGTGACCCGCACAGACAGAGTGAGAAGACTTGAATCTGAAAGGAAGGAGCAGTCTTTAAGAACTGATGAGGAGGAGAAAAAGGTGTTTGTTGTGCCACAGCAAAATGCAAGTACTATTTCCAAAACTCAGTATGAGTTGCAGCAATCGCTTTCGAGAAGATATTTGCATGAACGGTCATTAATTGATGAGGTGATTTTTAAAATAATGAACCGATCGAGTAATAAGCCAATTGAAGAGAGAATTAATTTTGATGTGGTTCAGCAATATATCCGGTATGAGCTTTCTTATAACGGCTTGAATGAGCCCTTTAGCTTTCAAGTTGTGAACTACGATAATGAAGTGGTTTTTGAATCGCCGGAGTTTTCAAATAAAGACAAAGATGCTGTTTATACACAGACGCTGTTTCCTCAAGATCCGCCCGCAAGGCTGAATTCACTGAGAGTGTATTTTCCGACCAAAAAGAATTATATTTATAGTGAGCTTACATTCTTTATACCATCTTTGATATTTACGTTTATTCTTTTGATAACGTTTATATTTACAATGGTTTCGTTATTCAGACAAAAGCGTTTGTCTGAGATGAAAAATGATTTTATTAATAATATGACGCATGAGTTGAAAACTCCTGTATCTACTATTTCACTGGCATCGCAGATGCTGAAGGATGATTCTATTTTGAAGTCACCCGAGGTGTTCAAACATGTGACCGGGGTGATTAATGATGAAACAAAGAGATTGAGTCTTCAGGTTGAGAAAGTTCTGCATATGTCGCTTTTCGATAAGCAAAGGACTAAACTGAAGATGAGGGAATTGGATGCTAATGATTTGGTTGTGAGTGTTGCAAATACTCATGTTTTGAAAGTGGAGAAGCTGGATGGCAAGCTGGATGTGGATCTGCTGGCAGAAAAATCAACTGTGAGTGTAGATGAAATGCACTTTACGAATGTGCTATTCAATATTTTGGATAATGCATTGAAATATCGTAAACGCGATGTTCCACCTAAGCTTATGATGAGGACCAGGAATGAAGGTAATAAAATTATTATCACCATTGAGGATAATGGTATTGGAATGAAGAAGGAGGATGCAAAGAAAGTATTTGAGAGATTTTATCGCGTTCATACCGGTAACAGACACGACGTAAAAGGGTTTGGACTGGGATTGGCGTATGTGAAGAAAATTATAAGTGATCTGAATGGTACTATTCGTGCCGAAAGTGATCTTGGCAAAGGAACAAAGTTTATAATTAGTTTACCCGTAATAACACAAAAATGATATGGAAGAGAAATTGAAAATTTTTTTATGTGAGGATGATGAGAATCTTGGCATGTTGCTAAGAGAGTATCTGCAAGCAAAAGGTTTTGATACCGATCTGTTCCCTGATGGGGAAGCAGGTTTCAAAGGTTTCGTGAGAACAAAGTACGATTTGTGCATTGTTGACGTAATGATGCCTAAAAAGGATGGAGTTACATTGGTTAAGGAAATTAGACAAATTAATTCGGAGATTCCGGTTATTTTCCTTACAGCTAAAAATATGAAAGAAGATGTGCTTGAAGGTTTTAAGGCTGGCGCTGATGATTATATCACCAAGCCTTTTAGCATGGAAGAGCTTGTACTTCGTATTGAAGCTATTATCCGCCGAGTGAAAGGCAAAAAGAGTAAAGAGCAGCAAGTCTATAATTTTGGCAATATGACGTTTGATACTCAAAAACAAATTCTTACAATTGGTGATCTTCAGACAAAACTTACTACTAAAGAATCTGAATTGTTGTCACTTCTTTGCGCTCATGCAAATGATATTCTTGAGCGTAATCATGCACTGAAACAGATTTGGGAAGAGGATACGTATTTCAATGCTCGCAGTATGGATGTTTATATTACTAAACTGCGTAAGTTATTGAAACCCGAACCAAATATTGAGATTATTAATATACACGGAAAAGGCTACAAGCTAATTGTACCAACTGAAGAGGAAGAAGCAGTAGAATAGATTTGATGTATAACGTTTAAATAAATGGGAAGGAGACTCAGGGTTTTCTTCCCTTTTTTTTACGGGCGGCGGAAGGTTGAGGTTTGAAGTTTGAGTAATAGCACTTGGAGGTTTAGGGATGAGTTTAAAAAAAAATAGACTCTGAGGGAATTAGTGTGCAACTTTATACTTTTGGTCATATATTGTTGACAACCCCCTCAGAGTAATTTTTACTACAAGAAGTCATTTCTTAATAGCATTTCCTCTCCCGGGCTTATCTCCAGGTCCGGATTTTTCATTTTTTTCCGTTTTCCTTGTAGTACTACTAGTTTTTTTCCGGTCTTTGTTTTTCTCGCTTTTGGGGTCCATATAATTGTTTTTTTATCCATGAGTTTGTGGTTTTTGTTTGATCAAATACAACTTTATAACTCAAATTGTGTGGATTCTGTTCATGGCAAAATAGTTGATTAAATATGTTTAACGTAATAGTAATGAGGTAGATAAATTTTTGTTAATAGGAATCCATTATCTGTAATAGACTGTCTTTATTGCAATTTTTTTTCCAGCTGTATTATTTCAGTGCCTCTGACAATTGCTTCTTCATTTGCCGGTAAGAGGTGATGATGACGCTCCGGGAGAGTTTCTTTAAGCCCTTTAATAACATTTTCAATTTTGAGTATGGAGGATATTTTGAGTAAGCCACCTAAGATAATCATGTTGAATACTTTGTTATTTTGCATTTTGGCGGCTTCTTCCATTGCATTTATGCAGTATACGTCTATGTCTGTGCGCTTTACTTTGTTGTTGATACCGTATTGGTCGTAAATGAGCACTCCGCCGGGTTTTACTTTATCGGCAAACTTATCGAGCGACGGTTGGTTTAATACGATTGCAATATCGTATTTAGTTACCACGGGTGAGCTTATTGGATCGTCGGATATGATGACGGTTACATTTGCGGTGCCCCCTCGCTGTTCAGGTCCGTATGCAGGAAACCATGATACTTCTTTGCCTTCCATGATACCGGAGTAGGCAAGTATTTTGCCCATCAATAATACTCCTTGTCCACCAAAGCCGGCGATTACAATTTCTTTTAACATGAATGTATATTATTCAGATGTTTTTTAAATCTCCAAGCGGGAAGACAGGAAACATGTTCTCTACCATCCAATCATTGGATGCAGCAGGCGTCATTTTCCAGCCGGAGCTACAAGTGGATACTACCTCTACAATTGAAGTGCCTTTGCCTGCCAATGAGTTTTCGAATGCTTTCTTAATCATTCGCTTGGTTTTTTTAACGGCTGCGGCTGTGTGTACGCTAGTGCGTGTTGCAAGGCATACACCATCGAGAAGTGCAAGCATATTTAGTATTTTCAATGGTCTTCCCATTATGTTTTTATTTCTTCCGTCCGGACTGGTGGAAGTGGGCATTCCTTCTAATGTTGTTGGGGACATTTGTCCTCCGGTCATTCCATAAATTGCATTGTTTATGAAGATGATTGCAATATTTTCGCCACGATTTGCAGTGTGTATGGTTTCTGCTGTGCCAATTGCGGCAAGGTCACCATCACCCTGATAGGTGAAGACCATCTTTTCCGGAAGAAGCCTTTTAACGGCTGTTGCTAAAGCTGGTGCGCGACCATGAGCGGCTTCTTGCCAATCTATATCTAGGTATTTGTAAGCAAATACCGCACAGCCCACGGGTGCAATTCCTATAGTTTTTTCCTGGAGACCCAATTCTTGTATGACTTCGGCAATAACTTTATGCACAACACCGTGCGAGCATCCAGGACAGTAATGCATATAGTTGTTGTTCATTATTTCCGGTTTTGCATAGACCAGATTTTCGGGGCTTACAATATTGTTTTTATGCATTCTGAATTATATTTTTTATCTTCTGCCACTTCCGGCGAAACGGTATATCAAATAACTTATAATTGCTGTTCCGCCAAACATCCATGTTAGTCTCATGTCTTTTTCGGAAGAGAAGTAAACTACAAATGTGCCTATGAAGGCAAGAAGAAATATTATTAGAAAAAAGTTTCTGTATTTAGGATCCATAATGTTTAATTTTTTCTTTAAGTGCTATAACTACTTCGTCGGGGGTTGGTACAATTCCTCCCAGACGACCATAATGTTCAACGGGTGTTTTGCCATTGACGGCAAGTCTTACATCTTCGACCATCTGACCAGCATTGAGCTCAACTGTGAGTATTGCTTTCACCTTGCTAGCATATTCATTGATAATTTTACTTGGAAACGGCCAGAGAGTGATTGGGCGAATGAGGCCCACTTTGATTCCTTCTTTTCGGGCAATTTCAACTGCTTTTAAACATATGCGTGCGGCGGACCCAAATGCAACGATAATATAATCGGCATCGGAACATTTAATCTCTTCATATCTAACTTCAACGGCCTCTACATTTTTGTATTTTGCTTGAAAACGCAAGTTGTTTTTTTCCATTGAGGCAGAATCGAGCTCGAGAGATGTTATGATATTAGGACCTCTATCGGCCGTTTTACCGAGAGTAGCCCAAGGACATTGTTCACGAATTTCTTCTTCGGTGCGTCTTCGTTTGAATTCGGGCAGTTTCACTTTTTCCATCATCTGCCCAATTACTCCATCGGTGAGAATCATTGCAGGGTTGCGATATTTAAAAGCCAGCTCGAAGCCAAGTGCAACAAAATCTGCCATTTCTTGAACTGAATTTGGTGCGAGGGTTATAAGTTTATAGTCGCCATGACCACCTCCTTTGACTGTTTGAAAATAATCGGCTTGAGAAGGTTGAATAGTACCAAGTCCCGGACCACCGCGTTGAACGTTTACAATGAGACAGGGCAGCTCTGCGCCAGCCATGTATGATATGCCTTCTTGCTTTAGACTTACGCCCGGGCTTGAAGATGATGTCATTGAGTATTTGCCACACGCTGCACCTCCATATACCATGTTGATTGCTGCTACTTCGCTTTCGGCTTGAAGAACGACCATGCCGGTTGTGTTCCAGGGTGCTTCAGACATGAGGGTTTCAATTATTTCGGATTGTGGTGTGATAGGGTAACCAAAATAGCCATCGACTCCGTAGCGAATTGCAGCATGAGCAATTGCATCATTTCCTTTCATTAATGATATCTTTTCTGCCATAATTAACTCACTCTTTTTTTATAGATAGTTAAACAGGCATCGGGACATACATATCCGCAGTTTGCACAACCTATACATTCATCGGGATTTTTCATATAAACGTAGTGATACCCCCTGTCGTTTACCGCCTGTGCTTCTAGCTCCAATACATCCGTTGGACATGAGACAACACAAAGATCGCATCCCTTGCAATGATCTTTATTTACCTCTACATAGCCAATAAATTTTGCCATTTTTGAGATGATTTGAGATTAATTCTCTACAAATTTAATTAAAATAGTGGACATTATATATACTGA
>CAZYGE010000012.1:22974-39356 GCA_964647535.1 uncultured Proteiniphilum sp.
TTTGAGATTAATTCTCTACAAATTTAATTAAAATAGTGGACATTATATATACTGACAGTCAATTAACGTAATCTTAGAGATTTATTGATGCTACGACTGATCTGTTCGTATATATTCTTTATTTCATCTCTATGAATGAGGTCAAGATGTCTATTAATAACATTGACATCTAATCGAACTGCCGGACCCGTTTGTGCATCTGAGGGATCCATCTCCATCACTTTTGCTGCGGTTTCTCGTATAAGAGGCTTTAGTACATCAAATGGAATTTCATTTTGCTTGAGTATTTCATTTGAAAGGGTGTACATATGGTTTGAGAAGTTATTTGCAAATACTGCAGCGAGATGCAGATGCTTGCGTTGTTCACTATTTAAGGGTCTGACATCATCGGATATTGTTTTTGCAAGCTTTGTAAGTTGGAATTCGATTTCGGGTGAGTTGCCTTCTATGAATAATGGGATTTCGGAAAAATTAAGTTCTTTATTTTTGCTGAAGGTTTGAAGGGGATAAATGACACCCGAAAAAGTATCCATAGAGATGCTTCCGGCAGTATGTACCCAAATGCCGGTGGTTGTGGGCATTTGCTTTACCATTAAAGGAAGCGCATCATCGCTAATTGAGAATATATACAAATCTGCATTTAAAAACAGGTGGTCAATTTCAGAAATGGCTTGGGCTCCTACCCTATGTGCCAGATGCTGTGCATTTTGTAGTGTTCGGCTATAAATCTGCACTATTTCATTATTTGCTTTTTTTAAAGCAACTGCCATGTGTGTTGCAACATTTCCCGAACCTATAAAAACTATTTTCATTCTCGATTTGATTAAATTGCTCTATCGATTTAACTGTTTGCTGTTTTAATAATGCGTAGTCCAACTTTCTCTACTCCTTTAAGAGGGTCGTCGTTTAATATGTGTGTAATTCTGATTTGATAGCTCCTAAGGGTATCTATGAAAACATCGGACTTGTAAGGTAAAGATAGTTGTCGTAAGCTTCCGACTCCGGTTCCAAGCCATCTGCCATATTCATCTGCCACGTTGTATTGTATTGTGTCACTATCAAATATTGTGTCTGTGAGGTTGTGGTGGATGCGTAAATGTATGTCTCTATACGGATATAGAGCTGTGGTTGTTAGCTCCAGAAGTAAGTTGTAGTTTCCACGTTGCTCTACCTTGATAGTGTCTATTGTGAAGTTTAGAAGTGAGTCGCGATACCAGTTGCTATTCTCAATTTTGTTGTATTTGAAATACAATTCTTGTTGAGTACATGATGTGAAAAGTGTGAGCCAGAGCATTAAAGTTGTCAAGGCTGTAAATACCGATTTCACTTTTTCTTTGAGTTATTTGGATTTCTCCTTCTTGGCTTTCTCTTTTTTCCTCTACTACGATTGACTCTTTTGCCATCGAATCGAGTAATACTCTCACTTTCAAGAATATCTTTATTGCTAGGATCACCATTAGTGGTATTTTCTTCTTCTATAACTTTTAGCATCGCCGGCTTCTGACCTTTCTTGTTCATATTTATTATCTCAAAAGCACGGTCTTTTGAAATTGTGACAAGGTTTGAAGCACAATGTTTGTCGGTAGAATATGTTATCATTCCACCCAATATGTCGCTTTTGAAATGAAAATAATCGCCATCTTGGGCATTTAGAACTATTTCACGTGAGGGTAAGCTGCGGTGTGCTTCAACGTACATATCAACTTCGTAGTTCATGCAGCATTTGAGCTTTCCGCATTGGCCGGCAAGTTTCTGGGGATTGATGGATATATCTTGTAATCGGGCAGCATTTGTTGATACTGAAACGAAGCTCGACACCCAACTACTGCAACACATTTCGCGCCCGCATGGACCTATTCCGCCAATTCTTCCGGCCTCTTGACGGGCACCAATTTGCTTCATTTCTATTTTTACACGGAATTCACCGGCCAATACTTTAATGAGTTCGCGAAAATCAACTCTCTCATCAGCAATATAATAGAAGATTGCCTTATTGCCATCACCCTGATACTCTACGTCGCCAATTTTCATTTGTAGACCCAGATTCTCGGCTATTTGTCGTGAGCGTATCATTGTAGTTTGTTCACGCGCTTTTGCTTCTTCGTATTTTTCAATATCAGCCGAACGAGCAATTCTATAAATGCGTTTTAAACCTCCGTTTACATCGTCACGGAAGTTGTTTTTTTTCATTTGTTTCTCTACAAGTTTCCCTGTGAGTGTAACGGTGCCAATGTCATGACCGGGAGTAGATTCTACAGCAACAATATCTCCAAGCTCTAGTTTGAGGTTGTTGCTGTTTATATAATATCCTTTTCGTGTGTTTTTGAATTGAACTTCTACCATTTTTGTGAGCTCCTGAAACTCGGGAAAGTCATGAAGCCAATCATATGTGTGAAGTTTATTTGTATGTCGTGTACAGCCTTTGCAGCTCTTGGTGTTTCTTACGGTTACCTCCTTTAGTGGAGCTATTTCCGATAATTTATTTGATAATACTTCTCTATCCATATATATTAATTGCTATATCATTAAGATTAGCAAGACTTTTGAAATTAGTAAACAGTATGCAAGTTACAAATTATTTTTTAAATAAGAACATTTTCACTTTCTTAACAACATTGTTGCTTTCAAGCATATGTCAAGAAATATGATTTTAGCGTTTCCGTTTTGTTCTATCTGCCTATAGGCAAGTGAAAACTCTTGGCTGAACTCTTCAATATTTTTTTCGTTGATATATGGGGAGAAACGTTCGCCAAATTGTTCTTCATAATCGTTTAAATAAACCATTTGAGGTTCGCCTAAGTTGTTTACAAAATATTCTCTTAGCATTCTCAACGAGTAGAGAATAAAACTTTTTTGCATTTCTCTGCCGATGCCTGCAATTTCATTGGCCGCAGTTTTAATTGCTTTTATGTTGCCGGAGACTGAAGATCGCATCATATTTACAAAGAGTTCATATAGAAATCGATTGTTATCTGATGATTCAATCATTTGCAGGGCGTTGGTGTAGCTTCCTTTTGCTATATGTGCAATAGAGTTTGCTTCGTTGTGGCTTAAATTGAAGTTACTTTGTATTGCATCTACCATCTCTTCTTTTTCTATTGCACGGATGCTAAGCGGTTGGCAACGCGACCAGATGGTTTGCAACACATTTTCTCTGTCTTCAGATATGAGCAGAAAAACTGTGTTTGAAGGCGGCTCTTCAATCATTTTCAAAAGCTTGTTTGAGCAAGCAATATGCATCTTTTCGGGCAGCCATATAATCATAATTTTATATGGTGCTTCATAGACCTTTAGGTTTAGCTTGCGAATAATTTCTTCGCTTTCTTTTGAGTAAATTACCGCCTGAGAATTCTCTGCATTGATAAAGTTGAGCCAATCGTTGAGGTTAAAATAGCTTTTGTCTGCCAGAAATTCTCGCCATTGTGGCAGGTAGTCATCACTGACTTTTGATTTTACAACCGGAAAGACAAAGTGCAAATCGGGGTGTGCCAGTTTATTGAATTTTTGACATGAAGGACATTCTCCACAAGCATCGTCGTGCCCACGATTACTACAATTAAGGTATCTAGCGTATGCAATGGCAAGAGGGAGTTTCCCTACACCTTCGGGTCCATAGAAAATGCGGGCATGAGGCACAAAACCTCTATGCACACTATCTATTAGATGCTGCTTTACATCTTTAAGCCCTATTACATCGCTAAAATACATTTTATAGTTTGTTGTAATTTCAATAGATTTGTTCTGCAATTTTACTTACGCTATCTACTGCGTTCATAGAATAGAAATGCAGACTGGGAACGCCTGCTTCCATAAGTTCTTTGCACTGGTTTATGCCCCACTCAATTCCAACCTGTTTCGCTTCTTCGTCGTTCTTGCAATTGCGAAGTTCTCTCTCAAGGTCTTCGGGAATGTCAGTACGAAAAACACGAGGAAGTACAGTTAAGTGCCTACATAAATTAATTGGTTTTAATCCAGGTATGATTGGTACGGTAATTCCTGCTTTCCTGCATTTTTCTACAAATTCAAAATATTTTTTATTGTCAAAAAACATTTGAGTAACAAGGTAATCAGCACCATTGTCGACTTTCATTTTTGTGTAAAGAATCTCTGATTCCATATTTGGTGATTCCTCGTGTTTCTCGGGGTAACATGCCATACCATAAGAAAAAGGCACTTCGGGTGGACTAAATTCGGATCCATCGTACCCTATTCCTTTGTTGAATTTATTGACTTGATCTTGAAGTCCTGTAGCATAGTTATGACTATCCATTGCTCTCTGTTCTGCATCGAGTTTTTTTGTATCTCCTCTTAGAAGTAGTAAGTCTGTAACTCCCAGGAAAGATAAATCTATAAGCGCATACTCTGTTTCTTCTTTTGCGAAACCTTTGGATATTAAATGTGGAATTGCTTTAATTCCATATTTACCTTGTATTGCCCCCGCAATTGCTACCGAACCCGGACGTTTTCTGATATTCACCCTGCGATAAACGCCTTCTTTATCTTCTTTATATATATTCTCACTGTGGTGAGTGGTGATATTGATATATTTCGGGTCAAACTCTTTCAGGCGGTCTATTGCTTTAAATAGTTTACTAATACTATTACCTTTTAATGGAGGCAATAGTTCGAAAGAAAATGCTGTTTTACCACCTTTACTTATCAATTCCGAAATCTTCATATTTTATAAATCTTACTTGACAATCAAACTTTTGGTTGATTTGTTTTATTGCTTAACTATTTAAAAATTGCTCGGAATATATCCATTCCGTTGGCATATAGGACCAGACCAAGTAATAATATCATTCCGGCAACTTGGGCGTATTCCATAAACTTTTCGTTGGGCTTTTTTCTGGTTACAACTTCATAAATAAGGAACATTACATGTCCTCCATCTAGCGCCGGAATTGGTAGGATATTCATAAATGCAAGTATGACGGAGAGAAATGCTGTCATTATCCAAAAGGACTGCCAGTTCCATTGTGCAGGAAATAGGTTACCGATAGCTCCAAAGCCGCCCAAAGATGATGCTCCTTCTTTTGTAAAGACATATTTAAACTGAGCTATATAATCTTTGAGTGTATCAATTCCCATTTGCATGCCTGCGGGAAACGACTCGAAAAAGCTGTACTCAACTGTGACAGCATCATAAACAAGTGCCGCTGGTGCTACATAGAACCCTACGGTTGCAGATGAATCTAGCTGAACTGATGCAGTGTTGAGTGCTCCATCACGATAATAATCTAGAGTCACTTCTTGGTTGGCATTTTTTTCCAATAATTGTCTCAAGTCACTAAATGAAGGTGCTAATTCTCCGTTTACTGCTACAATGCTGTCTCCTCTAACAAGACCTGCCTGTTGGGCTACACTACCTTCCATTGTGTCAAAAACAACGGTTGGTATGCGAATATTTGCAAATCCTTCTTGATCGGTTAGCAAACTCTTCATTAGTCCTTCTTCCATGTTGAGAACTACCAATTCTCCATCACGTTTGACGGTAACGGTTTTTGCATCGGCGATATCAAGCAGAGTTCGCACTCCGAATCTATCTAATTCCTTATTATCCGCCATAAGAAGGATGTCGCCATCCTGAAAGCCTGCATTTTTTGCAGCGGCACTGAACTCCATTCCTTGAGTTACATTTTCTAGTGGAAGGTAGTTATCGTTCCAGGTAAAGAGCACCATGGCGTATATAAAGAACGCCAATAGGAGGTTAAATATAACTCCTGCTACCATTACCAAGAGCCTTTGCCATGCCGGCTTGGAACGAAACTCCCATGGTTGAGGAGGTTTAGCCATCTGATCTTTGTCCATCGATTCATCTATCATACCGGCTATCTTAACGTAACCACCAAGGGGTAACCAGCCCATGCCATATTCAGTATGACTGTTTTTGGGTTTATATCTGAATAGTGCGAAGCCTGCATCAAAGAAAAGATAGAATTTTTCTACCCTAATTTTGAACATTCTTGCAACGATATAGTGTCCAAATTCGTGTACTATTACAAGTATTGACAAGCTCAATATGAGCTGTGCTGCCTTCATTAAAAATGTTTCCATCAAGTTGTTGTTTCACACAAAACTGTGCATATGTTATTTAAATAAATATTTCTCTCTTAATATGTTGTATGCTTATAGGTAGCTGTATATTATTTCTCTTGTTTCTTTGTCTGTTTCTATATAATCGTTAAGCGAAGGATGTTTTATATATGATGATTGATTCATTGCTTTTTCTATCAGATGACTCATTTTCATAAACCCTATCTTTTCTTGAAGGAATAGCTCTACGGCAACTTCATTTGCAGCATTTAATATGCATGGCATATTGCCGCCTGTGTCTATTGCTTGAAAAGCATAATCAAGATTGGGGAACATATTTCTATCGGGCTTTTCAAATGTTAGTTGTGATAGTTGGAAGAAATTTACAGGCTCAACATTTAGTTCCAAACGTTGGGGAAATGAAAATGCATATTGAATGGGTACTCTCATATCCGGTTGCCCCATTTGAGCCATTATTGAGCTATCTACGAACTGTACCATTGAATGGATTATGGATTGCGGATGTATAAGTATTTCAACTTGAGAGGGCTCAACATCAAATAACCATTTGGCTTCGATCATCTCAAATCCCTTATTCATCATGGTTGACGAATCGATGCTGATTTTATCTCCCATACTCCAATTTGGATGGTTTAATGCTTCTTGTCTTGTTACTTTTTTCAATTGATCGGCAGTATGGTTTCTAAACGGTCCTCCAGAAGCTGTAAGTAATATTTTATCAATTTTGTTAGCTCCTTCTCCATTGAGGCATTGTAGAATTGCAGAATGTTCAGAGTCTACAGGAATTATGGGTGCTTTATGTTTTAGTGACAGTGATGAAATTAGTTCTCCGGCAACTACCAAGGTTTCTTTGTTTGCCAGAGCAATAGCTTTACCTGCAGTAATTGCGCTTAGTGTTGGTTTAAGACCGGATATTCCAACCATTGCAGTTAGAACTATATCTATATTTTCATCGGTGACTACTTGTTCAATTGCTTCACTGCCACCCCATATTTTTATTGGCAAATCAACCAATGCATCTTTTAATTGCTGATATTTTGCTATGTTACCTATTATCACAACCTCGGGCATGAACCTGCGAGCCTGCTCGATGAGTAGTTGAACATTGTTGTTTGCTACTAGTACATATGCTTCAAAACGGTTGCTGTGCCTAGAGATGACATCTAATGCCTGTGTGCCTATTGAACCGGTTGAACCTAATATAGCAATTCTACGTTTTCTTTCTTCCATGATTGTTATATCAAAATGCTGCAAAGGTAATAAAAACTACTGTAAACCTGATAATGCATTAAGAGCCTCTTCAATACTGTGCGTTACGATTGTTTGATCTTCATTTTTTAATTTCCAGCACTGGTTTTCCTCATCTACAAAAAGCTCGATCGCAGCGTCGTTTGTAATTTTATATCCTTTTCTTGAAAGCGCTTTGGTGGTCCACCTAGCCATTAATCCTTGAGGTTTGTCAACTTTTGTTGAAATATATTTGTCTAATGTTTTCTGAACTATAAAACTGCCATATTCTTTATCGAATTCATAAGAATGGTGGTGAAATATATTTTCGAAGCTGCCATTTAATACTAAGTCTTCCGGAACACCAACTGTAACTCCTTTACTATTTTCCATAAGCCACAACTTGTCTGCTACCTGCATTGCTGTCTCAAGTTCATGTGTGGATATGAGTATGGTTTTTCCGGTTTCACGGGCTAACTTCTGAAGAAGTAGTAGGATATTGATACGGTTTGGTAAATCGAGGTGAGAGGTGGGTTCATCTAATAAAATAAGAGGGGTGTCTTGAGCTAAGGCGCGAGCAATAAACACTCTTTGACGTTCTCCATCAGACAGTTCATAGATATTACGTTCGGCAAATCCTTCGAGATATGTTTGCTGTATTGCAGAATTAATGATTTCTTCATCTTTTTCTGATAAACTGCCAAGCCAGCCTGTGTATGGGTCGCGCCCATTAGATATCAGTTCTCTGACATTGAAAGAAGCAACGGAATGTTGCGCAGTGAGTACTACAGACAGCAGTCTAGCTCTCTTTATAGGTGCCAATTCTAAGAGATTTTCACCATTGAGTGTTATGGAGCCTTCGTGTATTGGTTGAAGACAGGCAACAGAGCGAATTAGTGTGGATTTACCACATCCGTTTTTGCCAATTATAGCAATTAGCTCACCTTTTTCGCCACTCAAATTTAACTTGCTTTGAATTTCTCGAAACCTCTTTCTATCGGGGTACCCTACGGTTACATTTGAGAGTTGTAGAAAAGACATATTAATCTTCTAATAATCCTTCGGGTAAGTCCATTTTTATAATCTTCCCTT
Source organism: uncultured Proteiniphilum sp. (assembly GCA_964647535.1). Taxonomy (GTDB): domain Bacteria; phylum Bacteroidota; class Bacteroidia; order Bacteroidales; family Dysgonomonadaceae; genus Proteiniphilum. The sequence goes on from CAZYGE010000012.1 coordinate 31,351, forward strand.
TCTCATCAATTACGGCAATGAAATCTTCAGTTGCGGGAATAAGAATTTCTTTTTCTTCGTTTTCCAATACAAAGAGGATATTTATAGTGGAATCGTCTACCTTTACAATTGTACCAATATGTTCATTATCGATATTTACTACATCGAATCCAATAAAGTGACTCCAACCCGGTGCAATACTATCCTCCTGCTGTTTCACAAGGTTAGTTGGCACACAAATATCAAGGTTAATAAGTTTTGCTGCTTCTTTTTCATCATCTACAGCATCAAATTTTACTCTGGCGGCAACATCTGTTGTAAATGTGAACTCTTCTATGAAAAACGGAACCGGAATGTTATCTATCATCAATAAATAGTATTCACAATCGAGTTCTGCATATTCTACGTTGTTAAAGATTATATTAATTTCACCCTTTATACCGTGGGGCTTTTGAGTGCGACCAACATGAATTATATCTTGTGGTGAGATCATAATCGATTATTTTTTTATCTTTTTCTCTGGTGTCTTATGTTTTTTAACTTGTCGCGACTAGGTGCTGTTTTTACTTCAGGAATTACATAGTCTTCACTGGTGAGATTTATCTTTCCTTTTGAAAGATCTAGAAGGTCTTCGAATATTTTACTGTCATCGGCGTTTTTATTCCACTGAATATAGGATTTCTTCATCTGGTTTGCTATTAACCTAATCAGTTGATCTTTTTTATCACCATCTTCCATATTTGAAGCAATACCTATCAATTTTTCCATAATTTTTCCATAATGGCGATATTTCATAGTTGGACGGCTGTACTCAATTTTGCCGGGTGGCGAGTATAGATCGTCTTTTTTAATAACTTCATAAGGATAATCGATATTCAGTTTGAAGTCTGACATTATTGCCAAATGATCCCAAAGAATATGTTTGAAGTTATTCACATCACGCAGGTGTGGAAACATGTTTCCCATGACATCAATTATTGTATTGGCACATCTTTTACGCTCATCGGCATCTTCAATGTTAATACAATGATTTACCATATTGTGGATATTTCTTCCATACTCCGGCATTGTAAGTTTTTCTTTTTGTGTATTATATTGCATAATTTTATTATTATTTTTCGTATAAATTGTTTTGGCTTGATGTTATCTCAGTTTTAATAAGTCGCCCTCTTCGGGAACGTACTCATAGCTCTTCTTGTTTAATCTATATAGGTTTCTTAACTGAAGGCCATAAAGCTGGGATATGCTGTACATTGATTCGCCAACTTGAACTGTGTGATATTCAAAGCCTTTATCTGCTCTGCTTTTTTTCTTTTGAAAATAAACAATATCGCCATCACTTAAGGGAAAATCTTTGGGCACTTCGTTGAAATTCAGAAGGTCTTTTTCTTTGAACCCAAATTCGTTTGCAATACTGCCAAACGTATCGCCATCGACAGCTATTACATAAACCAATCCGTGTGTAATGTAAGGTTGATGATTCCATGAAGCCCTTGAAGCTTCATTTTGTCTTATAGCTTCGCGCTCAATACGGCTTACACCTTTTCGGTATTTTCTATCATCGAACCTATACAATTCATAATCCTCAATTAGTTTTATCAGCTTGTTGGCATAGGCCCGGTCAGTGGCGTAACCTGATTTTTGTAATCCTCTTGCCCAACCCTTATAGTCGGTAATAGATAAATCAAAAAGATTTCTGTATCTGCTTCCACCTACTAAAAACTCAGAATGGTCTTGATAGGAGTCTTCTACTCTGTTATAGCTTCTGAAACAGTCATTTGGTGTATCATCTTTTGCGTAAACCCTGTCTCCACTCCACCCTCTGTGACATTTTATCCCGAAGTGATTGTTGCTTCTACGGGCAAGATCGCTCATACCTGCTCCGGATTCTAATATTCCCTGAGCTAACGTTATTGATGCAGGTATTCTGTATCTATCCATATGATCTACAGCTAAATCACTATATTTTTCTATATACATCTCATAAGTTCTTACACCTTGTGAAGTGAGCACAAACGATATAAATAAAAATGAAAGTAGGAGTAAGTACCGCGAAATATAATTATATTTGTGAGAATTAAATTGCATTGTAAATTTAACTAGTATCAAATATGCGAGAAATAAATTTATCTACAAAGATAACTGTTTATCCTTTAGAGGAGTGCTCTGAAATAGAAAAAAAACTAATTAACGCTGCAAAACATGCTACCGAGAAGTCTTATGCTCCTTATTCTAACTTCAAAGTGGGCGCTGCTCTTTTATTGGAAAATGGTGAAATTATAACAGGAAATAATCAAGAAAATGCAGCGTATCCATCTGGCTTGTGTGCCGAGAGAGTAGCTACTTTTTATGCAAATTCTGTTTATCCCAACGAGAAAGTTGTAGCTATCGCTATAGCTGCGTGGTCAAATGGCAAGTTTACCGATGATGTTATAACACCGTGTGGCGGCTGCCGACAGGTGTTACTAGAGACAGAAAACCGATTTAATTCCACCATGAGATTATTAATGTATGGCGGAGACGCAGTTTATGTTGTTAATAGTATAAAAGACTTGCTTCCTCTGCATTTTGGCGATGTAAAGCTGAAAGCTTAAATGATGCTTCGTAATTAAAATGATGCTTCGTAGAGTGTAACTAGGTACCATTCTTTATCTACAAGTGCAAAATAATAGTCGGCATAAATGCCATTATTTATGCCCCTTATTTCTACAACTGCTGTGTCGTTTTTAAAACGCACAACTTGGTAGTACTGGTCGTATGGGCGTGTCAAATATGTGCTGTCATAAGTAAGATCAAGTGGTTCCCATTCATATTTACCAATGGTTTCTTCCATAGGAGCCATACCTTCAGACTGAGCGTCTGGCACAGTTATGCTGATTGGGAATTTTATGCGTTTGAGCTGAAAAGATTGTTCTTTGCTGAATCTTTCAACAAACTTATTAAAATCTTCACTATCAACTGCAGTTACAAGAGGTGAAATGCTATCCAAAGTACCGGTTTCAGTTTTATCATCATTCAATATCGGCTTTTCTCGCTCTCTGCCTTGATTGCAGGATTGAAATAAAGCGATAGAAATACAGAAAAAAAAGATGAATGATGTTTTTTTCATTTTAAAAAAATATTACCAGTCGTTGACTCCCACAAAGATACAAAAAAACTTGATAACCAAATAGTAACGTATAATATATATAAAAGAAATTATCACTATCTTTGTTTTTGATTGTTTTATAAAAAAATATAATAGTAGATGAATCTTCAGATAGAGATCGATAACCTTTTCTCAGATCAGAAAAATAGTTGGTACCAGCTACAAAATGCTATCAAACAGCTGGATGAGGTGAAGACAAAACAATTTAATTGGGGTAATGAGTTTTCTGTGAATGTACAGTTCAATCCCGCCAGAATAACATCGACAGCAGCAAAAACTGATGCAAAGCATTTAAGTGAAAGGCCATGTTTCTTGTGTGAAACAAACCGTCCCGCAGAGCAAAAGGGTATTACTTTTCTAGATAAATATATTATTTTATGTAATCCATTCCCCATACTTAAAAATCATCTTACTATACCACTACACTCACATGTACCACAACGAATCCGAAATAAAGTAGCAGATATGCTAACTTTGGCACAACATCTTAGCGATTATGTTGTTTTCTATAACGGTCCTAAAAGCGGTGCCTCTGCTCCCGATCATTTTCATTTGCAAGCGGGATTAAAACAGGATGTATTGCTTCAGGGTGATAATGAGTTGCGTTCTTGTATGATGATAAGTAGCAGTAACCTCAACGAGATTGTTGAGCTATTTGAGGAAGTTTATCAGTATCTCCGATCACTTCAACCAGGTGAAGAGGAACCAATGCTGAACGTAGTAGTGTTTGTTGATGATAATAATTATAACATACATATCTTCCCTCGCAGAGCTCATCGACCCATCCAGTACTACAAAGAAGGCAACAATCAACTAATGATTAGTCCGGGTGCTTTGGATTTAGCAGGCCTGATGATTACGGTTAGAGAAGAAGATTTTAATAAAATCAGTAAAGTAGATATAGAAGATATCTACTCTCAGGTTTCTCTGCCGATCATGTGATTGAAAAAAACTTAAACTTTAGATTCAAACTTTTTTTAAATATGGAAAATTCTGAAATTATATTAGTTAACATAAATGGTGAAGATAAACCGGGTTTAACTGCCGCGCTAACAGAAATATTGGCTAGGCATGGTGCTTTTATTTTAGATATCGGTCAGTCTGACATTCACAGAAATGTTGCAATTGGTATCCTCTTTAAATCTATGCACAATAACTCTGGTGATATTCTAAAAGACTTGCTTTTCAAAGCTTATGAAATGGAAGTGAATGTGAAGTTTACGCCTATCTCAGTTGAGCGTTACACCAATTGGGTTAGCATGCAAGGCAAAAACAGATATATTATCACTCTATTAGGTCGAATTCTAACAGCCAAGCAAATAGCAGCAGTTTCAAAAATTATTGCAAATCAAAATCTCAATATTGATAACATGATAAGGCTTACAGGGCGAATTCCTCTAGATGAAGAAGAGCGTGCAGCAAAATCATGTGTGGAGCTTTCTGTTAGAGGTACTCCAACAGATCGTAGGCAGATGCAGGAGTCTTTTATGGATTTATCATCACAACTTAATTTTGATATTTCGTTTCAAGAAGAGAGTATGTTCCGACGTATGCGACGCCTAATCTGCTTTGATATGGATTCAACCTTAATTCAAACAGAAGTTATTGATGAATTGGCGGTAAAAGCCGGTGTAGGTGAAGAAGTGAAAGCTATAACCGAGTCTGCAATGCAAGGTGATATTGATTTTGAGGAGAGTTTTAAGCAGCGCATAAAGCTACTAAAGGGGCTTGATGCGTCCGTCCTAAAAGAGGTGGCAGAGAATTTGCCTATTACCGAGGGATTGGACAGGTTAATGAAGGTTTTACAAAAAGTTGGGTTTAAAACAGCAATTCTTTCAGGAGGATTTACTTATTTTGGAGATTATCTTAAAGAAAAGTATGGCTTTGATTATATGTATGCCAATGAGCTTGAGATAGTCGACGGTAAACTTACAGGTAATTATATAGGTGATATTGTTACCGGTAAGAAAAAGGCTGAACTGCTGAAGCTTATTGCGCAAGTGGAGAAGATTGACATTAGACAAACTGTTGCTGTTGGGGATGGTGCTAACGATTTGCCTATGCTTGGAATAGCCGGTTTGGGAATTGCCTTCCACGCTAAGCCAAAAGTGATTCAAAATACACGTCAATCATTGTCATCGGTAGGTATCGACGGCATATTGTATTTCCTAGGCTATAAAGATTCTATGCTAGATAGCTCTATGCTGAACGAAGGGTTTCACGATGTTATTTAAAAACATATGGAAACTATAGAAAAAATAAAGGATCCTGTACATGTATTGGCATGTTTTGAAGATGCTGAAACAGGTAAGGCGATGAGTGAGCTTGCTGCATATATGGCAATTTCCGGTTCAGAGCATTCTACTATAACCTTTTTACATCTCACAAGTGAAGAAGTTGATGAAACAAAGCCTGTAATCGAAGAGAATTATCAGAGTGATGCTTTCAGGGTCCTTAAAAGCAAAGAGGCGAAAAACAAATTAGCGGTTCGCACTTTCATAAAAAGAGCTGACGACAAGGTTGCGGAGATTAAAAAAACACTTAAAGAAAGAGGCAGTACTTTGCTTATTTTTGGTGTCAAAAGCGATATATTCAACCCAGCAGTTTATCGCAAGTTTAGCACACTAAAATCAAACCCAACTCTCTCTGAATCGGATGTTAAATCAAAGATGTATTATCAGGAGTGGGAGGTGTTAAATAAAGTTGCTGATTTGTTTGACATGAACCCAGTTACAACTTGTTTGTTTATAAATAAAAGAGTTGATAACCTGGATAAGATTTTTATACCAATACTCAATAACTCCGACGTTAGAGTTCTACCCAGCGTAATCACCAGACTTACCCGAAAAGATAATACAGAGTACATGATTTGGGATGCAATAGGAGAAATGGAAAGTAATGCAAAATTGCAAAAGTTTTTCAGCTCGTGTCAGAAGGTACCTGAAATTAGTGTTCAGTTGTGGGAGAATGATAGAAAAATTGATCTTGATTTTATTTCAAAACAGAACCTTATGTTGATAAGTTTAGATGGATGGAGCAAATTACTGAAAACCAACTTACCTTGGATTGAGTCATTGCCCTCTACCCTAATTATTAAATATAAAACAACGTAAATATTTTATGAGTCCACTAGATATTAATAATAAACGAAGCATAATATACAAGCATATAGAAAAAAAACAGCTAAAAAATGCTATTGATAATGCAAAAGAGCTGGTTGCAATGCAACAGAACTGGTCTGTCAACGAAAGACTTATTGAGCTGGAAACTAATTATAAGTATATGTTGCATTATCTGGTGGAGGGAAAGGGTGACCCCGAACAGGAGAAGATATACGATAAGCTTTTCAGAGACATATATATTATTGCTGACGATGCGGCAGAAAGCTTACTCTTGCAAGACAGCAGTTCGATATTTTATGAGAAGCTTAGATTGCAGAATGTACGTGAAACTGTTACTTTGGATGAATATCGGAAAACCATATCCAAACAAGCTGACACTGTTAAATTTTTAGATTTGCTTGATGATGGTGCCGAAAAGGAATCTAGATTAAAGAGAAATATCAAAGCTCACGAGAACAGTGTTCAAGATTTGTTCTATTACATCTATACGTCACCTCGTGCCAATGACGATTTTATTGCCTCATTAACCCGATTTATGGAGGATGAGTTGATCCCGGTTAATGACAAGTGCATGGTTGTTTCGGCGCTTACACTTAATATCATTCATAGGTTTGACTCTGCCAAGATTTTGTTTATGCTGGATGTGTGTCGCAACCCAAATCAGGAAATTGCAACACGGGCAATTATAGGTATAATTCCTTTATTTCAGATTTACAGAAACAGGTGGAAATTATACCCGGAATGCAGCAATAGACTGAAATTATTGTCGGACAACAAGCAATTTACCAACACCTTTATGAACGCCGTACTTGGCTATATTCAGGCACATGAGACTGAAAAAATAACTCGTAGACTCAATGAAGAGATTATTCCTGAGATGATGAAGTTGAGCCCGATGATTGGGAAAAAAATAAAACTGGATGAGTGGATGGGTGAATCGGGCCTAGATGAAAAGAACCCCGAATGGCAAAAGATACTAGATGACAGCGGACTCACAGATAAACTTCAAGAGTTTTCTGAGCTGCAAATGAAAGGTGCCGATGTGTTTCACTCCACTTTCTCTAATTTAAAAAACTACCCGTTTTTTCATGAACTGAGTAACTGGTTTTTACCGTTTGACGTCCAACATAGTTCTGTGGAGCCGGTGTTTACAGGGGATGTTCAAGGCAACAAAATGCTTGAGGGGATGTTTGAGTCTTCATTTATTTGTAATTCAGACAAGTATTCATTCTGTTTTAGTATTATGATGATGCCCGAGCAGTATCGTAACATGATGATTAATCAGCTTGGTGCAGAAGGTGATGAGATTAAAAAACTTCAGGAAGAGGAGATTGCGCTTAATCCAAATCAAAAAGAAGAATCAATAATTAAACAGTATATACAGGATCTATATCGATTCTTTAAACTTCATCCCCGGAGCTCCAATTTCACGGACATATTTAATCTCCCACTTAATTTTCATAAGATTGAAGAGTTTCAATCTATAGTTCTTCAACCAAAGAATCTTGAACAGATTGCTCTGTATTATTTCGAAAAAAACAATTTTAAGGAAGCATATAGTGCATATAAAATGCTTGCTGAGAGAGTTGCGCCAAAGAGCGAATACTGGCAGAAGATGGGCTTTTGCCAACAGATGTCCGCAGATATTAAAGGTGCTCTGGAGTCATATTTGCATGCAGATCTTATTGAAGACAATAACACGTGGGTTCTCAATCGTATAGCTCATTGCTATCGAGTGTTGAAGGAGCCACAAACTG
>CAZYGE010000012.1:39456-40588 GCA_964647535.1 uncultured Proteiniphilum sp.
TGGGTTCTCAATCGTATAGCTCATTGCTATCGAGTGTTGAAGGAGCCACAAACTGCACTTGAGTATTATAGGAGACTTGAACAGTTTAGACCCGACGATCTTAACATTCAGTTAAATATAGGGCATTGTTACCTCGAACTTAAACGATATGAAGAAGCCCTTAATTTCTACTTTAAAGTTGAACTGATAAACAGCAATAATACTCGTGCATGGCGCTCAATTGCATGGTGTGCATTTCTTTTGCGAAAATTTGATGTTGCACAAAATTACTACTCGCGTATAATTGATAATAAACCAAATGCACATGATTATCTAAATGCTGGGCATGTGGAACTTTGTATTGGAAATAATCAAAGTGCTGTGGAGATGTATAAATTGTCTCAAATAGAATCAAGCAGCCTTGAGTCATTCGCAAACATGTTGTCCGAGGATGAGGGCGAGCTAGTAAAAGCGGGTGTTAATATCAAATTACTTCCTATTATATTGGATAAAATAAGGTATGACCTAGAGTAATTGAGATATTTTCACTTAAATATTTTTTACTGTAAAACACCGTATGTTAAATAGTTAAGATGTACCACAACTTGTCACAGCCTATGTTCTGCGAATAATGCTTATTAAAATACTTGTCTGTTTAATAATTATTTAGTTAATTTGTGCCTCTAAATTTATATTTAGAAACAAACCATGGAGCTATTTACTAAAATAGCTCAATTACTAATTGCATAAAAACAAAATAATAAATGACAAAGAGAAAAGTATCTAATTTTTTAAGCTTGGCGCTATTGGCTACCGGCTTAATATCATGTGAATCACAAGAGTTTGGCGAAGATGCAGGCACGGAAGACGTAAATGCAAAGTTCACGACAACAATTAATTCTTCTGAACAGGTGTTTAGAAGAACAAGAGTTGTGGGTAATGAATGGGAAAAAAATGATGCTGTAGGCATTTTTGCATTCAATAGCGGCGAGACTCTAAGTGGAGAATCATTGTACAATGGTTATTTCAATGTGGAATATGTAAATAGTTCAAGTGGTTTTGAAGCTGATCTAATTGCAGTTGATGAAGGAATTATTTATCCTACAAATAATGATGAGCTCGATTTCGTAGCATATTATCCGTATAGCAATAA
>CAZYGE010000013.1:0-40328 GCA_964647535.1 uncultured Proteiniphilum sp.
ATTGTGCTCCATGTTCTTCAGCGTTGTCAAACCACCAGCGAAATCGTTCATTATCATTTCCTTGATCCACATGAAGGATGATTTTAGAAGATGGACTCACTTCTTTAACAGCATCATAACCCCTATTTAGTAGAGCAATAAGTTGCGGCCAGTTGTCTGTATGGCCCTCTGGATGAATCATGCCTGTTGGTATTTCATTGCCAAGCTGAACCCACTCGGGAGAGATATCCTCATTTTTAAGGGCATCCATTACATCATAAGTGTAATCAAATAATACTTGTTTTAACTCTTCAAAATTTAGCCCTTCCCAATCTTTTGGCTTATTTTGCTTGCCCGGGTCTGCCCAGCTATCACTATAGTGAAAGTTAATCATTATCTTCATACCCCAATCTTTAGCTCTTTTGGCCATTGCAACAGTTTCTTCCATGCTGCAATGACCACTTTGAGGGTGATTTGAAGGGTTTACCCATGTACGTAGTCTTACAGAGTTAATCCCATGGTCTTTTAGTATTTTAAAACAGTCTTCAGGTTCTCCTTTGTCATTGTAGAAAGTGTAATTGCTTGCCTCCATTTGTGGCAGCCAGCTGATGTCACCCCCTTTTGCTAAGTGGTCGTCAATGGTTCTATCTGCCTCTTCGGAGCTTGAACATGAAACAGATACTATTAGAGCAGTTAAGATTAAAAGTGCTGATTTTATAAATATTTTACTCATATCATTGATTGTTTAATTCACTTCAATATAAACATTCATATTTTTTTGTTTCGAGTAGTCCAAAATAGGGCCTACCGTTTTATATGCCAATTTATATGCCAAAAAAAAGCACGGCTGTTGTAGACCGTGCTTTTTTCATTGTTCTGTTTAGTTCTTAACTATTGTTCCTCTAAACTGCTCTGAATCAGATAGGTCAAGTGTTATTGTATATGTGCCTTCTTGAACAGTGATATTATCACCTCCATAAGAGAGATTCCCTATGTTCCCCCCTAAGTTTATATCCCAGTCATTATTTGCACGGAATTTAAAATCTCCTGAGTTTAGGGCGGTATTGATAGTCCATATTCTTGTTTCAGGATTATAGGTCATTTCAGTATCTGCATCCCATCCACCTGGGGTTGCATCTCCTACAATTCCCCATACTGTTTTTGTAGCTATATATGTGTAGGGAGATCCTGAAAAATCTACATCAAGTTTATAATATCCTGATTCTTCCATCATTAAGTCAGGTCCCGATTCAGATAAGGTTCCATCTCCGCCATCTCCATATCCTTTGTCCCAATTGGGTCCTTCAGTAAATTTGTATCCTGTGTTATCGTCCGGGAAGTATACAAATCCATTATATTTGAAATCTAGGTTTCGACTGTACAATGTAGGTGCTGTTTCGGGGTTCCAGCCTTGATGTCCACCCGGAACATACAAACTTAGATTCATGTCACCTATTAGTTCAATTTCGTAGGTATACTCCATCATATTAAGAGTAATCCTAACCCATCCGGGTAATTCTACTTTCATTGAGCCGGGGTTTCCACCGATAAGTTCGCCTTCAAGAGCAATGTTCTGATCTATTGGATTTCCAATAACGTCATCCCATGAATCTGCTTCTTTGCTAGATAGTGGAACTATTTTAAAGTTACCAAAGATATTATCATCATTAGTATAATTAACCAGAATGGTAAAGTATGGATCTTCATATACATCTAGACCACTGTGCTTAAATTTGTAATCTTCCAAGTTATCAAAACTCCATCCGTTTAGATCGCCTATTAAATAATATTCTGACTCTATAACCGGTGCAACGGGTGTAACAGCAACAGGTCCTAGTATTACAGGATTTGGCATCATTGAAGATGTAGATCCATCAACTATTTGGTATGTTCCACGAAGATAAATATTACGTGCTTCGGGTCTTCTACCATATAGTTCTTTAACTGCTTCATTAAGATCGGTAGCCAAAATTGATGCATTGTTGCCTTCTCTGTATGAGTTTAGTTCTATAAAGTTTTCGAAATCTTCTGTGTCAGATACTTCAATCTTGAAATCTACATATGCATCTTCTGAAAGTGTTGGTGTGGCAGTAGTATTGATCGCTGCCAATATAGTTTCGTTGTCAAGGTGTTCATTATTAAGAACAATTGGGGATGCCAGTCCGGTTCCCAAAGTAAAAGTGAACCCATTAATAGTTTGTTCTTCTTCTTGCTCATATGATTGAGGGTCTGCAGCTACATGATCATAAACATCCTCACATCTACTGAAAAGAAGTACTGCAATTAGTGTTGCAATTAAATATATTTTATTATTCATGTTGTTATTATTTTTAATTAGGGAACTTCAAACCTTGTGGGAATGAGGTTCCCCTAGTTAACTCAATTATTGTATTCTACCTGTACCTTCGGTAAAGTTGATATGAAGTCTCTGACCAGCAGTACCAGTTACACGATCCTGATCGTCTCCATCTGCACGTGCTTCAAATACACCATCTAATACAATGAATTCGGTATGCCACCACTCATGACCCGGAAGTTGAATGCTTGCTCTTAATTCTGCTGTATTTGAGAATGGAGGTGAGATAAATTCTGCATTAGCTCCAAGAGAAAGCTCAGGTATCGCAAAACGATATGCTACATCTGTTGTACCCCAGTTACCCGCGGCGGTTTCTCCCTGTAAATATACGTGTGGTGGGAAGAAGTCAACTTCATATTCAAAGCCTCTGCCTTCGATGCTGGTTGTAACTACAACTATATACCATCCCGGGTTACCGATACCGATATTTCCACCGGAGTCTGAAGCGCCAACATCTGCTGTACCGCCATTTTCATTTATAGTAGTTCCTTCGAAGCCAAATTCATTTCCATCCCATGCTTTGGCGTAGTTAAATTTAATTTCAGCATTATTACCATCTATTTGACCAAAATATTGCATAGCCCAGAATTTACCTGGTGATCCCCAAACAGGAATCATTACGGTCGCGTCATCCCAGTTCCAGTTGCCTGCAACGTTACCTATGATGTACATATTTTCGGGCATTACCACCGGATCAAGTGCATAATAGCCTTTGACGTTTGGTAGAGTTATGATATTTGATTTTACTTGTCCATCATTTTTGACATTCAACACAGATTTTAATCTTACATATAGTGGAAGCGGATTAGTTGGATATTCGCTTTCATCTTCTATTCCATGTAGTTCCATTAATGCTAGTGCAATGTCTTCTGCCAGAATATTGAATTTAGCTGTTGTGTAGTCTCCTGGGAGTGTTACGTAGTTAGAGAAGTCTTGAGATAACGATATTTCTACACTATAAATTGCAGCAGCAGTAAATCCATAGTCTGGTTGAGAAGTCGTGAACTCAATTGTTTCCATGTTTTGCAAATCGTAAATTCCCGATGCGTATTTAGGTACGTTGAGGGTAAAGGAATCTGGTTGTTGCAAAACCATCTGATCATCTTCTTGGCATGACCAAAGCATGCCTAGAGTAGTCAGTAGAAATATTATATTAAATATCTTTTTCATTATTTTCTATTTTTCAAGTTAATTTGATATTAGTCAATAACCGGTGTTTTGAACGAGATTATCATTCGCACCTATGTCATCAGCTGGAATAGGGTATACATTATAGTGGTCAGAAACAGGTCTGCCTTCAATAGTGCTTCCTTTCCATGTCCAGATATAAGAAGATCCGGTGAATTTGTCGAAGCGGATTAAATCAGTACGACGTTGTCCCTCGAAGAATAATTCGCGTCCTCTTTCATCAAGTATAAAGTCAAGATTTAACTCACCCGCAGTAATCGTGTAGGGTGCTTGTCGGTATGCGCGTTCTCTAAGTTCGTTAATCAATTGAAGCGCAGTGGACTGATCTCCGCCAGAACCACCTCTTAAAACTGCTTCGGCATAGTTTAGATATATTTCTCCTAGTCTGAATAATGGAAAGTCGGTGTAAGCTATGTTACTTGGAGGAAGAGTGCCGTCACTGTTTCTATTAGAGTATTTTACGACAGGTATGCCATGGTCAAACACAGAAGGGTCAAGTACTTCATGTTGTTCTGATTTTTCGGTATATACCATATCAAAACGGCTGTCGTTCTCATGTAAATTTTCTTTTTCGAATGTTCTTAATAAAGAGATACGGGCTCTGTTACCTTGCCATGCTCCGACAGCATTAACTTCTTCTTGCATATCTGACGGTACCATACCGCTCAATAAGAAGGTCATTCCGCCCCATGTTTGAGTTTCTGCACCTTCATATCGAATTGGGAATATCATTTCACTTGAAGTGTTATTATCGGCATTGAAAATATTTGCATAGACCGGCTCTAGAGTGTAGCTTTCATCAATTACTTTTTTACTATAGGTTATACTTTCTGTGTATTTATCAACTCCTACATATACTTGAGCATTGAGATATAAACGAGAAAGTAATGCCCAGTTTGCTGCCTTATGCGCTCTGCCGTAATGAGTGCTGTTATATCCAACAAATGGAGGGAGCATATCTGCTTCGCTTTCCAGAAGTTCCTTCTCAATATAATCAAAAAGATCGGCTCCATTAATTTGAGGAGGCAAAGTGCTTCCTACCGGACTGTCTTCATCTACAAATGGAACGTTTCTAAACATATCAAGGAGGTAGTAATATGCAAGTGCTCTATGAAATCGAGCTTCTGCACGAAAGTGTTTGATTTCGGCCTGATCGCTGCTACTAACCCCTCTCCCGTTTAAATTATCTTCTGTAGTTTCTCTTAGTAAAGCATTTACTAAATTTATCTGATAATACAATCTGTAATAAAATCCTTTTATAAATACATTGCTAGAGGTCCATGTAATGTAGTTGAGATTAGGTATTCCCGGGTCATTCCAAGCACATATTACCTCATCGGTAGGTAGTTGTTGAAGATTCCACAAACCTCTAAGAAAAGAAGCCTGACTACCACCATCAACGCCAGCTACATCAGGGTCTCCATCACCTGCACTATTTCCACTTATTGCCAGTCCGGCATAAATTTTTGCAAGGAGTTCTTTATATGGATCTATTTCACTTCCAAATACTACTTCCGATACCAATTCATCTTCATCAAGAGGAATGGTGTTTAAATCGTCGAGGCAGGCAGTGAGACCCGTAGCCATCAGTCCGATTATTAAAAAGTATATGAGTTTATATTTTACTGTCTTCATAATATTTATGTATTAAAAATTTAAACTTAGTCCCATAATATATACCCTTGGATGAGGGTAGATGTTGTTGTCTATACCATCATTGGTGAATTCGGGATCTAGTCCATCATAGTTTGTTATAACAATAGGATTCTGTACGGTGAAGAAGATTCTTCCTGAATGCTCGCCATTTAACAGATGGGTAAAATTATATCCTAATGATATATTATCCATTTTAAGGAATGAGGCATCTTGGATATAATGACTTGAGTGATATTGAACAGTATTAAAGTTGGTTTTTAAAGCACTGTTTACTCTGTTTTTCAACCAGCCCGATGGGTCGTAAGTAGTGTTTCTTGATTCGCGGTTGGACTGTACGTTGTTGTATGCATAGTTGCCAAGGTTTGAACGTAATGAAAAGTTTAAATCCCAATATTTATAAGATAGCTGCGATGAAAGTCCCATAAATATATCGGCTGCGGGGTTCTTATAAGGAATAAGATCCTGTTCGTTTATTGCTCCATCGGCGTTCTGGTCTACATAAACACCTTCAAGTGGTATTCCTTCTTCGTCATAAACTTGCTCATGAACATAAAATGAACCTGCTGGGTATCCTACTCTGTGAATAGCAATGTTGTTCCCCGTACCTCCATCTATACCTCCAAAAATAACACCTGCATAATTAGGATCGTCTGTGATGGTGAGTTTTGTTATCTCATTTTTGTTATATGTAATATTATAGCTTAAATTCCAGTTGAGATCTTTGCTTACAATAGGTCTACCTGTTATTGAGAATTCAACTCCCTTATTTACAAGTTCACCAACGTTTGTCAGCAGTTGATTACTGAAGTTTGTACCTGCAGCAATTGCAACAGTGTTTAGAAGGTCGGTTGTAGTACGGCTATAGACATCAAATGTTCCACTAATACGGTTGTTTAAGAAACCATAATCTAAACCGGCATTTAGTGTTGCTGTTTCTTCCCACTTCAGATTTTCATCATAAGCAACAGGTCTTATCAGTGAAACTCTTTGATCACCAAAGAAATAGTTTGCTCCGGCTTGACTGTAGCTGTATCTGCCCATCCACGGATAGTCGCCACTTCCAAGATTTTGCTGTCCGGTAACACCGTATCCTAATCTAAGTTTAAGGTCCGAGAATAATCTCTGATCTTGCATGAAGTTTTCTTCGTTAATTTTCCATGCGAAAGCTGCCGAAGGGAATAAACCCCACTTATTGTCCGGACTGAATCTTGATGATCCGTCGTTTCTAACAGTCAGAGTAAAAAGGTATCTGTTGAGTAATGTGTAGTTAAGACGTCCAAAGAAAGAAATTACATAGCTTTCTGTTGAGTAATCATTGCTTTCTCTGTAAAATTCATCTCCGGTTTCTGCGACCATTGCAGCAGAGTAGGGATATTTGTCTTCGCTTTCGTTATAAAAACGCTGCCATGAGTAGCCGCCCATTGCGTCAAAACGGTGTATTCCTACCTCATTTACATAATTAAGATAGAAATCAAGAAGTGTGTTGCTTTTATATTGATAATATGTTCTATTGTCTCCCCAGCCAGATTTGTAGTTTCCCCAAGTGTATGACATTGGTGAGTTATCCTCTATAATTACTTCTCCATCACTCTTAGAAATATCATAACCAAGGTTTAAATTTGCACGTAGCTCAGGCAAGAAGTGCATTCTGTAGTCGAGTTGCATATTTCCGATGCTTCTGAGTACTTCAGAATTATCATGCTTTTGCTCTAATATAGCAAGTGGGTTAGCTAATCCTATATCTATTGGAGTGCCGTCTGCTTTAAGTGACATGTGATACCCGTTGCCATATTGGCTTCCGGTTTGAGAAAACACCGGCATAGTAGGGTCAAATTGAGTTGCCGAGTTAATAGCTCCTTGATCGGCAAATCTATTGGTAATATACATACCTCTAGCATTGAGCTGTATTCTAAGATGGTCATCGAATAAACTTGGGTTCATATTGATGCTTCCGGTATATCTTTCGAGACCGGATGTTTTTAGAATTCCGTTTTCGTTTGTATAACCTAAAGAGACGCGATATGGTAGTTGTTCTCCTACTGTACCCGAAACACTAAGGTTATGATCTGTGCTGGCTGAAACTCTATATATTTGTTTTTGCCAATCTGTAACAGTGTTTCCTAATGCTCCCGCCTGAGGGCTGTCACTGCCAAAAGAATTTACAACATAATTCCTGAATGTTTCTGCAGACATTACATCTACACTACCAGTCTTGGTACTAACAGACATGTTTCCATTGTATGATACACGAGCCCTTCCTGCTTGACCTCTTTTTGTTGTTATTAAAATTACGCCATTAGATGCACGCGAGCCAAAAATTGCTGTTGCAGAAGCGTCTTTAAGTATTGTAAATGTTTCGATGTCATTGGAGTTTATACTGCTTAATGGGTCTGCCATTCCGTTTATACCGGATGTGTTGTCTACAGGTACACCATCAATTACAATTAATGGGTCATTACTTGCCGACATCGAAGATCCCCCTCTTATTCGGATAGTTGATCCGGCACCGGGAGCACCTCCTGAAGAAACAATGCTTAACCCTGCAACTTTTCCTGCCAACATATCAGACGGATTTGTTGCAAGTCCTCTATTAAGAGAAGTTGCATCTACTGCTACAACTGACCCCGTTGCATCTTCTCTCCTTACTGTTCCATATCCAATAACAACTAATTCATCCAATAGCTCCATATCCTCTTTTAGGACTAGATTTATTGTTGTACGGTTGTTAATTGCTATTGTTTGGGGTTGATATCCTATGTAGCTGACTTCTAGTACTCCGTCTGCAGGAGCTTGAAGTAAGTAATTACCGTCATAATCGGTAACTGTACCTGACAAGGTTCCCTGTATAAGAATATTGGCACCTATGATGGGTTCGCCGTCAATATCCGTAATGGTTCCTCTTACATTTATCGATGCACCGGTTTGTGCGTCGACCGATAAAATCATAAGCAATCCCGATAAAATTGTTATCAAAAAAGCTTTCGTTCTTTTGTTTAAATTTACATACATGTTGTTAACATTATTAGATTATCTGTTTAGTTTACTACTTTTGCTCTCAATAAGTTGTTTGTCGAAGTGAAACAACTCTTAAGACAAAGTTAGTTTTTCTTAAATGTGATGGTTGGTAAAAGTATCTAATTAACTTCTAACCATAGTGCAATCGTTTGCAATTTTATGGTATAAGTTCTATATTGTCAATTAGTTAGAATAATTGAATAAAGGTGCGAATATGTTTGACTAGTAATATTATTTCTTTCTTTTTGTCGATAAAACACTTCTTTTTTCTTTAACTTCTGAAACTGATTCTGCTGAGGCAAGTTTTATTTTTCTGCTTTTTGAAGTGATAATTCTTCTCAGATTTAATAAAAAACGTTGGCTTGGCTTACTTTTTAAATATGATTCGATGTGACGTGCTCGCTTTTCTGCAAGAATCTGCTCAATCTCAATGAGTATGCCTGATTCTTCAACGTCTCCAAACTCATCATTAATTGATGTGCCAAAGAAACGCATTGTAGGGGTTAGACCCATGTATGCATTAATAAGCGGTGGAATGTTCCATCCCAATGCACGTACTTCTTTATTGAGAATTTTATAATCCTCGTTGAAATTTTTGCCGTGGAATAGTTGTTCCATCTTTTTATTGTCTGTATCTGTAACAAGTGGGGATATAGGTGTAACAAGTTTATTCTCGTCTGGGAAGTGCTTGTTTAGAAAATATAGTATCATGTTACGCGCATCTTTATTGTATGTCCCATACATAGTTACCTTTCCGAAGAAGTATTTTATGTCAGGGTCAATCACTGTGAGTGCGCCAAGACCATCCCAAAGGTTGTCTAGTGCGAATATACCTTTCCTCCCCATTAAAGTAGATTGATATTCTAGCGATACAAATGAACGTCCTAATTCTACTGTGTGTGGAAGATAGTCATCTAAAAATTCTTGTGAGAAGTTTAGTAAATGAGCTGTTGCAAGCATCGGTTTTCCGTTTTCACCAAATTCTACATCAGAACCGTAAATGAATCTGTATCCACCAAGTATTTCTTCGTTTTCGGGGTCCCAAACTATAAGTTGGCGATATGGAACTTTCATTACATCGTAGGGGTCAATATCTGCTTCTAAGCCTGTACCCCCGCCATAATGGCGGAATGCAATTTCACGAAGCCGTCCCACCTCTTTCATCAGGTTCGGAGAGTCGTGGCTTGTGAAGACATATATTTCGTTATTTGCTTTATTGGTAGTCCTTACCCTTTTCTGAACTGTAAGTTCACTTTTTATTAAGTTTTTGTCTACGGGATCTATTATCTTTTCCATACTTTTTATAAAATTCACACCATTGAAGGAATATCATTTCATTGAATATACAATATTCTTTACATACTGAGCCCACTCAGTTGGTGTTTTGCTCTTATCAAACATCTTCCAAGATAGGGGTTTACCAAAAGTGATTGTGAAAGTTTGTTTTGAGTTTTTATACATTTCGTGGGGTAAATATATTAGTTCTATATTAAATTTTAAGCCCAATATCTTTCTAACATTTGCAAAGTTATAAAAGAAATTAGAGTTTCTGGCATCAAAATGAACTGGGATGATATCTCTTTGGTATTCAACAGATTTGATTATGAAATTCTTCATCCATTCCAGATCAATTATCTTTCCGTTTATTTTTCTTGAGCAAAGTCCTGCAGGGAATGTAATTATTTGATTTTCTGATGCGTACGCTTCATTTATCGCAATAGCTGATTTTTTGGCTTGAGAACCATATTTATTAATTGGAACAAAAATTGGTTTTAAAGGATCAATATAGTAAAGAATATCATTTACCAGATATTTTATTTTACCATCAAATTTCTCTCCCAGTACAGCCGACAGGCATATACCGTCCAATCCTCCCAGTGGGTGGTTTGAAGCAAAAACGAGTTTTCCGCTCTCAGGAATGTTTTCTGCTCCTTCAATATTAAGGGTAAGGTTGAACTCATTATCAACAAGTGAGCGCATAAAGTCTACTCCTTCAAGTCCCTTGTTGCGCTCAAGAATACCATTAATGTCTTCTTGATGGGTTGTCCGTTTAAGATAATTAATAAGAAATCTTGGTATTTTATTATAGTGTTTAGGAGCTTTGTCTTTTAAAATACCGTCAATATCAATTCTAAATGCATTGTTATCAGTCATTGCACCATCCTCTTGTTCTTAAATTTGTCGCAAATGTACGAAATTAAGCTAAAGCTTTATATATAAATCTTTTATTTTCTTGTTTGCACCAAAGCACCCCACTTTTTCGTTTAGTGTAATATGCACTAGGTCAATGTGTTGCTGCGATATTTGAGTCTGTTGATAACTTTTTCATAAATAATTGTGAGGAAATGTGGGGAGAAGTGGATAAATTTGTACTTTTACCCCATAACAGTCCGATATAATGTTAATTAAGATATAAAATGTTGCAGTTTTTAGGGAATATGGAAGCTAAAGCCGACGCAAAAGGAAGAGTTTTTGTGCCGGCAATATTCCGTAAAAGTCTGCAGACAGAAGGAGAGGAGTATTTAGTGCTTCGGAAAGATATTTTTCAAGAGTGTCTTGTATTATATCCCGGAACAGTTTGGGAAAAAGAAATAGAAACGCTTAGGAGTAATTTAAGCAAATGGAATAGGGAGCAGCAGCAAATATTTCGTCAATTTGTCCTTGATGCCGAAAGATTAGAGATGGATGCCAGTGGTAGGATTTTAATACCGAAGCGTTATTTGAAGATGGTCTCAATAGATAATGAAATTCGTTTTCTCGGAGTTGACAATACGATTGAAGTTTGGTCTAAGGAAAAACTCCAGAATCCTTTGGTGGAGCCAGAAGAGTTTTCGTCTAAAATAGAAGAGTTGATGGGTGATTTTTTCTAAAAAAAGCCATTATGGAAATAGAGTCAAAAGACAATCAAAAAGCAATGTATCATATTCCGGCAATGCTTAATGAAAGTATTGACGGTTTAAATATAAATCCTTCCGGAGTTTATATTGATGTGACTTTTGGAGGTGGCGGGCATTCTCGTGAGATATTAAATCACCTTGGTGTAAATGGAAGATTGTTAGGGTTTGATCAAGATGAAGAAGCAATTACAAACGTTGTTGATGATGATAGGTTTACTTTTGTAAGAAGTAATTTTCGATATCTCAGAAACTTCTTGAGGTATCATGGTATAGAGCATGTTGATGGTATTATTGCAGACCTTGGCGTTTCATCACATCATTTTGATGATTCACAAAGAGGTTTTTCCTTTCGTTTCTCGGGCAATCTTGACATGAGGATGAACAGAGGCGCAAAAATAAATGCGGCTGATGTTTTGAATGAATATCATAAAGATCAGCTTGCAGATGTTTTCTATAAATGGGGTGAGTTGAGAAATGCTCGCAAAATTGCTGCTTCTGTTGTGGCATTCAGAAGTAAAAAAAGGATAGAGAAGACTGACGATTTCCTGGAAATAATATCTCCTTTTACACGTAAGGATAAAGAGAAGAAAACTATGGCTCAAGCCTTTCAGGCCCTTCGTATTGAAGTGAATGGTGAAATGGATGCTCTGACCGATATGTTGGAGCAATCACTAGAAGCACTTAGACCGGGTGGACGAATTAGTGTTATTTCATATCATTCACTCGAAGATAGGTTAGTAAAGAATTTCTTTAAAACAGGAAATTTTAAGGGTGATTTACAAAAGGATTTTTTTGGAAATCCTTTAACTCCTTTTGAAACAATAAACAGAAAAGTTATTATACCTACCGAGGAAGAACAGCAACAAAACCCACGCTCTAGAAGTGCAAAGTTGAGAATTGCTGAAAAGAGAGAAATTGAAAATGAAATTTAAGTTAGCTAACATACGCAAATCTTTTGTTCATGTTTTTGGAGGTAGCGTTCTCACAGAGAATTTTCTCCTGAGAAATATGAGATTTATCTTAGTGTTGGTTTTAGTGATGATACTTTTTATCAGTCATCGTTACACAATGCTACAAGGTATGTCTGATATAGAGCGTTTGCAGCAAGAACTTAAAGATGTTAAATATGAAGCTCTTACCATTTCATCCAGCTTGACAGAGGCAAGCAGGCAGGGAGAGATAGAAAGAAGAGTTAAAGAGGAAGGCCTTGAACTGGAGATTTCTAATGAACCGGTATATTATATAGAATAGAATTAGAGATAGTATGAATAAAAAGAGCAGAATTAAAAAAAAGAACAAAGGCATTTTGGGCAGGTATGGGCTCATAGTGTCTTTATTGCTGCTTTTTACTATAATGATTGTATTTTCTGCAGCAAAGATCATGTTTTCATCCGAAGGTAAAAAGTGGAGAGAGGTTGGTGAAAAAGAAACTGTTATTAGAGATAGAATAATACTGCCTAAGAGAGGGAATATTTATACTCACGATTATAAGCTTCTGGCTTCGACCGAACCCACGTATAATATTTATATGGATTTTTGGGCTGATGGTTTGCAGAAAGATACGCTCATGAAATATGTTGATGATCTCTCGATAGCACTTGGGGAGAAATTCCCAGACAGATCGGCCTCTCAATATAAAAACGTTATTGTTAATGGTTGGAACCTTAGAGAAAAGGAGCAGGAAAAGATAGCAGATAACAATGCGAAAGGTAATAACGAAAGAGTCCCTCTGCGCTCTAGATATGTGAAGATAATTAGAGGTGATATAAATTATGTAGATCTTAAAGAGATCAGAACATTTCCTTTTTGGAATCAACGTTCGAATAGAAGCGGATTGATTGCCGAGGAGCGGAATGCTCGTAAAAAGCCCTTTGGTAATCTGGCTACAAGAACTGTGGGGAGTATTTATAAAGATCTTGATAAAGGTGGCGCAAGTGGTTTGGAGCTTAAATATGATTCATTGCTAAAAGGTGTTCCGGGAGTAAAATTCAGACAGAAGATTCAAGGCAAATGGATGGATGTAATTGAAGAGCCTGCGAAAGAAGGGTGGGATATTGTAACTACTTTAGATGCAGAGATTCAAGACATATCAGAACGCGCTCTACGCGATAAGTTGTTGGAGACAGAGGCAGAATCAGGAACCGCTATTATCATGGAGGTGAAAACGGGTGAGATTAAAGGAATTGTTAATCTTGATAGAATGAGTAATGGTGATTATGCAGAGGGTAACCCAAACGCTTTCTCATATATGAATGAGCCGGGTTCGACTTTCAAAGCTATTACAGCTATGGTTGCTTTGGATGATGGTGTGGTGACTCCTACCGATTCATTTTATGTTGGTACAGGGCTTTTTCAATACAACAAAAGATGGGTAAGAGATCATTATTGGAGAAGAGGACAAGATAGGGGCTATCTTACGGTGGGCGAGGGGATGGCTATTTCATCAAATATCGTTATGAGTAAGATGGTTCTTAAAGGATATGAAGATAGACCTGAAAAGTTTATTGACGGTATCGATAGAATTGGCCTTAGGAAACAACTCAAATGGGATGTGCCTCTAAGTGGTATTGAGGGAACATCTTCTATAAGATACCCAAATGATAAAAATAACTATTGGTCTAGAACTACGCTTCCCTGGATGTCGTTCGGTTACGAAACACAGATTCCACCAATATATATACTGATGTTTTATAATGCAATTGCAAATGGAGGTAAAATGATTAAGCCTTTTATTGCCAAACAGTTCGTGGAGAACGGGAAGATTATAGAAAATATAGAAGCTGAAGTAGTTAATCCAAAAATATGTAAAGAATCTACATTGGAAGAGATTCAGAAGATGCTTAGGCTTGTTGTGGAAGACGGTACCGCTAAAGTTGTGGCTTCAGAATATTTCGACATTGCAGGTAAAACCGGCACAGCGCAAATTGCGGGAGGTGGAGGATATTCCGGATACTATGTTTCTTTTAGTGGATATTTCCCTGCGGATGAGCCAATGTATACAATATTCGTAGGACTTAGAAAGCCCAAGGGTATGCCTTCTGGTGGCGGTATGGCAGGAATGGTATTTAAAAACATTGCAGAACGTACATATCTCAGAAAGGTGCATCTTGCTGTGGATGATTTCAAAGTTGATTCTACACTTCAAAAGGAGCCGATAGTATTAAATGGTAATAAGGATAAAAGTCTTGCTATCTTGTCCAATTTGAACCTTCCTGTAACAGATTTAGAAGAGGACTCAAGCTGGATAAAGTTGAGGCGTGATAGTGTGGTATATAAACCTGTGGCTCTTGAAGTTAATAATACACATATACCAGATGTTGTTGGTATGGGGGCAAGAGATGCTCTGTTTTTACTTGAGAAGTCAGGATTGAGAGTAAATTTGTACGGGTCGGGTAGAGTGATAAATCAGTCTTTACCTCCCGGGCGTAAACTAGTAAGAGGTTCTACCATTTCTGTAACATTACGTTAATGAATTGATTAATGAAACTAAGTAAACTAATAGAAAAGTGCAAGGTTGTTAGCATAAAAGGCAATGAGGATGTGGAGGTTTCATCAATTACATCTGATTCGCGTACTGTAGCTAAAGAGTCGCTTTTTATTGCTGTTGAAGGTATATTCACAGATGGGCATGCCTACATAGGAAAAGCCATTGAGCAGGGTGCAGTTGTAGTAATTTACGACAAGCCAATGATCGATGAACATTTTTCACGTGTAGCGTACGTACAGGTGGATAATAGTGCCGATGCTCTTGCGCAGATTGCATCGGAGTGGCATGGTAACCCTTCGGATAAACTCAAGCTAGTTGGAATAACAGGAACAAACGGAAAGACTACCATTGCGACGCTTTTATATAATATGTTTAGTTTATCTGGTTATGCAGCCGGATTAATCTCTACAGTGGGTAATTATGTAAATGATGATTTTTATCCTACTTCACACACTACGCCCGATCCGATAACGATAAATAGCTACCTGCGTAAAATGGTGGATGCCGGATGCGAATATGCTTTTATGGAAGTTAGTTCTCATGCTATTCATCAAAAAAGAGTGAAAGGGCTTAAGTTTACAGGTGGAATATTTACAAACCTTACCCAAGATCACCTCGATTATCATAAAAATATGCTTGATTATAGAGATGTAAAAAAGTCTTTTTTCGATTCTCTGCCTCCTGAAGCTTTTGCGCTTACAAATGCTGATGATAGAAATGGTGCTGTGATGTTGCAAAACTCCAGGTCTAAGAAATACACCTATTCCCTTAGAGGGATTGCCGATTTTAAAGCAAAGGTTTTTGAAAAGCATTTTGATGGAAGTGATATTGAGATAAATGGAAAGGAGCTAACTGTACTTTTTGTTGGATTATTTAACGTCTATAATCTGTTGGCAGTATATGGGGCAGGAATAATATTGGGGTTAGATGAAGAAGAAGTTCTAAGAGTAATTTCAATGTTAAAACCTGTTGCCGGGAGGTTCCAGACAATCAGGTCACCAAGAGATTATACAGCAATAATCGATTATGCTCACACCCCTGATGCGCTAACTAATGTGTTGAATGCTGTAAATGAGGTGCTTGGGGATAATGGGAAGTTGATAACTGTAGTTGGTTGTGGGGGAAACAGGGATAGAACAAAAAGACCACTTATGGCAATGGAAGCTTCAAAGCTTAGCGATAAAGTAGTATTTACCTCAGACAACCCTCGTTTTGAGGATCCTTCGGATATATTAAATGACATGCTTGAAGGTTTGAGTGAAGACGAGAAGTCTGCGGCTCTAATAATTGCAGACCGACGAGAGGCTATAAAAACTGCTTGTGCCCTTGCTCAACCCGGGGATGTTGTTCTTGTAGCCGGCAAAGGACATGAAAATTATCAGGAAATTAAAGGTGTAAAGCATCACTTTGATGACAAAGAAGAGGTGGAAAGGATATTTTTTAAGTAAGTATAAAATAAGATGTTGTATTATCTCTTTAACTATTTAGATGCACTTGATGTTCCGGGAGCCGGAATGTTTCAGTATGTGATGTTTAGATCAGCAATGGCAGCAGTTTTCTCTCTCCTTATTGGGATCTTTGTGGGTAAGAAAATCATTTCAAAACTACAACAAAAGCAGATAGGCGAAACCATTCGTGATTTGGATCTCGAAGGACAATATAGCAAGCGCGGTACGCCAACAATGGGGGGAGTTATAATTATTTTGTCAATACTTGCTTCTACACTTCTTTTCGGTAAACTTGAGAATATTTATATAATACTGATGCTGGTAAGTACAGTTTGGCTAGGTGCACTTGGTTTTGCAGATGATTATATTAAGATTTTTAATAAAGATAAAGAGGGATTAAAAGGTAAATTTAAAGTAGTAGCACAAGTTGGGTTAGGATTAATTGTTGGTCTTACAATTTATTTCAGCCCCGAAATGGTTGTACGTGAGAATAGTGAAATCCGCGTAGGTAATATTATTGAAAATGTTACTTTTCAGAGCGAAGATGTAAAAACAACAAGTACTACTATACCATTTGTGAAGAACAATAACTTTGACTATAGGTGGTTAGTAAGTTGGATGGGTGAGTATGCCGACGCGGCGGTATGGATAATATTTGTTTTTGTTGTAATTCTTATAGTTACCGCCGTTTCTAATAGTGCGAATCTCACGGATGGATTAGATGGTTTAACGTCCGGCTCATCCGCAATCATCGGGGTAGCTCTTGGGATTCTTGCATATGTGTCCGGTCGTGTAGATTTCGCATCCTATTTAAATATAATGTATATACCGGGTAGCGATGAGCTAATGGTGTTTGCATCAGCATTTGTTGGGGCATGTATTGGATTCCTGTGGTATAACGCATACCCTGCACAGGTTTTTATGGGAGATACAGGTAGTCTAACTCTGGGGGGTATTATTGGTGTATTCGCAGTTTTGATTCATAAAGAGTTGCTTTTGCCCATCCTCTGCGGTGTATTCTTTGTTGAAGCACTTTCAGTTATTATTCAGGTAACCTATTTTAAATTCACAAAAAAGAAATATGGTGTCGGCAAAAGAGTCTTTAAAATGACTCCACTTCATCATCATTTTCAGAAACCTGGTGATAAAAGTATTAACGCAATAATTCAAAAACCATTTGCGCCAATAACTGAGCCTAAACTGGTAACAAGGTTTTGGCTAATTGGAATTTTGTTGGCAGTTTTAGCGGTTGCAACACTAAAAATGAGATAGTCTTTAAAAAATAAATGAATTTTAGTTTATAAGTAAGCTCAGATGAAGTACAATAATTTGACAATACAATATAGACTATTCAGAGAAGATATATAAGTAGCGATAATAAGGTGTTTAGGTAAAAAAATTATGAGTGAAAAGTTGATTGTAATTCTTGGAGGAGGAGAAAGTGGGGTGGGAACTGCTCTACTGGCTCATAAAAATGGATTCAAGGTGTTTTTATCCGACAATGGTATTTTAAAAGATGAGCACCGTGAAACATTAAAGAATTATGATATCGATTTTGAAGAGGGAGGTCACACTGCTGATAAGGTGTTACAGGCTGATGAAGTGGTGAAAAGTCCGGGCATACCTGATAGTTCTCCCATTATTATGAAGCTAAAAGATAAAGGAGTCGAAATTATATCTGAGATTGAATTTGCAGCTAGGTATACTAATGCTAAGCTCATTTGTGTGACCGGCAGCAATGGTAAAACAACAACTGTAAGTTTGATTTATCATATACTAAAGTCCGCCGGTCTTAATGTTGGTCTTGCAGGTAATGTAGGCAAAAGTTTTGCGCGACAGGTAGCTCAAGATAATCATGATTATTATGTACTTGAGTTGAGTAGTTTTCAACTCGAAGGTTTATACAACTTTAAAGCAGACATTGCAGTATTGTTGAATATTACTCCCGATCATCTAGATAGATATAATAACAATATGCAAGATTATATAGATGCTAAAATGAGAATTATTCGCAACCAAAAAATTCATGATGCATTTATATATTGGGAAGATGATCCCATTGTAACAAGAGAGATTGAAAAGTTGAAGCCTGGGGCTTCATGCTACCCTTTCGCGGAAAAAAATAGAGGCAACACTGCAGGATATATTGATAATGGAAGATTATTTATAAACTCCAAAGGAGAGACATTTAATTTGGAATTGGAGTTATTGACACTCGAAGGTATGCACAATGTATATAATTCTTTGGCATCCGGAATTGTCGCTAAGCTCATGGATATAACTAACGATCAGCTGAGAGAATCACTAACAGATTTTAAAGGAGTTCCTCATAGGCTCGAAAAAGTGGCTACAGTAAAAGGTGTCCAATATGTAAATGACTCTAAAGCCACAAACGTAAACTCTTGCTGGTATGCACTTAAATCTATGCGCAGCAAAACCGTGCTTATAATTGGTGGAGTGGATAAAGGCAATGACTACCGTGAGATCGAAGAACTTGTAACATCTAAAGTTAAAGCTCTCATATTTCTGGGTAAAGACAACAGTAAGTTACATGCCTTTTTCGATGACAAAGTAGCTATAATACGTGATACTGACTCGATGGAAGAAGCAGTTAGCAGTGCTTACGAACTTGCAGAAAAAGGAGATGTTGTGTTACTATCTCCTAGTTGTGCCAGTTTCGATCTCTTTGATGATTACGAAGATCGGGGTAATCAGTTTAAAGATATGGTAAGAAAACTGTAATCAGTAATATATTATAAGATGCTTGAAAAAGAAACATATACAACAGATTCAGAAAATACAACAGATGCTGAAAGACCTTTTGAAGAAATAAACGAATCAGGTTCAGTTTTGAGCGATTTTATTCGTAAAGTATTTAAAGGCGATAAAGTTATTTGGGCAGTATTTATAATTTTATGTGTAATATCCCTTGTTGAGATATTTAGCGCAACAAGTACGATAGTATATAGACAACAAAACCAATGGGGTCCATTTTTAAGACATGCTATGTTCTTGATTGGTGGAGTAGGAGTTATATTACTTATACACAATATTCCATATCGTTTTTTTTCATCATTAATATTTGTACTTTTAGGTGCAATAGTTCTATTGATATTAACTCCGTTTATTGGTGAAAGCATAAATAACGCCGATAGATGGATATCATTTATGGGTTTTACCATTCAGCCTTCAGAGATTGCTAAAATATCCTTAATGGGGACAATAGCGTTCCTCTTAAGCAAACAAAATGGAGAAAATGATTCAATCTTGTTTAAATGGATGGTTGGGCTCATGATTGCTGTATGTGGTATTATTGCACTGGATAATCTATCTACAGCGGTTCTTTTATTTGGTGTATGTTACTTACTTATGTTTGTGGGTAATGTTAAGATACTGCGATTATTAAAAGTTGCAGGTGGAGGAATAGGTATAGTGCTACTTTTCATTCTTTTTTTAAATATAATTCCCCAAAGTTGGACACACGACGGACCATTAAACCGATTAGAAACCTGGCAAAATAGAATTACTCATTTTGGAGAGACAAGAGACTTGCCCGAGGAAGAATATTTCACTATTACCGATGAAAACTATCAAGTAGCACATGCTAAGATTGCAATTTCAAACGGCGGAGTATTGGGTGTTTTCCCCGGCAATAGCAAAGAAAGAGATTTTTTACCACAAGCATATTCCGATTTTATTTATGCAATAATAATAGAAGAAATGGGGCTTTTAGGAGGAGTCGTTGTGCTTATGCTATATGTTATCATCCTAATTCGATCGGGAATGATAGCCAGAAAAACAGAGAAGCTGTTTCCTAAATATCTAGTGTTAGGCTCTGCCTTGATGTTGTCAATTCAGGCATTTATTAATATGGCAGTAGCAGTGAATCTAATCCCCGTAACTGGTCAGCCTCTGCCACTTATCAGTAGGGGTGGTACATCCACGCTCATAACCTGTGCATATTTTGGACTTATACTTAGTGCAGACCGGTTTGGAATTGGTAAAAAGAAAGAGGAGGAGGTTACTACTGAAATCACGGAAAATGTTGATGAAACCGAGTCAAAAGATGATAATGATGTAGACGATATTTACAAAGAGGAAGAAGCCACAATTGCTCTTGATGATGAAGTTGAATTTGAAATATATAAGGTATGAAGAGGATAATTATTAGCGGGGGTGGTACCGGTGGACATATATTCCCGGCCATAGCAATTGCCAATGCTGTAAAAGAGCGATGGAGCAACTCTGAAATACTTTTTGTAGGTGCCGAAGATCGTATGGAGATGGAGCGAGTACCTGCTGCTGGTTATAAAATAATCGGTTTACCTGTGGCAGGCTTTAATCGCAAGCATCTTTTCAAAAATATAAACGTTGCCTTTAAACTGCTCAAAAGCATGAATAAGGCAAGCAAAATAATAAGTGATTTCAAGCCTGATATAGCAGTGGGAGTAGGTGGGTATGCAAGCGGCCCAACTTTAAGAGCTGCATCGGCCATAGGTATTCCCACTCTAATTCAAGAACAAAACTCCTATGCCGGGGTAACGAATAAGATGCTGGCACAGAAAGCTTCAACAATATGCGTAGCTTACGAAGGCATGGATAAGTTTTTCCCTAAAGATAAAATTGTTTTAACAGGTAACCCATGTAGGCAAGACCTTGTTATATCAGAAGAAAATAAAAAAGAGGGTTACAGGCACTTTAAACTTAACTCTGACAAACTTACAATCCTCATGGTGGGAGGCAGCTTAGGGGCAGCAACTCTCAATAACAGCATTGTGAATGCATTCACTAAATTAAATGCTGCAGAGAATGTGCAAATCATATGGCAGTGTGGAAAACACTATTTTGAAGATATAAAGAGCTTGCAGAAAGAAAATAAAATACCTTCAAATATATTTCTTACAGACTTCATCTCACGAATGGATTACGCCTACTCTGTAGCCGATCTTATTATATCAAGAGCCGGTGCCGGATCTATTTCAGAATTTAGCATTTTGGGCAAACCGGTTATTCTAGTGCCTTCACCCAATGTTGCAGAAGATCATCAAACAATGAATGCAAAAGCGCTAGTAGACAAAGATGCTGCCGTTATGGTATCTGATGTTATAGCTAAAGATATGTTATTTGATATCGCATTGTCGTTGGTAAACAACCAGCGTGAATTAAATAAACTAAGTGAGAATATATTAAAACTAGCACAACACAATTCGGCAGAAAGAATTGTTGATGAAATTGACAAAATTTTAAACTAAGAGATTAAATTATAAATCAAAAAGCAGGAGTCAGAAATTAACAATAAGTATCATAAACCAGGATTACGAAAATATTAATGAAAGATTACGAAAACATATATTTTATAGGAATAGGCGGCATAGGTATGAGCAATATAGCTCGCTACTTTCTCTTAAAAGGAAGAAGAGTGGGGGGCTATGATCGTTCGGAATCCGAGTTAACTCAGAAACTTGCAGATGAAGGAGCTCTTGTGCATTACGAGGATAATATTTTGTCTATTCCTTCTGTATTTACTGATAAAAATAACACACTTATTGTTTATACCCCTGCTGTTCCATCATCTCATAAAGAGCTGAATTACTTCAGAAATAACAACTTCAATGTAATAAAACGCGCTCAATTACTTGGAGAAATTACAAGAAACAGCGATTCAGTTTGTGTTGCCGGCACCCATGGTAAAACTACCGTATCCAGTATGGTGGCACACCTTTACAAACAGTCGCATTTAGGCTGTAATGCATTTCTGGGAGGTATACTCAAGAACTATAACAGCAATTTGTTACTTTCAGAAAACAGCAACTATACGGTTATAGAAGCAGATGAATATGATCGCTCATTTCATTGGCTGCAACCTCATATAGCCATTATCACGTCTGCAGACCCCGATCATCTCGACATATATGGTTCAGAAGAGGCATACAAGGAAAGTTTTGAAAAGTTTACTTCATTAATTCGTGAAGGTGGTCATTTGATAATTAAAAAAGGATCGAACCTAACGCTAAAAATATCAGACTCAGTAAAAGTATGGACTTACTCCAAAAAAGATGGAGATTTTCGTGCCGATAACATCAGAATTGGAAACGGTGAGATTATATTTGATTATATTTCTCCAAAAGGAAGACTCAAAGATGTATTACTTGGAGTTCCCATTAAGATAAACATAGAAAATAGTATAGCTGCTATGGCAGCAGCAGAGCTAAGCGGTGCCTCTGCAGAGGAAATGCGTATGGCAGTAGCTTCATTCATGGGAGTGAAAAGACGTTTTGAGTTTCATCTTAAAAATGAAAGAGTTGTCTATATAGACGATTATGCTCATCATCCCGAAGAGCTTAAAGCTGCAATCAGCTCAATTAAGGCACTATATCCGAAAAAGAAACTAACTGCAATATTTCAACCTCATTTATATTCGCGTACAAGAGACTTTGCAGCTGAATTTGCTGAAAGTTTGTCTCTTGCAGATGAGGTTATACTATTGGATATTTATCCGGCACGCGAGGAACCTATTGAAGGAATAACATCACAAATTATCTATGACAATATAACATCCTCAGATAAATTGCTTTGCAGCAAATCTGAGCTATTGAGCCTGCTTGCAGATAAAAAACCTGAATTGGTTGTCACTTTTGGAGCCGGCGACATTGACAGAATAGTACCGGAAATTAAAAAGATTTTAAACTAAAACTTCAAATAATATTACTGAAAGTGAAGAGAATTCTTATTATATTAATAGCAGTTGTTGTGATAGGATATCTTATCGTATCAGCAAACTATTTCAGAGATTCATCTCAAAATCGACAGTGCATCGGTTTTGAAGTTGAAATTAAGGATAGTCTTAAAACTCAGTTCGTAACAGCACAGGAGGTTGAGAGTTTAATAAAAAAATACGATCTTTACCCTGTAGGTAAATCCTTTAAGGAAATAAATACACTTGCAATTCGCGATACAATTATGTCAAATAAACTTGTGGAATCTGCAAATGTATTTATAGCATCCAATGGAACTGTAGTGGCAACTGTTCATCAGCGAGAACCTGTTTTCAGAGTAATTTCGGAAACAAAGGGTAGCTTTTATATAGATAAAGACCGAAGAATAATGCCTGTCTCTCATAGTTTTGCGGTTTATGTACCGGTAGCAACAGGTAAAATAGATGAAAAGTATGCAAAGAATGATTTGTTCGATTTTGCTATGTTTCTCAATAATAATGATGAATGGGACACATGGATAGAACAAATTGTTGTAGAAGACTCCAATAAGGTGATTTTAATCCCTCGTGCAGGGAATTTCAGAATTATTATGGGAAGCCTTGAAAATTACCCGGCTAAATTGAATAAATTTGCACGTTTTGTTGACGGAGGATTAAACGTTGTGGGATGGAACCGATATTCAGAAATAAATCTGAAATTTGAGAATCAAGTTGTATGTACCCGAAAGTAATGCAATACACATGCAAATGATGTTAACAAAAAAACAAATGTTGTTTCCGGAGTGTTTGTTTAACACCCAATTAACCCATTAATCAAAAGTATGACGCAATCAGAATTTATAGCTGTAATTGATCTTGGAACCTCTAAAATAAAAGGTGTTGTAGGACGTAAAAATGAGAACGGTGTTATTTCAATATTGGCAAGTGAAGTCATCGATACAGGCAACTCCATTCGCAGAGGTGTGGTCTATAATATTGAAGAAGCCGGAGCAAGCATTCGCAAACTGTTAACTATGCTGGAAAACAGCACAGGGCTAAGGATAGGGAAAGTCTATGTTTCTCTTAACGGACAATCATTGCACACAATGGAGTTCAGAGAAACCAAAGCTCTCTCTTCAGGTGAAATCGTAACACAGGATGTAGTAGATCAACTTAACGATGCAGCAAAAAAATACACACCTGACCTAAAGCGAAACTATGCTGTAGCAGATGTTGAATATTTTATTGATAGTAAACCAGACAGAAACCCCGTGGGGGTAACAGGTTCTGAAATAGAAGCAGCCTTTCAAGTAGTGGTTGGAAGACCTAATCTTTTATCTAATATAGAAAAAAGTGTTGCCGGAAAAGCAAAATTACCAATAGCAGACTATATCGTTGGTGCTCTTGCTTCTGCAGAAGTTTCTCTAAACGAAGAAGAAAAAGAACTTGGTTGCGCATTCATAGATTTTGGAGCCGGAACCACTACAGTTTCCATTTATAAAGACAATATATTAAGAAGATCGGCAGTAATCCCATTTGGTGGCAAAACAATTACAAAAGATATCAGTGCATTAAATCTTACCGAAAATGATGCAGAGCAACTGAAAATTAAATATGGGAAAGCTATTGAGAGCAGAGAAAACTCTTTATTCTCTTCACCATTTTCTTCAAAGCCCGATGTAGACCATGCTGAGCTAATAAGAGTGATTTCATTGCGTCTTGATGAAATTACAGCCAATATAATGGAGCAAATAAAACTATCGGGATGTGAAAATAAACTCGGTGCAGGCGTCGTTATAACAGGGGGGGCATCTCAACTCAAGAATCTAAGTGAGTATCTTACTCAAAAGCTCAAAATGAACGTACGTAAGGCTACGGCTAAAAAAAGCTACATAAATAATGCTCCCGATATAATAAATAATCCGTCTTTTACTCAAGCACTCGGCATGCTTCTTCTAGGAGAAGAAAACTGCAAGTTTGACCCTGTGCAAATAGCAGAAGAACAAATTGAAGAGCAGGATACTAAAGATCGAAAAACAGAATCAAAATTCGGTTTAAAGGATAAAAAGAAAACAAAAAATCAACCAAAACAGCAGAAACAACCAAAACAAGGTATTTTCTCGATGTTTGAAGACGCTCTTGGAAAAATGTTTTCAGATGAAGATGAATAATATAAAAATGTTGATTGTATGAACGATGAATTATTAGATTTTCAAATAGAGAGCCATACCGATGCAATAATAAAGGTTATTGGAGTTGGAGGCGGAGGTGGCAATGCTGTTAATCATATGTTTATGGAGGGAATCCATAATGTCTCTTTTGCATTGTGTAACACAGATAACCAAGCATTGAACCAATCACCTGTGCCTGTTAAAGTGCAGCTTGGAACTACTACAACAGGTGGACTGGGTGCAGGCAATAAACCATATGTCGCAAGCAAAGCTGCTGAAGAAAGTGTAGATTTGATAGAAAACCTTTTGAATGATGGCACCCGTATGGTATTTATAACTGCCGGTATGGGTGGCGGAACCGGAACAGGGGCAGCACCGGTAGTTGCTCGTGTTGCAAAAGATATGGGAATCCTTACAGTAGGAATTGTAACAATACCATTTGTTTTTGAAGGATCAAGAAAAATAGTTCAGGCACTCAAAGGTGTAGAGGAAATATCCAAAAATGTAGACGCACTACTTGTAATTAACAATGAGAGATTGCGCGATATATATAGCGATTTAACGGTGCTCAATGCTTTTGCAAGAGCCGATGATACGCTTACAACGGCAGCCAAAAGCATTGCAGAGATAATCACTGTACATGGGCACGTAAATCTCGATTTTGCGGATGTCGAAACTACACTTAAAGACGGTGGAGTAGCTATTATGAGTAGTGGTATTGCCGGTGGAGATGATCGTATAAATGAAGCAATCAAAGATGCTCTGCATTCACCCTTACTTAATAATAATGACGTATTCAGCTCTAAGAAAATACTGATAAATCTTTGCTTTAGCGAAAAGAAGCCAATCATAATGGATGAAATGAATGCTCTGCATGATTTCATGTCTAAATTCGGCAAAGAGATTGAAGTTATATGGGGAACAGCCGTTGATGATAAACTCGAAGAGGAAGTTAAAGTAACACTACTTGCCACTGGTTTCACTATTAATAGTGTTCCGGGAATCAGAGAGATTAAAGAAGAAGAAACAAAAGCCGACGAACTGGAAAGAAAAGTAAAAGAGGACGAACAAAGAAAACAAGATCAAAAAGATAAACTACTAATCGAAAAATATTACGGTAAGGCAGGTTTAGACTCACTTGCCACAAACAATTATAATCAAGAACCTTTTGTACTGACATTAGAGGAGCTGGACGACGATAAAATACTTGAAGCTTTAGAAAAGAACCCTGTATTTAAACGCGAGCGCACTTTTAATCCTCGTACTTATTTCAACGATATACAACAGCAGTCTTCCACTCTTTTTGATTAGTTCTTATGTTGAATCATTCAATTATTGATCATCCTAAGATTAAATGGTTTTTATACTATATCCTACTTATATCAATTCAACTTAAAAACAGATAAAATGACATTATTCGATACTATAACAGAAGAGATAAAGAAAGCCATGCTTGCAAAAGATAGAGTAAGGCTTGATACACTGCGCGGAGTAAAAAAGGAGTTTATAGAAGCTAAAACTGCCAAAGGAGCCGGAGACGAACTAGCAGATGATAGAGCAATACTAATCTTACAGAAAATGGTAAAGCAGCGCAAAGAAAGTGCGGAAATATATTCTGAGCAGAATCGTGCTGATCTTGCCGAAGTCGAAACATCTCAAATGAAGATTTTGCAAGAATACCTGCCTGCGCAACTATCAAAAGAAGAAATCGAAGCAGCTGTAAAACAAATTATTATTGATACTGAAGCATCATCAATGAAAGATATGGGCAGAGTTATGGCAGTGGCAACAAAAGAGCTTTCGGGTAAAGCAGAGGGAAGTATAATATCACAAATAGTAAGAACTCAGCTATCTTAACATAGACCCTACATAGGGTTCAAACTTCTTTTTGTATCGCTTGTCAATCCTATTATTCTTACGGGCTCTTTTTGCCAATTTTTTAAGTTCATTCTCACGATTTTTATTTGTATCAAAATTATCGGTCAATAATAATATTGAAATAGTCTCATCATCCACCTCTTCAAAACGGAAAACTACTGTCCTATTCTCAATAACGTCGTTTTCTGCAAGCCTGATTAAATAGTCCTTTCCGCTGTTATAATCAAATTCAATTGAATTATAACCCATTGTTGATGTACTCATTTTTGCACACTTGTCATCATCAAGAAAAAGTAACCGTCCATCATTACCGGTAACACCTGCTGTAATAGTTTTATTAGAGCTGTTTTTGGATTCAACTAAAATTCCCTGAAGAGAAAAGTTGTTCAAACCAACCACTCTCACTACACAAGTGTCGGTTTTTGAACCTTCCAATTCCTCATAAGTTGATTTATCTCCGCTATAATCACTGGTGTGAATTAATAAGAAATCATCTACAATTTCATATGTGCCTTCACCCACCTGAGTGGTAGACAAACCACCAAATTCACTTACACTAAATACTATATAATCATCACTAAATACCAATGAGTCAGAACCATTTTCATAAGCGCCGTCTATTGATTGAGCAGTTAATAAAAATCCTTGAAGTAAAACCAGAGCTAGTAAGATAATCTTTTTCATAAATATTGATGCCACTTGAATATAGTTTAAGACATGGCACAAATGTAATATTAATTTTTGTTACGAGAAAAGTATATATAGGAAAATAGGTAAGAGCTCAGGCTAATTGCGCCTAAAGTCTTACCTATTTATATATTTAATAATGCTACAGCTTACTAATGCACTAAAGTCCTTTCTCCGAAAGATAACGTTCCGCATCCATAGCTGCACGGCATCCTGTTCCCGCTGCAGTAACTGCTTGTCTATAAATAGGATCTGCTACGTCACCACATGCATATACACCTTCCACATTAGTTCTTGTGTAAGGATGTTCAGTTTTGATGTATCCCACATTATCAAGTTCAATATATTTTTTAAATATCTCAGTATTTGGTTTATGCCCTATTGCAAGGAAAAAACCGTCAATAGTGATATTCACTTTTTCCTCATCTTGTTCACCCATCCTTTTAATTAGGTGAGCACCTTCAACACCGTTTTCACCAAAAAGACCAACAGCATTGTGTTCAAAAAGAATTTCAATTTTAGGATTGTTCATAACGCGATCTTGCATAATTTGCGAAGCACGTAAACTTGGTTTTCTCACAATCATATACACCTTATCGGCTAATCCGGAGAGATATGTTGCTTCTTCGCATGCAGTATCACCACCGCCTACTACTGCAACTTTTTTCTTCCTATAAAAAAAACCGTCGCATGTTGCACAAGCAGAAACACCTTGTCCCGCATATTTAGTCTCATCTTCGAGTCCAAGATATTTAGCAGTAGCACCTGTTGAAATAATCACAGTATCTGCCTCAATAACCTTTTCATCATCAATTGTCACCTTAAGTGGACGAGTAGAAAAATCTACACCGGTTGCTCTGCCTGACCTAACTTCAGCTCCATACCTTTGAGCCTGTTTCTTAAAATCCTCCATCATATCCGGGCCTGTTACTCCTTCGGGATAACCCGGGTAGTTTTCAACGTCAGTTGTAGTCGTAAGTTGTCCACCCGGTTCCATACCTTCATAAAGGACAGGGTCAAGGTTTGCACGTGCTGCATAAATTGCTGCAGTATAACCTGCAGGACCTGATCCTAAAATCAGGCAGCGAACTTTATCTCTCATATTATTATTATGTTGTTTGATTATATTATCAAAGATACTACTATTCTCTTAAATACTAAACTGACATTGCATTTATCTATTTAGGTTAAACGAATAAAATAATTGAGTACTATTACTTTAAAGCACAAATTCCACTATTTTCAAAGCACAATCAAAATTACTTTAAATGAGCAATCCCTACTGCTTATTAAATAAGAAACACAACTAACTTAAATGATAATTCAAACAATAAGTAATTCAAACTACCTTAAATCAACAATCTCTACGTTGGGGAATTGTGTCTTGTCAAATATAAAATCGTTGTCAGAAAACTTGTAGTTATCATTATAATCAATAATCTCAATTTTGGTCTGAATATTATTACTCATCGTAAAATGAGCCTGCGCAAGTCTACCTGTAGTTTTCTCAATATATACGGTAATAGCTTTAAAATCTTTTTTCCCATTCAGTGGCTCCATATCAATTTGCGTAACCGTCTTACCTTTGATATTATTTGATTTAGGCGCAGTCAATATATAACCATCCTTATAAACACCAAGTAGAGCAAGTGGACTAATGGATGCAAGCTCATTTTCACTGGGATTGCTAATATTAACCTCATCGATACTTTTCATTAATACCCATTGAGTTTTACCATCAAACCAAACATCCATATCATCCATTTCCAGATGAAATTTATTTCCTTTGATAGATGCTTTTCCTTTTTGTGAATCATACTCTGTGGCGTCTTCCAGTGTAGTAAATACAAATGACAATCTTATCCCATCTGATGAGATATAATTATTGTATGTCTTATCAACTATTTTTCTAGACTCAGAAGAATCTTGTGCAAATAGTGTAACGGCAATGAATAATAACGAAATAATAAATATGCTTTTTTTCATAATTATATGCTTTTACACTATGACAATAAAAATAGGTGTAAGTTTAATATAATCAACGTAATGAATCTAGTAATTTCTCTAAGGAATATTCATCTTGTATAAACACTTCGCGTGGCTTGCTGCCTTGTGTACCTCCTACAATCCCTGCAGCCTCAAGCTGATCCATAAGTCTGCCGGCACGATTATAGCCAATTGAGAACTTACGTTGAATAAGAGAAGTAGAACCTTGCTGGTGCACCACTATCAATCGTGCAGCTTCCTCAAAAAGCACATCTCTATCGTTAAGATCCACACCTCCAGGCCCTGATTCCACCTCGGAGACAACCTCAGGGAGTGGATAAGCAGTATCATATCCCGCTTGTTTGGCAATGTATTTAGTAATTTCATCCAGCTCGGGAGTATCAACAAATGCACACTGAATACGTGTTAATATACTACCTTGCGAAAACAACATATCACCTCTACCAATTAGCTGATTGGCTCCACTCATATCTAGAATTGTACGGGAGTCAATCTGCGAAGTTACTCTAAAAGCCATTCTAGCAGGGAAGTTTGCCTTAATTGTACCCGTTATGATATTTGTAGTAGGTCTTTGTGTTGCAATAATCATATGAATTCCAACAGCACGAGCTTTTTGAGCAATTCTTGCAATAGGCATCTCAATCTCCTTGCCTGCAGTCATAATAAGATCACCAAATTCATCTATTACTACCACAATATATGGCATAAACCTGTGTCCGTTATTCGGATTAAGCTTCCTTTGCTTAAACTTCCCATTATACTCTTTTATGTTCCTAACATGTGCTTTCATAAGTAACTCATATCTATCATCCATCTCCTGTGTTAGAGAATTTAATGTTTTTGTTACTTTAGATACATCCGTAATAATTGGTTTATCCTCATCGGGTAGCTTAGCAAGATAGTGATGTTCAATCGTTGAATATAGATTAAATTCCACCATTTTAGGGTCTATAAGAACCATCTTCATCTCAGCAGGATGTCTCTTATAAAGTAGAGAAGTGATAACTGCATTGAGCCCAACAGACTTACCCTGTCCTGTTGCTCCAGCAACGAGCAAGTGAGGCATCTTTGTAAGGTCGAAAATAAAAACCTCGTTGGTTATAGTTTTGCCCAATGCTACAGGTAGTTCAAAATCGCATTCTTGATAACGCTTTGAAGCTAATACAGAATGCATCGAAACAATCTGAGGCTCTTTGTTTGGCACCTCAATCCCTACGGTTCCTTTGCCTGGCATTGGAGCTATAATACGAATTCCGAGTGCAGAAAGACTTAAAGCAATATCATCTTCAAGGTTTCTTATTTTAGAAATTCTAACCCCCGCTTGCGGAACTATCTCATAAAGTGTAATTGTTGGACCAACAGTAGCTTTTATAGAAGTTATCTCAATTCCGTAATTGCGCAAAGTGTGAATAATTTTATTCTTATTCTCATTCTGCTCAATCATATTAACTTCTCTATTGCCTGTATTATAAACTTTCAGTAAATCCAAAGTTGGATACTTGTATGAAGACAAGTCCTTTCTAGGATCATATTCTTCAGAAGTGATAACTCTCTTCTGATCAGTATTTAAAGACTCAACCTTCTCATCTTCAATAGGCACAATTATTTCAAAATCGTCATCTCCCTCACCTTTTATTGTTGTTGGCTCCGGCTTCGAAGGAGGAACAGTCAAAGGCTTTTTTGAAACAATTTCCGGTCTCTCTTTCGGTAGAGTTTCTAATGTTTCTTTATTATCAAAAGATTCATTATCATCTAGCTCATTAACAGATTCTGAAACAGTGAGGTTTTTTTTAGCTCTTAAAACCAAGTTTTTTAGAAATCCCGGTTTCTTGTCCGCGTACGCTTCAGCTTCACTATCAGGATTAGTATCTGTAACGGTATCAGGTCGATAAAATGTAGGTTTATTTTCAACCATAGACTTCTGAATCTTATGCATGGAGCTTTTCCGTACCGTTACCACTGTTATAATAATGAATAATAGGATTAATAGTACCACACCCGGCCAGCCAACGCTGCTCTCGAGCACACTTTCAATCTGAATCCCATGTGATCCTCCCCATTTTACATGAGTATTAGGGAATAACTTATCCAGTATAAAAGCACAAGAAATAGAACCGCAAATTAAGCCAAATGCAGTTATAAACAGGGCTTTAAGAAAATGGAAGTCTGAAACTCGCATCAGTCTCAAACCAATATAAATAAAGAATATAGGGATAAGTGCAGAAAATATTCCGAACCAATCGTTCACTAGCCTCTCTGCAATAAATGCACCGCCTGCACCCGTCCAGTTGTCCACCATCAGTGTTTTTGATTTGGTAAGCTCACTAAAAGTAGCATTAAGGACTTTACTCTGATCCGCAGCGCCTGTAAAGAAAAATGAAATGATTGCCAGAAGCATGAAAATGCCAAAAAAGGCCACAATCACCCCAAGAATAAAATGCAAACGTTCACTCTTTAAAGAGTTGAATAATGCAGTACTCTTTTTTTTAGATACGGAAGTTCTCTTCCTTCTTCTTTTAGCCATATATAAGGTGAATGTGTAATCTGAAATTTAAATTACAAATTTAAGAAAAAGAAAGCTAGATTAAAAGCGAAAGGTCCGCGAATCACTTCGCAGACCTCTCTTGTTAACACAATCTTCATGAAACAAACTACACTATCGAGTTGATTGCAGAATTATAATCCGGTTCATGTGCAATCTCAGGAACCAGCTCCGTATATACTACTTCCCCTTCCGGATTAACTACAACAACTGCTCTCGACAATAGACCTTTTAAAGGCCCGTCGGTCATTAGCAGCCCGTAATCATTAGCAAAAGCCGTATCTCGGAATGTGGAAAGAGTAACTACATTTTCTATACCCTCTGCAGAGCAGAACCTACTTGCAGCAAAAGGTAAATCGGCAGATATACCAAGTACCACTGTATTGTCTAACGCAGTTGCTTTCTCGTTGAACTGGCGTACCGAAGCAGCGCAAGTTCCGGTATCAAGACTTGGAAAAATGTTTAGAATAACATTTTTTCCTTTGTAGTCAGATAACTTCACTTCAGAAAGTTGACTGTTTATTAAACTAAAATCGGGAGCCGGCGTACCTTTAGATGGTAGTTCACCAACTGTATTTACAGGGTTACCTTTAAATGTTACACTTGCCATAAAATATAAATCTTAAATTATAAAAACTTTGTAATAGCTTATATCAAACAGTAAACACTAGGTCAGTTCAAATGTTCATTGGGTTGTGTTTTTTAACGTTCAATTTTCTTATTACACTAGTTAATAGCAGTATAACTTCATTTCAATTCATCTCTTAGAAATTTTGCGGTATAACTTCTTTTACTTTTTATAATCTTTTCCGGAGTTCCTGTTGCCAAAATCTCGCCTCCTCTTTCGCCTCCTTCGGGACCAAGGTCAATAATATAATCGGCGCACTTTATTATATCAAGGTTATGTTCAATAACAATCACAGTATTTCCTTTATCTACCAACTTATTCAAAACAGTAAGCAAAACTCTGATATCCTCAAAATGAAGACCTGTTGTAGGCTCGTCGAGAACATAAAGTGTATTACCAGTATCAACGCGTGCAAGCTCTGTAGCCAGTTTTACACGCTGACTTTCACCTCCCGAAAGAGTCGTTGAAGATTGGCCAAGCTTAATATAACCAAGACCCACCTCCTGCAAAACCTTTATCTTATGCAAGATACCCGGTATGTTTTCAAAGAATTCAACTGCCGAGTTTATAGTCATATCCAGAACATCTGCAATTGATTTCCCTTTGTATCGAACCTCCAAAGTCTCCCTATTGTACCGTTTGCCATGACAAACTTCACAAGGCACCATAACATCGGGCAAGAAATTCATTTCGATAGTCTTGTATCCATTTCCTTTACACTTTTCGCACCTGCCACCCTTCACATTAAAAGAAAACCTGCCCGGTTTGTAACCTCTGATTTTGGCTTCAGGCATATTTGCAAAAAGATTTCTTACATCCGTAAACACACCTGTGTATGTAGCAGGGTTTGAACGAGGAGTTCTACCAATTGGCGACTGATCAACGCTAACTATCTTATCAAGATGCTCAGTACCTTCAATTGATTCATATGGAAGAGGGTCCTTTAATGAACGATAAAACTTCTGACTAAGAATTGGTTGCAATGTTTCATTGATCAACGTAGACTTACCACTTCCCGAAACTCCTGTAACGCTGATATATGTTCCTAGGGGGAAATCCACTGTAACATTTTTAAGGTTATTACCCGATGC
Source organism: uncultured Proteiniphilum sp. (assembly GCA_964647535.1). Taxonomy (GTDB): domain Bacteria; phylum Bacteroidota; class Bacteroidia; order Bacteroidales; family Dysgonomonadaceae; genus Proteiniphilum. Next base: position 33,725 of record CAZYGE010000013.1, read on the forward strand.
ACCCTTAATGGTAATTTTATTACCATTACCTGTTCTTCTCTTTTCCGGAATAGCAATTTCCAATTTTCCGTTAAGATAATTTGATGTGAGAGTATTCTGTTCTAGCATATCCTTTGGCAAACCCTCAAAAACTACCTCACCACCTTTCCTGCCTGCTAAAGGACCCATATCCACGATATAATCCGATGCAAGCATCATATCTTTATCGTGCTCCACCACAACTACAGAATTTCCTGTATCACGCAGTTTCTTAAGTGAATTGATAAGACGATGATTATCTCTTTGATGTAGTCCAATGCTTGGTTCATCCAATATATACAATACATTCACAAGTTGAGACCCAATTTGAGTAGCTAGACGAATCCTCTGGCTTTCACCACCAGAAAGTGAGGCCGAAGAACGCGACAGAGAAAGATAATCCAAACCAACATCCAGAAGAAATTGCAATCTGGTAAGTATTTCCTTTTTTATCTCAACGGCTATTAACCTTTGTCTTTCGCTAACCTGGGTTTCTGTTTCTAAAAACCAATCATAAAGAGATTGAATATCCATTTGTGCCAGATCTGCAATATTCTTACCACTCAACTTAAAGTGCAATGCCTCTTTGTTTAACCTTTGACCCTTGCATTCAGGGCAAAGAGTAGTAGTTATAAATTGTCCTGCCCATTTCTGTGCTGTTGCAGAGGCATCCTCCTCCTGCTGCATCTCAATGTACTTAGTAACCCCTTCGTAGTTTACCATATAATTGGAGTTGCCCAAAGACACATTCTTTATCTTCAAACGCTCGTTTGTGCCATATAGAATCTCCTGCAATGCTTCATCGGGAATCTTGTTAATCGGTGTTTTAAGCGTTACTCCATACTTCTCACAAATAGCAGTAATCTGCCAAAAAAGCATATTGCTTTTCTCCTTACCTAGCGGTACAATTCCACCCGCAGATATGCTCAGACTCGGATTTGGTATTATTTTCTCTACATCAACCTGATCCACAGTCCCAATGCCTTTGCACCGAGGACAAGCACCATGCGGTGAGTTAAAAGAAAAGTTATGAGGCGCAGGCTCGCTGTATGAAAGCCCTGTACTAGGACACATCAAGCTTCGGCTGAAATGCCTCACTTCGTTTGCATCAACATCCTGAATCAAGATTAATCCCGACCCTTGCTTCATAGCAGTTCTAACACTTGCTTTAAGTTTATCGGCAAACTTATTTGATACAACCAGCTTATCTATCAATATCTCTATACTGTGATTTTTGTATCTGTCCACCTTCATGCCCGGGAGGATTTCTCTAATATCCCCATCAACCCTCACATTTAGATAACCCTTCTTGCGTATCTGTTCAAAAAGCTCTTTATAATGCCCTTTCCTATTCCTAACTACAGGCGCAAGGATATATATCTTTTTACCAATATACTTTTCCAGAATTAGTTCCAGAATCTGCTCATCGGTATATTTCACCATCTTCTCACCCGTTAGGTATGAGTATGCTTCTCCGGCGCGTGCAAACAACAAACGCAGAAAATCATACACCTCTGTGGAAGTACCAACCGTAGATCTTGGATTTTTATTTGTAGTTTTCTGCTCAATGGAAATTACAGGGCTCAATCCAGTAATCTTATCCACATCCGGACGTTCCATTTTACCAAGAAAACCACGTGCATAGGCCGAAAAAGTCTCTATGTAACGTCTCTGTCCTTCGGCAAAAATAGTGTCAAATGCGAGTGATGATTTCCCGCTTCCACTCAAACCTGTAATAACAGTGAGTGAATCACGTGGAATTGTAACATCTATATTTTTTAAATTGTGTACACGAGCACCGTATACATTTATCTTTTCTGATTCAGAAGTCATATTATGTATTAACTATGATAACCTAATAATGTTTATTCACTAACCCATACGGGATTGTGTACCCTGGGTTTATCCCCTTTCTTGTAGTAAAGATCCTCCTGTGTGGGAATAAGAATTGTATATGCTTTGCCGGAAGCATTATTCAGTTTTGTGGTTCTCAGCCATGAATTAAAATCTTTAAGCTGTGCATAGGTTATATTATTTTGTTCTGCAAAAGCAACCAAATCGGGAATCGTAGAAGTCACCGTAACTTCTCTGAATTGCATAGGCTTGTACAAATGTTCCGGTTTAATTACGAAACCATACTTACGTGGTTGCTCAAATATTTGTTTGATTGCTAGCATCCTATAATAATATCTTGTAGTTTCTTCCACCAACCACAAATCGAGTGCCTCATCTGCTCTCTGATTTCTTAACTCACTGGTGATTCTTCCCTGTCCACCATTATAAGCCATTGATGCTGCGCTCCATGAATTATATCTTCTATATGCATTTTTTAAATACCTAGCGGCGGCAACAGTTGATTTCTCAACATGATACCTTTCATCAACATCTGTTCTAATCTCCAAGCCGTTTTCTGTCCCTGTAGATTGAAGAAACTGCCACAAACCCGCGGCACGCGCAGGTGAAACTGCCCTCCAGTCTAAGCTGCTTTCTATCACTGCCAAATATTTAAAATCATCCGGCAGCCCTTCTCTTTTGAGAATAGGCTCAATAATTGGGAATAATCTGTTTGCACGTTTAAAAAGAAGCAAAGTTGTAGAATGAAAATATGTAAAACTCGATAGCTCCCTGTCTAATCTCTCACGTCTGTCATATCTGTCAAATACAATCTCTTCACCGGCAAAAGTCATACTCTCCGGAATCTCTACCGACGCAGTCATTGATAAAACATATGGTCTTTCAGATTCTACTTTTTCAACTTCATTGCCCGACGAAAGAATAAAAAACATAATTGATACAACGAAAAGAAGCTCTAAAATTATGATGAGTGATTTTGATTTCTTCATACTGTTAATGCATTTACCTTAAAGAATAACGAACAAATATACAACAAATTTTCTTAAGTTTGCATTCCAACAGCGTCAGGCAATTACAAAATTAGAAGATGAAACTAAAAACCTCCAACTCCGTAATTAAAGCCCACGATATCAGCCAGCTTAGGTTCAGAGACACACCCTTTGTGAAGCTCATGAATAAGCGGATATATAATATCCTAATGGTAGCTTCGAGATACGATATGTTTATACTTGAAGACGACGGTCGCGTGGACGAACAAATATTCAATGAATACACCTCTCTCAACCTCAGATATCCTCCTAGATTTACACAAGTCAGCAGCAATAAAGAAGCACTGGCGGAGCTAAAACAGAGCCATTTCGAACTAATTATTTGTATGCCCAACATGGACAACAGCAACACCTTTGTCTTGGCAAACGAAGTGAAAAATCTTTATCCCAATATACCGGTTGTGCTGCTTACTCCTTTCTCAAAAGCCGTTACAAAATCGTTGAGCAAAGAAGACCTAAGTGGCATAGACTATGTGTTTAGTTGGCTTGGCGATACCGATTTGCTCCTGGCAATTATAAAACTAATTGAAGATAGAATGAACGTCGACCATGATGTCAAAACAGTAGGAGTTCAAACAATAATGTTGGTTGAAGACTCTGTTCGTTTTTACTCATCGGCACTATCACTTCTATATAAATTTGTTTTATTTGAGTCCAAAGAATTTTCAAAAGAAGCACTCAACGATCATTTGCGAATGCTGCGAATGAGAGGAAGACCCAAAATACTACTTGCAAGAAATTACGAAGAAGCAGTGTCATATTATGAAAAATATGGCGATAACATGCTCGGTGTTATTTGCGATATGAGTTTTAACCGTGAAGATAAAAAAGATAAACTTGCAGGAAAAAAGCTGGGAGAATGGATAAGATCAAATGATCCCGATATGCCTTTTATCTTTACATCATCCGAAACAACCAATAACAAACATGTTGACGAACTTAAGGATATATTTATAGATAAAAACTCCAAAACATTCCCTCAAGATTTAAAAAAAGGAATAAGAGATAATCTGGGTTTCGGTGATTTTATTATAACTGACCCAAAAACCGGAGGTGAAATTTTCAGAATAAGAAACCTCAAGGAGTTACAGATGAATATCCGCAACGTTCCGGATGACGCTCTGTATTATCACCTTTCTCACAATCACTTCTCAAGATTCTTTTACTCACGTGCAATGTTTCCGGTTGCCGAGATGCTAAAAAAAATAGATGCCTGGGAGTATGCCAGCATGAGTGATGCACGAGAGCTAATTTATGCTACAATAGTTCAGTACCGGAGAATGAAGAACACCGGTGTAGTAGCAGTGTTTGAGAAAGACAGATTTGACCAATACTCCAACTTTGCCCGCATTGGCGAAGGCTCTCTAGGAGGAAAAGGAAGAGGACTTGCATTCATTGGTTACATGGTAAAAACACACCTAGAGCTAAATAATCACAACAACTTTCCGGTTACCACCCCCAAAACCGTAGTATTGTGCACGGATATATTCGATGAGTTTATGGATGCAAACAGCCTCTATGAACCTGCACTTGCAGACAGATCTGACGAAGATATACTCAAACAATTTCTTGCCGCAAAACTGCCAAAACGTTTGGTGAGTGACTTTATGGTGTTCCTAGAAGCCATTGAAGCGCCAATTGCAATACGCTCATCAAGCTTGCTCGAAGATTCGCAGTATCAACCATTTGCAGGAATATACTCAACATACATGATACCATACGTAAATGACAAATATGTAATGGTGAGACTGCTAAGCGATGCTGTAAAAGCCGTTTATGCCTCGGTGTTTTATCGTGACAGTAAAGCCTATATGGCTGCAACGCAAAATCTTATTGACCAAGAAAAGATGGCAATCGTTCTTCAAGAAGTTGTAGGATCTCAATATAACAGTCTGTACTACCCTGCCATCTCAGGAGTTGCAAGATCTATAAACTATTACCCTATAGGCAACGAAAAAACAGAAGACGGAATTGTAAACATGGCATTTGGATTGGGTAAATACATTGTAGATGGAAATACAGGTTTGCGATTTTCTCCAATGCACACAAAGAATATCCTTCAACTAAGTACTCTAGATTTGGCCTTGCGTGATACCCAAACACAGTTTTACGCATTAGACCTCGACTCCGTTTCTAAAGATTTTACAGTAGATGATAGTTTCAACCTTGCGAAAGTGCGATTGAAAGCAGCCGACGATAAAGGACCATTGAGGTTTGTAGTTTCAACATACGACCCACAAGATCAGGTTATTAGAGATGGCTACTACGAAGGAGGTAGAAAAATAGTGTCATTTGCCAATATTTTGCAGCATGACATGTTCCCTCTGGCAGAAGTATTTGTTAAACTCCTTAGAGCAGGTCAAAAGGAGATGGGCAGACCTGTAGAAATTGAGTTTGCCGTAGATATTAAAGATCAACAAAATGCAACATTTTATGTGCTGCAAATTAGACCCATTGTTGATAGTAGAGAAGTGATGCATGAAGACTTAGAAGCAATAAATATGGACGATGCTATCCTATTTTCTAAAAACGCACTCGGCAATGGCATTTCGGAAGATGTTTTTGATATAATCTATGTCAAAAGCGAAAACTTCAATGCCTCTAAAAATCCTCTAATTGCTCGTGAGATCGAAAACCTCAATAAAAAGTTTATAGAAAATGGTACAAACTATATACTAGTAGGTCCGGGACGATGGGGTTCTTCAGACCCCTGGCTTGGAGTACCTGTAAAATGGCCACATATCTCTCAAGCACGTGTAATTGTGGAATCGGGCATGGAGAACTATAGAATAGAGGCAAGCCAAGGCACCCACTTTTTCCAAAACCTCACATCCTTTGGTGTAGGCTACTTCACAATATATCCATTTATAGAAAATGACGGTCTGTTCGATGAGAACTACTTAAATAAACAACCTGCAGTTTATGAAACAGAGTATATACGTCATGTAAAATTTGAAAACCCTATTGTGGTAAAGATAAATGGAAAGAAAAGAACTGGGGTTGTTTTAAAGGGGTGATTTATCTAATTTTTAAATACGGATTGGCCTACATTGTATTGTAAGTCAATTCTACTTTTGACTCTAAATCGATCACAGTCATAAAACTCTCGCTCTCAGTGTTTTTTCACCTACAATTTTACAAATATTAGCAATATCAATTGATGGTATCACTGAAATCATATTAAATGTTCCATCCGTTTCTATTCCTAATCTGAATAGACAAATAATTACTCACAAATCTCGATTCCAAGTTAAAATTATCTCTGAACGGATCTTTATATCCGGAATCATGATCCATATGCAGTGCAATATATCTTATATTCATTTTATGGTCTCCTATGTTTTTCTAGTTCTAATTGATCTCTGATTACTTACGTTTGCATCATATGTGATAGTGTTCTCATTTGTAAAGATGTTGATGCACGGCAAATTTAATCATTTTTCCCTACTACTTTTATAAAAATCCTCCTCCAAAGAAAAGAAATTCTATATAGAAAATAATATTTATAAAACCTCTCATTGAGCTTATCTGTTTTCTTAATTTATTGTTTGTGATGATTGAAGCGGTATTAGCTGCCGAGGCAGGCATCGCTTCTACTTTTATCATTGAGTTTACCGTAGTCGAGGTGTAGGAAACTTAATGAATTACACGTAAAAGTCCATTCTTTTCCAGTATTATTCCTC
>CAZYGE010000014.1:0-14222 GCA_964647535.1 uncultured Proteiniphilum sp.
TTGATCTAGCAACACTAACACTTTTAAAACACCAACGACACACCAATCTTGACAATAATCAAAATATTACTATCTTTGATTAAACAGAAAATTTATAATATTAAATCATATAAACTATGTCAACAACCAATATTCGCACAGGCGTAATAGGCTACGGATTATCAGGAAGAGTTTTTCATGCACCATTTATTGATGTGGTAGAGGGTTATACATTATCTAAAATTAGCACTGCCAATGCAGAGAGAAGTGCTGCCGCAAAGGAGCGTTACCCAAATACAGAGGTAGTTGCTGATGCAGAAAGTATAATTAATGATCCTAACATCGATCTTGTAATTGTAACATCTCCCAACACCGATCATTTTAAGTGGGCGAAGGAAGCATTGCTCGCAGGAAAACATGCTGTGGTTGAGAAACCGTTTACAGTGGATGTTGCCGAAGCAGATGAGTTATTAGAGATTGCCAAAAAAGCTGGTAAGATTCTTACCGTTTATCACAACAGGAGGTTTACGAGTGATACAAAAACCGTAAAGAAACTTTTGGATAGCGGTCTTTTGGGAGAAATTGTAGATTATGAAACTCATTTTGACAGATATCGCACAGACCCTCGTCCTAATGGTGCATGGCGTGAGCAGCCACTACCCGGTTCCGGTATTTTTTACGATCTTGGTTCTCATTTAATTGATCAAGCATTATGGTTCTTTGGTATGCCTGAAGCGGTTACTGCGGAAATTAAAAGTCAGCGTCCTTGGGCTGAGGCAGATGATCATTTTGATGTAAGACTGCACTACCCCACTTTTACCGCTACTTTAAAGTCAGGCATGATTTGCCGCATTCCGGGTGCCACATACATGCTACATGGCACCAACGGTTCTTTTGTTAAGTATGGTCTTGATGTTCAAGAAGCTACTATTGATGGTGGAGCCATTCCTGTTGGTAAAGATTGGGGCAAGGAGCCCGAAGAGATATGGGGAAGCATTAATGCTGAATATAAAGGCGTTAGGTTTAACGGTAGGGTTGAAAGCGAGCCGGGAGATTATAAGGAATATTTTATTAATCTACGTGATGCCATAAACGGCAAGGCTGAGATTGCTGTTAAAGCTGAAGAGGCACGCAATGTTATGAAAATTATTGAGCTTGCTTTCCAAAGCAGCAAGGAGAGAAGGACTATTGAGGTTAAGAAATAAAGAATATTGATGCTCCAAAATACCAATCACTGCTCCGATATTCTCTCGGGCAGTGATTTTTTCTTTTAACATTACTGCAGTTAGAATAATTATAAATCATTCTAACTAATTGCCTCAATCAGTTTTTCTGCAGCCGCCTCTATAGTCGGTTCGCTATTAAGCAGTGTTATAAATTTACTTCCAATTATTGCGCCTGACGATTCTTTGCATGCAGCATCAAAAGTTTCTTTGTTGGATATACCGAAACCGATGAGTCGTGGGTTTTTGAGTTTCATCTCATTTACTCTTCGAAAATAGGCAAGGTTTTCATCGCTGAATGCTTTCTTTGCTCCGGTTACAGAAGCCGAAGAAACCATATAGATGAATCCTGATGTATTGTCATCTATCAACCTTATTCTCTCATCGGATGTTTCGGGGGTGATGAGCATTATCATATGTATACCATATTTTTCTGCAGTGGATTTGTAGGATTCTATGTATTCTGCAAAAGGGAGGTCGGGGATAATAAAACCGTCGATACCACATTGGGCTGCTTGTTGGCAATAGTTTTCGAATCCATACTGCATGATAGGGTTTAAGTAGCCCATAAGGACTAAAGGGATGGATGCTTTTGTACGTACATCTTTGAGTTGAGCAAAGAGTTTTTTAACGCTCATACCGTTGCGCAACGATTCGTTTCCGGACGATTGAACGACCGGTCCGTCGGCCATGGGATCGCTAAAGGGCACCCCTATTTCAAGTAATTCTACTCCATGTTTTTCTAATGTGTTGATTACTTTCAGTGTGTCGTCCGGATTGGGATATCCGGCAGTAAAGTATACCGACAATATGTTTTCTTTTTTCTTTTCAAAGAGTTGATCTATCCTATTCATTTTTAGTTATTTCTGAGATTTACTCGAGCCATTATCTAAATATTATTTAAATTATTATTTAGATAATGACGATATTATTACCTAAATTGTTTTATAAAATCTTTTATTTTTTCAACGTCTTTCATTGCAGGCTCAGTCTCGAAACCGCTGTTTATATCTATACCTGCAAATTTGGGATGATCAATTGTTTTAATTTCGTCTACATCCGCCGGAGTGATGCCTCCGCTTAATATAAACGGTGTTTCTCCTTCATATTCTGCTATTCTTTTCCAGTTGAATTTTTTACCGGAGCCGCCATGTTGCTCGGTTTTGGTATCGAATAGAAAGTAATCGCATTTGCCCTCATAAGCATGTAGTTGGGCATTGGGGATGAACCCATCGGGGTCTATGCCGAAAGATTTAATCACTTTGAATCCCTCTTGTTGCAGATGAATGCAGTACCAAGGGGGCTCACTTCCGTGCAGTTGAATTGCATGCAGTTCGTTTTGGTCTGCTCTATCGCGTATAACTTGGGGGTTTTGATTCACAAATACGCCAATTCTTTTTATCTTTTGAGGAAGATAACTTATTTTTCGGCCGATATCACGTGGTGAGTCTTTGTGGAATATAAACCCCATCCAATCTATATCTAGCTGATCTAGTTGTTTGATGTTTTCCGCATCGCGCATTCCGCATACTTTTATAATCATATCATTTGTGTTTTATAAACTTTGAGTAATTACAACACCTCTAAGATACAATCTGTTGAATAAATCTTCTAAGATTTTCCTCTGGGTTGCCCGATTTCATGAAGTACTCACCAATTAAAAAGCCTTTGTAGCCGGCATCTCTAAGCTCTCTCACAAGGTTTGCATCGGAAATGCCGCTTTCTGATACCCAAATAGCTTCTTTTGGTAGAAGCTGAGTCATTCTGAAGGATTTATTTATATCTGTTACAAAACTGCCTAGATTGCGATTATTTACCCCAATCAGAGTGTTTAGAGGGGTTATATAGTCGGTTTCGCTTTCATCGTGAAGCTCCAGTAGAACATCAAGTTGAAGTTGGTCTGCCAGTTTTGTGAAGCGCAAAGACTCTTCTTTTGTTATTGCTGCCGCTATAAGTAGTATTGCGCTTGCTCCTATAAGTTTTGCATGGTATATCTGGTATTCATCTACAATGAATTCTTTTCTCATAACAGGAATTTGCACGTTTTGTACAGCGTGAGCAAGGTCTGTGAGGGTTCCTCCGAAGTACTTTTTGTCTGTAAGTACTGATAATGCAGAGGCTCCGGCATTTTCATACTCTTTGGTTACTGTTTCAACATTGGCATGCTCATGAAGCCACCCTTTACTGGGAGATTTGCGTTTGAACTCGGCTATAATTCCACTCTTTGAGTTTAGTAGTGCATCTTTTAGTGAGTATGCATTGATGGTTTTATTTTGAAGCTGTTCTTCTAGTTTTGCCAAAGGGAGTTGCTCTTTTTGTAGAGAAACTTCTATTTTTTTGTTGGCAATTATCTCGCTTAGTATATCTTTCATAATTTCAACTGTTTATTTCTACGAACTTATTTAACACCTTCAATGCCTTTTTACTGTATAGAGATTCGCGGGCAATTTCTAGGCACTCTTCAATGGTTTTTTGCTGTTCAATGGTTTGTATGCCAAGGGCGGCATTGATTAACACTACGTTCATTTGAGCTTCGGTGCCTTTTGCGCTTAATACATTTCGAAATATGGTAGCAGCATCTTCTACGGAGTCTCCGCCATATAATTCTTGCTGTTGAATTCTTTTGAAGCCTAAATCTTCGGGCATGTAAAGGTATTCTCCGTTGTTGGATGCTATTTTAAATTGGCTGGTGAGTGAGATTTCGTCATACCCATCCATGCTGTGCACGATGGAGAATTTTTTGTTATCTGCTTGATAAATATAGCTGTATAATCGTGCCATTGCAAGATCGTATACTCCCAACATTTGATATTCGGGTTGAACGGGGTTTACCAACGGTCCGAGCACGTTAAAGAAGTTGCGAACGCCAAGGCTTTTTCTAACGGGCGCCACTGCTTTTAAAGCCGGACTAAAAAGGGGGGCATGGAGGTATGCTATGTGACAAGCGTCTAGGCTTTTACGAAATATCTCGTTATCAGCTCTGAACTTCACACCCTGTTGCTCAATTACATTACTTGCGCCGCTGATGGAGGTGGCTCCATAGTTGCCATGTTTAACCACGTTGTAGCCGGCTCCTGCTACAACAAAGCATGAAGTTGTGGAGATGTTGAATGTATTTTTACCATCTCCACCAGTGCCTACTATATCAAGTGGTGAATAGTCTGATAGGTCTACTTCTACACGCATCTCTAACAGGGCGTCTCTGAATCCTAGTATTTCATCAACCGATATACTTCTCATGAGAAAAGATGTAATGAGCGATGCTATTTGCGTTTCGGGAACGTCGCTTTCAACTATTTCTACAAGCACCTGCTTTGCTTCATCTCGCGTGAGATACTGGTAGTCAAATAGTTTATAGAGTATATCCTTCATTTTATATTATCATTTTACTGTAAGAAATTTTGAATTATTTGTACTCCTTCGGGAGTTAGTATTGATTCGGGGTGAAATTGAACCCCATGGAGGTCTAGATCTTTGTGTTTTAAAGCCATTATATAGCCTGCTTCATCTTCTGCCGTGATCTCAAGTTCGGTAGGAAATTCATCTTTTGATACTATCCATGAGTGGTATCTACCTGCAAGTATTTCTTTGGGTAACCCTTTGAGAATGTAATCTTCACCTACAATTTTGATGGCTGTTTGTACTCCATGAAAAACTTTTGGAATATTTTCAAGCTTTGCGCCGTATGCTTCGGCAATTGCTTGATGTCCCAAACATACACCTAATATGCTCTTCTTGCCGGCATACTCTTTTATGAGTTGCATCATGAGCCCTGACTCGGAGGGCAAACCGGGTCCGGGAGAGAGTATGATTTTATCATATTGCTCTACCTGTGAGAGTTCTATTTTATCGTTCCTATATACATCTACATCTTTATATCCAATGGATTTAATTGCGTGAACCAGATTGTATGTAAATGAGTCATAGTTATCGAAGAGGAGTATTTTTATTGATTTCATCAGATTATGAGTTATGAAGTTTTTTGGCTTTGTCTATTGCTAAATGGAGGGCACTGAGCTTGCTGTTTACTTCGTTTAGCTCATACTCGGCTTTACTTTGAGATACAACTCCTGCTCCTGCCTGATACCACAGCTCATTGTTGCGGCTCACGAAGGTGCGTATAGTTATAGCTTGATTAATGTCTCCGTTGAGACCTATGTAGCCTATACAACCACCATATGCGCCTCTGTTGTGAGATTCTATTTCTGATATTAGCTGCATGGCTTTCACTTTTGGTGCACCCGATAATGTTCCCGCAGGAAAGGTGTCAAAGAAAGCATTTATGGGGTCTACTGAAAAGTTTAAATTTCCGCTTACTCTTGATACAAGATGTATTACGTGAGAGTAGAATTGTGGTTCTTTGAAAAACTCTACCTCCACATCATGTGCATTTCTGCTTAAATCATTTCTTGCCAGATCTACAAGCATCACATGTTCTGCATCTTCTTTTGGGTCGTTGAGCAGGAAGTCTACGGCTTCCATATCTTTCTGATAGTTGCCTGTGCGCTTTGTTGTGCCTGCAATAGGGTCTATACTTATGCGGTTACCGGTTATCTTGCAATGTGTTTCGGGAGATGAGCCAAATATACGGTATCCGCCGAAATCGAAATAGAAAAGATAGGGTGATGGGTTTATAGAACGAAGGGCTCTATATACTTTAAAGTCATCGCCCGAGAAAGGTTGTACGAACCTGCGTGATAGTACAATCTGAAACAGGTTGCCTTTTTTGCAATGTTCTACCCCGGTTTTTACATATTGTTTGTATTCTTGGTCTGTGATTGTGCTGTATTCTTCAGCTTCGGTGAAGAAGTTGTAGTTGGCAAAGTTGCGTTGGTTTATGAGCGACTCTATTTTATCGAGATTGCTAAATTCATTCTCATCTTGTAGCTCTATAAGTGTTATCTCATCTGTGAAATGGTTGAATATTAGAACGTATTTGTAAAGTATATAAAGTAAATCGGGGGCATCGTTACGATCCTCTTTACTTTCTTTGATTTTGATATTTTCAGTATACTTTACACAGTTAAAAGTGGTGTATCCAAACAAACCAACGTTATTTTCTTCGTCACCTGTAACATCAAACTTACTGATGAAGCTATTTAGGGCATCTGAGATTGAGAAGTCTTTTGATAATTGTTTTGTTTCTTCCGATTCATCGGAGAAAACCATTCTACTAACACCTCGGTTTACCTCTACTCTGGCAATGGGTTTTAAAGCAAGGTATGAGATGCTGTCATCTTTTGCATGGAAATCGGAGCTTTCGAGTAGTGCCGATTGAGGGAAAGTGTCTCTCACTTTTAGGTATATGCTTACCGGGGTGTGAAGGTCTCCCATTATTTTCCTGCTGTTTGTTTGAAATTTGTATTGCATAAGTCTTGTTTTAATGTGAGAATTTATCTTCATATTTGAAATATGTTTCCAGGTCCTTATCACCTCTCCCCGATAAAGTTAGAACAACTATATCATCAGTCTTGAAGGTTACTTTTTCTAAAACTGCAAGTGCGTGAGCAGATTCAAGAGCAGGTATAATGCCCTCATTTCTTGTTAGTTCGAATGCTGACTGAAGAGCCTCATCATCTTCTATTGCAAATACTGTTGCTCGATTTGCAACAGCAAGGTTTGCGTGAATTGGTCCGATTCCGGGATAATCAAGTCCTGCGGATATTGAGTGAGGTTCAGTTATTTGACCATCTTCATTTTGCATGAGCAATGTTTTGCAACCATGAAGGATTCCCGCTCTACCTAGGTGGATTGTGGCAGCAGATTCTCCACTATCTATACCTTTTCCGCCTGCTTCGGCTAATATTATTTTTACTTTATCATTATGGAGATATTCATAGATAGTGCCGGCTGCATTGCTACCTCCGCCAACACATGCAAGAAGGTAATCGGGGTAGTCTCTACCCTCTTTTTCGGTGAGTTGTAACTTGATCTCTTTACTAATAACGGATTGTAGCCTCGCTACAATATCGGGATATGGATGTGGTCCTATAGTTGAGCCAATTATGTAGTGTGTGTCTTTAGGATTGCTGCACCAGTCTCGAATGGCATCGTTAGTTGCATCCTTGAGTGTCATGCTTCCTGAGGTTACAGGTACGACTGTGGCTCCAAGCATCTCCATTTTTTTTACATTCACCAGTTGTCGTTCAACATCGGTTTGCCCCATGTAGACGGTGCAGGGCATTTGCATAAGGGCACATACCGTTGCTGTTGCAACTCCATGCTGCCCCGCTCCTGTTTCTGCAATAATACGGGTTTTGCCCATTTCGCGTGCAATTAATATCTGACCTATTGTATTGTTTATCTTGTGTGCTCCGGTATGATTAAGATCTTCTCTTTTTAGATATATCTTAGCTCCATATCGTTCTGACAGCTGTTTTGAGTGATACAGAGGGGATGGTCTGCCAACATAATCGCGAAGAAGTTGGTCAAAATCTTTCTGAAACTTTTCGCTTTTTATTATTCCCAGATATGCCTCCTCGAGATCTGTTATGCATTTGTGCAGGATTTCAGGAATGTAAGCTCCGCCAAACTCTCCGTAGTATCCTCTTTCGTCTACTGAATATTTTTGCATATTGATGTATTATTAAACGTCTTTAAATTTAAAAAGCCCGTCGCAGGATTGCGACAGGCTTTTATTATATTTTATTCTATAGATTTACTTATAATAAGATACAGCTGCTTTTCCTTACGACTTTGTGAGTTGTAAGTTGCGCCACCAATATCTATTTGTAAGTAAATTCATAGTTTCACTTTTATTCTGCTGCAAATATATACGATTCATTAATGTAATGCAATTTATTTGTTGTTTTTAACTTCTACCCTTTGTTTACTAATCTATGTGGGGAGTTTAATTAATGAAATCCTATTCTTTTACTGATCTAATTCTGTTGTTGTTTTATCTCCATAAATGTTCCATACATCTATTGGATAGTCCGACTCTATAATATCTGGTCTGTAAGCAGAGTTTTCGACCTCTTTAATATATGCAGACATGCGCTGCTCGGTGCTATTTAACTTATCGTGAGTTGGTGCGAAAGAAACCATACACCTAACTCCTTTTGCATGCAGTTTTTCTACAATATGCTTATTGGAATCGTCAATTCTTTGTCCTACATATGCTATCATGTTTTCCCAAGGAACGCCCGATATTGCGATGTCTTCGTATTCAGCATCATTTCGAGCAAAAACCGAAAGCATAACTCCGGGTAGTCTATCATGATAGAACCTTGCTTGCGCACCTGTATGAACCGTGAGCATAACATATTTCTCTGCTTTTTCTTTTTTAATTAGGTCGGCAATCATTTGAAGAGGTACATCTTTTTTGTCAAGATTCACAACCGTCTTGCCATCTACCCAATCAAATACATCTTTTAGTCTAGGAATCATTGAGGCGGTTATATTACCTTCATGATCTTTTAGTCTGTAAGCTTGCAATTCATCCCATGTATAATCTGATAAGTTACCGAGGGCATTTGTTGTTCTATCTAAAGATGCATCATGCATGAGCACAATTACACTATCTTTAGTTAGCCTTGGGTCTACTTCAAAAAATGCAGGCATATGGTTTAACACCTGTTGAAACCCTTCGATACTATTTTCGGGATAACCAAGCTCTCGTCCTCCTCTATGACCACTAACGAGGATGCTACTATCTGATTTATAGGCAAAGTATTCTTGTGTGTCTCTCAATTTCTTAAACTTTAGATAATTCTCTTCGCCCTCTTTTGTACCACAACTTGTTATCGTAATAAATATTAGCGATACAACCGTAAATAGAAAAAACAATTTGTGTGTTCTCATATTTTTTAAACTTATTATGCTTTAAAATTCGTATGCTTTAAATTAACTGTTTTGATTGATTGTACTTTTTATTAATTATGCTTTTTAATAATAGCATATAATGCTATTATAATTGTTGCTTCACTATTGTTCCAATGTCTTGTGATTATAAGAACAAATATTTTAACTACTTGTTTAGTTATATATACATTAAAAGATGAAACAGACAAAACAAAACAGATGGGGTTTGATAATATTTGCCGTAATTGTGTTTGCAATTATTATATTATTTAGTCGTAACGCAGCTCTTTCTGAGTGGTACATGAGTAAAATTTATCCTTTTATAGCTTTAGTACTTTCTTCTGTTTCGGGGATATTCCCATTTTCTCTTTACGATATTTTTATAGTTATAATTGCACTTTATCTTTTTAAGCTGATATTGTTTGTTATCATTAAACGAAATGGATTCAGAGAGTTTATATATTCCTTCATAAGCTTAGTTACTCTTCTAGTTGCGTGGTTCTATTTTGGTTGGGGAATTTCATATTTTAGAGAAGATTTTTATAGCAGAACCAATTTTGAAGAGACTACCTTTAATGCTGAGAATTTAAAAGATTTTACTATTCGTTTTATAGCTGATGCCAATGATTCGTACGTTGATTTTGATGTAATTGTAAAAGATGGTGTAAGAACAGAGGTTGAGAAAAGTTACAAACAAATAAGCGAACCTTTAAAGATTGATTATCCTAATGGAAACAGGAAAGTGAAGAGAATGATTTTTGAATCTATGTTTACTAAAATGAGCATTTCGGGTTACTTTGGACCTTTTTTTAATGAAGTGCATGTGAATAACCATAGTCTTAATTTCACATACCCTTTTACATTGGCTCACGAAATGGCACATCAGTTTGGTATTGCACAAGAATCGGAAGCTAATTTGTATGCATTTTTAGTTTGCATCAACAGTAGTGATGAAAGAATAAGGTATAGTGCTTATGTTTCCACAATAAGCCACTTATTAAACGATGTGCGCTCCTTACTACCAGAAGACTATGAGGAGCTTGCTAACACCGTACGCCCTGAAATAATTGCCGACCTCAGACGCAACAGCGAACACTGGCTATCTGAAAGAAACAAAACTCTTTCAAATGCTCAAAGCAAAGCTTACGATGCTTATCTAAAAGGAAACAGGGTGAGCTCAGGGAGAGAAAACTATTCTGAAGTTGTAGGGTTGTTAATTTCATCTTATAATGATTTTGCCGCGATATAATAACTTGATTTATTATGAAAAACATTTTACTGCTTTCAATATGTGAATCCAAACTTAAAACTCCTATTTTAAATTACGGACTTGCGGGGGTGGTATCTTAAAAAAATATGTATTTTTGTAGATTAAACAATATATTGAATTATGTATAAGTCTTTCTTTCTCTCACTTTTGTTGCTTTTAGTCTTCGGTTCTCTTTATTCTCAAAAAAAATCGCTTGATCATACTGTTTATGACGAGTGGAAAAGTCTTTCTGGGGTTACTGTAAGTGACAATGGTAAAGTTGTTGCAACTCTAATTTCCCCTCAGGAGGGAGATACAGCGCTATTCATTCAAAAAATTGATGGTCGGAACTTTAAGCAAGGTGCCAGTTTAACAATTGACAGAGTGAGGAGCTACAAACTTTCATCTGATGGCAGATGGACTGTGGGTTTGCTTAAAGCGCCCTTTTCGGAACGAAGACAAGCCCGAATCGATAAGAAAAAGAAAGAGGATACACCCCAAGACTCCTTACTTATTATTGATAACCAATCTTTTGAATCTTATAAAATACCCGGAATAAAATCATACAGAACAGCTGATGAATTGAGTTCGCATATAGCTTACACCATCGATACCCCTAAAGATACTACTGAGAAAAAGAATAGCAAACAAAAAGAAATACTCATATTACATAATTTATTTACACAACAAGAAGACAGTTTTAAAAATGCCAAACAGCATATTTTCAACAAATACGGTCAGTCTTTTGCAGTTATAATTGAGCCTGAGAAGAAAGACTCAACCGTTTCTCCAAGAGTCTTATTCAAAGACCTCAATAAAAATGATTTAGTAACTATATCAAATGAATCACAGGAGTATAAATCACTTCAGTTTGATGAAGAGGGGCAACAACTGGTATATCTTTCTACAGCCGATACTTCAAAGATAGAGCAAAAGGTATATGATTTACGATATTATACTTCAGGTGCAGATTCAGCAATTATCATAGCAAACCATCAGGCACAAGGGTTACCAGACAATTGGATATTCAATGAGCACTCATCACCCTCATTTAGCAAAAATGGTAAAAGGATACTGGTGGGTGCAGCACCAAAAAAAGAACCGGAAGACACCACAATAGTAGACTTTGAAATGGCTAGACTTGACATTTGGCATTGGCAGGATCCTTTAATACAACCCCAACAGTTGACCGAGTTAAGAAGAGAACAAAACCGAACCTACACCGGCATAATTTATCCTGACCAAATCAACACATTTCATCCGATTGCCTCTGAAGAGATGCCGTTTGCTTCGGTTTCGGATGAGGGCAACGGGCGTTATGCTCTCCTCTGGTCAAATCTACCTTATCAATTAGAAAGTCAGTGGGATCTTTCATCTAAATATGATGTTAAGGTTATGGATTTGAAAGATATGTCTGTCAAAGATGTTGGTAAACCCTTAAATGGACGACCTTCCCTATCTCCGCAGGGTAATTATACTTACTGGTGGGATGCAGACGAAAGAGATTGGTTTACATACAATAACACAACAAATTCAATTAATAATATAACTGAAGGGATTGATATAAACTTCTGGAATGAGAGAAATGATGTCCCACGTGTGCCGGGTTCTTACGGTATTGCTACATGGGGCGAAAATGATGATTTCATTCTTATAAATGATATGTTTGATATCTGGAAAGTGTTTCCCGATGCGGATAAAGAAGCAGTGAATATCACTCTTAGAATGGGACGTACAGACTCAATTACATTCAGATATGTAAATACAGATAGAGAAAAAAGATATATTGAACCCAAAGAACAATTACTGCTTTCAGCATTTGATAATGTGAATAAAGAAAACGGTTATTATACACTCAACCAGTCGGGACGTAATCCTCTACAGAAAAGAGTAATGGATCAATATAACTTCAGATTCTTTCAAAAGGCCAAAGATTCCGATCTAGTTCTTTTTCAATTAAGTAATTTCAATACCTCTCCCGATCTTTATATAACTGGCAACTTGTGGAAATCATATAACAAGCTAACTGATATAAACCCACAAATGAAAAATTATAACTGGGGTAGCGCAGAACTTTTTTCATGGACATCTTATGCCGATGTTCCTTTACAAGGGATTCTATACAAACCTGAGGATTTTGATCCTTCGAAAAAGTATCCCGTTATGATTTATTTCTACGAAAAGCATTCTGATAACCTCTATAATTATTTTACCCCTGCACCAAGTAGATCTACTATAAACATTCCATTCTTTGTGAGCAGAGGATATATTGTTTTTACTCCTGATATTGATTATACCATTGGGCAACCGGGAATGGATGCTTATAATGCGGTGGTCTCGGGAGCTGAGAAACTCGCAAAGTTTGATTGGGTAGATTCTGACAATATGGCCATTCAGGGTCAGAGCTGGGGAGGTTATCAAGTGGCATATATAGTAACACAAACCAATATGTTTAAAGCTGCCGGAGCGGGTGCGCCCGTATCAAATATGACAAGTGCATATGGTGGTGTCAGATGGGAGTCGGGCAGAAGCAGACAATATCAGTATGAACAAACACAGTCCAGAATTGGAGCCACAATGAAAGATTCACTTCACCTTTATATAAAGAGCTCTCCTCTGTTCTTTGTTGAAAATATAGAAACACCATTATTGATAATGCATAACGATAATGATGGTGCTGTGCCCTGGTACCAAGGGATTGAACTGTTTATGTCTATGCGACGTCTCGGGAAACCTGTATGGATGCTACAGTATAACAATGAAGCGCACAATTTGATGCAACGCCGCAACACAAAAGACCTCTCTGTAAGGCTTCAGCAATTCTTTGATCATTATCTTAAAGGCGAACCCGCACCTGTGTGGATGACACGCGGTGTTCCTGCAATAGAGAAAGGAAAAACTTGGGGGTTTGAGACTGAGATGCAGTAAAATGCGAATATCTACCCTCTCTGCCTCATAGCTTCAAAAGTGATAACGGCAGTAGACACAGATACGTTAAGAGAGTCAATCTTCCCTTTCATGGGAATCTTGATTCTATGTGCTGAGTTATTTTTCCAGAAATCTGTCAATCCTTCTGCCTCTGTCCCCATAACAATTGCAGATGGTTTAGTGTAATCAACCATATTATATGGCTGAGAACCATTTAATTCAGCTGCATAAATATTGATGTTATTTATATGTAACCACTCAAGTGCATCTTCAGACCTACAAATAGCAGTTTGAACTGTAAATAAACCACCCACCCCCGAACGGATTACATTGGGGTTATATAAATCGGTTTGGGAGTCACAAACAATCACCGCATCCACTGCTGCAGCATCGGCTGTACGTAAGACAGCACCTAAGTTGCCGGGCTTCTCTACCGATTCGAGAATAATAAAAAAAGGATTCTTTGAAAATTTAAGATCGTTTAAATTGTGTGGTTTTGGTTTAGCCAATGCAACTATACCATCGGAACCCTCACGGTATGCAATTTTCTCAAAAACAGAAGGTGATATTTCAAATACAGTACTTTCAGAGATTGAAGATAGCACATCGGGATATCTTGTTTTATTAAACTTCTCCCTGCAAATATAAACTGAATCAATAGTATAGCTACTTTCCAAAGCAAGCGAAAGCTCTCTGGCACCTTCTATGATAAAAAGATGTTGCTCTTTTCTTTCCCTGCTGCTCTTATAAAGCTTTACAATATTTTTTATTGAAGGATTCTGCGGACTTGTAATCATAGGTATGTTAGAATTACCAAAGGGTAGATGATTGAGCCTATCTTATTTCAATAAAAAAGTATCGATAACCTCTCTAAAAGATTTTTTAGGTAAAGCACCTACACCCAGCTGAGGCTCTTCATCCATTGGAATAAACAAGAACATGGGAATGCTTCTAGCTCCAAACACTTGAGCTAATTCAGGTTCTTTGTCAACATCTATTTTAAAGACATATATATCTTCACCATACTCTGCAGCAAGTTC
>CAZYGE010000014.1:14322-39954 GCA_964647535.1 uncultured Proteiniphilum sp.
AGTACACCATTCTCATCAATCATTAATTCATCAATAAAGACTACCCTATCATCTCCCGTCTTTTGTGTACGACCATGATAAACACAATAAAGTTTTTCACCATCGCGAGACCTGAAAACCATATTATGACCGGTACCCGTCACATCACCGCCTTCTGCTGTATTCTTTTCAAGAACAGGGTTATTAGAAGCTTTCACGAATGGTCCAAGAGGGTTATCTGAAGTGGCGTATCCTACGGCATAATGCTCTCCTCCAAAATAATTAGCAGAGTACATCATATAAATTTTGCCATCATGCTCAAAAGCAAAAGAACCTTCGGTCCAGCGACGATTTACTTCACCTGATGTCACAGAACGACTCTCCCATTCTGTTTGAGGGTCGCTCATAGTTTGAGGAGGTTGCAACAACAACACCGGTTCACCTATTACAGTAGTAAAATCATTAGATAGCTCAACACCATAAACCCAGCTTTCTTCAATCTCATCAAACATATTTTGCTCTCTTGCCCAATCGGCAATTTCGCTCTCAACAGGGTTCTTATAACACACACGTGAGTAATAGAGATATGTTTTACCCCCATGCTGTAGAATATTGGCATCAATAATAGGATAACCGGGATTGAATAACGGTTCATCAGACATATCTATAAAAGGACCGGTTGGACTATCTGAAACTGCCACACCAATGAGGAAATTCTCCAATTCATTTGTGGGATTCACTTTCCAGTCTGCACTAAAAAACATATAATACTTGTCATCTACTTCATACACTTCGGGTGCCCAATAGTTCTTTTCGGTCCAAGTGTTTGGTTGATTTCCGGAATACACTTCACCCTCAAAGTGCCAATCTACTAAATTGTCTGAGCTATATGCTGCAAAACCTTTCTTTACTCCTCCAGTGCCATACATATAATATTTACCATCCGATGCTGGAAGAATAAATGGATCACCAAAGGCAACCGGAAGAGGGTTGGAGTAAGTCAAAGTTGCAGAATTAGTACATCCGTTTAGAATTACGGCGGATAATATTATCGATACTATTACAGTCATTTGGTTTATAAAAATCTTATTAGAAATCATGTAAGTTGTATTTAATTTGCTGTAAATAATTATGGATAAACATTTTGTTAAATACAAAGATAGCAAAAAAGGAAAACCCGCTAAGATTTTCCTTTTTAATTTATCTGTTATACTGCTTGAGCAGTGAAACTATTTTACTTTATCAACGATTGCTTTAAAAGCTTCGGGATGATTCATTGCCAAATCGGCAAGAACCTTACGGTTGATATCAATTTCATTTTTATGCAATGCACCCATAAGGCGAGAATAAGTTGTTCCGTTTTCACGGGCAGCTGCATTAATACGCTGAATCCACAATGCGCGGAAGTTACGTTTTTTGGTTTTCCTGTCACGGTAGGCATAGGTTAAACCCTTTTCCCACGTGTTTTTGGCTACCGTCCACACATTCTTACGTGCACCGTAATAGCCTCTTGTAAGTTTTAGAACCTTTTTTCTCCTATTGCGAGAAGCAACATGATTTACTGATCTTGGCATAATGTTTACTTGTTTTGAATGATAGCGTCTCCGTCTTGCAGAGCTCTTTGTAGCATATACATCCTGTTAATAAATCTTCTTTGGAATTTTGCGCGAAGGTTATTTCAACTTCAATAGCGTCTTGATGTTGTTAACATCAGCTTTATGAACATAACCAGTTTTAGTAAGATTTCTCTTCTGCTTTTTGGTTTTCTTAGTCAAAATGTGACTTTTGTACGCATGTTTCCTTTTGATTTTTCCTGTTCCGGTAAGGGCGAACCTCTTTTTGGCACCGGAATTAGTCTTCATTTTAGGCATTTTGCTTTCTTATATTAATTATAATGAATATTTCTACGCTTCGGCGCTGATAGTCAGCACGAAAAAGTTTGCAAAAGTAATGATTTTATTTTAATCCTGCAAACAAGGAACAACTTTATTGTTTTATAATAAAATTATAACCCTATTTGCTGCCTGAATGACCTTTCTTGGGAGAAAGCATGATGGACATCCGTTTACCTTCCATAATAGGCATATTCTCTACTTTAGCATATTCTTCTAAATCGCTGGCAAACCTCAATAGAAGCACTTCTCCCTGATCTCTAAACAAAATTGAGCGTCCCCTGAAGAAAACAAAGGCTTTTACTTTAGACCCGGATTTCAAGAAATTTATGGCATGTTTTAATTTAAAATTATAATCGTGCTCATCTGTTTGTGGACCGAAACGTATTTCTTTTACAGTAACTTTTACAGTTTTGGCCTTCTGCTCCTTAAGCTTTTTCTTTTGTTGATATACAAATTTATTGTAATCAATAATTCTACATACAGGAGGTTTAGCTGTTGGCGCAATTTCTACCAAATCAAGCTCCAGATCTTCCGCAATTTTTAATGCTTCTCGTGTACTATAAACTCCTTCCGAAACGTTGTCTCCAACTAAACGGACTTCGGGAACTCTGATTCTATCATTAATTCGATGTAATTCTTTTGAGTTTCTTCTCATTCAGATACTGTTAATTTTTATATAGTTATTTATTTTTACTGTTATTTATTTCTTAATTGTCCCTACCTGCATTCATCATTTCATCTATTTCTTGCAAAATAATATCTGCAAATGTATGCAATTTTAGTGTACCTTTATCTTCTCCGCCCTGTTTTCTCACCGAAACCTCCTCATTTTCTGCCTCTTTCTCACCAACTATTAGCAGATAAGGGATACGCTTGAGCTCATTATCTCTAATTTTGCGACCCACTTTTTCGTTTCGATCATCAACTTCTGCACGAATATCAAATCTCTTCAACTCTTTTACAATCTGATATGCATAATCATTAAACTTCTCACTCACCGGTAATACAACAGCCTGTGTTGGTGCAAGCCAGAGAGGAAATTTACCGGCGGTATGTTCAATAAGAAGAGCTACAAACCTCTCCATAGATCCAAATGGTGCTCTGTGTATCATAACCGGACGGTGCTTTTGATTATCTGCACCTGTATACTCTAGCTGGAAACGGTCGGGTAGATTATAGTCTACCTGTATTGTACCCAACTGCCAGCGACGACCAAGAGCATCTTTA
Organism: uncultured Proteiniphilum sp.; assembly: GCA_964647535.1. GTDB lineage: Bacteria > Bacteroidota > Bacteroidia > Bacteroidales > Dysgonomonadaceae > Proteiniphilum. The sequence continues at coordinate 17,424 of CAZYGE010000014.1, forward strand.
ACCATAAAGTCGAGCTTTGGACCATAAAAAGCAGCCTCTCCAAGCTCTATCCTTGTTTTAAGACCTTTCTCTTCGCAAGCTTCAATAATTGCACGCTCTGCTTTTTCCCAGTTTTCATCTGTCCCTATATATTTTTCTTTGTCATCAGGGTCTCGCAAAGAAATCTGAGCTTCGAAGTCTTCAAACTTCAATGCTTTAAAAATAATAAATATAATATCTACTACCTTAAGAAACTCATCCTTAACCTGATCGGGTGTACAAAAAATATGAGCATCATCCTGCGTAAAGCCCCTAACTCGGGTAAGTCCATGCAGCTCTCCGCTCTTTTCATAACGATATACTGTACCAAACTCTGCCAAACGCAAAGGAAGATCTTTATATGAATGAGGAAATGCTTTATAAATCTCGCAATGGTGCGGACAATTCATCGGCTTAAGAAGAAATTCCTCCCCATCCTCCGGTGTAGTTATTGGTTTAAAGGAATCTTCTCCATATTTTGCATAATGTCCTGAAGTAACATAGAGCTGCTTGTGCCCAATATGTGGAGTAATTACTTGCTGGTAATCAAACTCCAACTGTATCTTTTTCAAAAAATCTTCTAACCTCAAACGTAGTTGTGTACCTTTGGGCAGCCACAATGGCAATCCTACACCCACGGTTGGAGAGAAAGTAAACAATTGTAGTTCTTTACCAATCTTACGGTGGTCACGCTTTTTTGCTTCTTCCAGAAGCACAAGATATTCATCGAGCATCTTTTTCTTCGGAAAAGTAACACCATAAAGCCTTGTTAATTGCGGACGTTTTTCATCACCACGCCAGTAAGCTCCGGCAGCAGATAAAACTTTTACCGCCCTTATATAGGAAGTATTAGGCACGTGTGGACCACGGCACAAATCAGTAAAACTACCTTGAGTATAAGTAGTTATTGTTCCATCTTCAAGCTCATTTATGAGCTCTACCTTATAATGTTCATCCCTATCGGAAAACATCTTTACGGCATCAGCTTTAGAGATGCTTTCACGTTTAATTTCCTCTTTTGCAGCAATGAGTTCCATCATCTTCTTCTCTATACGAGGAAAGTCTGACTCTTTTATTGACACACCTTCGCCAGGATCAACATCATAATAAAAGCCATTTTCAATAGCGGGACCGATACCAAACTTAATTCCCGGATATAGATCCTGCAGTGCTTCGGCCATGAGGTGAGCAGATGAATGCCAATAGGCATGTTTACCCTGTTCATCCTCCCATTTGAGGATATTTACCTCAGAATCGCTTTCGATAGGACGTCCTAAATCCCAAGTTTCGCCGTTAACGCTCACCGCAAGTGCATCCTGAGCTAACCTGCGACTAATGCTATTTGCTATTTCTAAACCGGTAATACCTTTCTCATATTCCCTTACGGAAGAATCGGGAAATGTTATTTTTATCATGCTCACTATTTATAAATATACCTTTTTATTATTACAAATGCAAATGTACTAATTTTGTGTAAATATACCTTATTGCATCCTCTTTATAATGCTATATGATTGAACGATACCTAATTCACCTGCTTTTCTAAGATCATCCAAACCTGCTGCAGTTTCACCAATTGAGAGTCTCGAAATTCCTCTATTAAAATAAGCTTCCGCAAATTGGGGTTCAATCTCAATTGCTTTAGTATATTCAGAAATTGCCGCTCTAAAATCTTTCTCTGCTGCGTATATCTCCGCTCTGTTATAGTAAGCAAATATAAAGTTAGGATTTATCTCAAGTATCTTATTATACTCTCTGAGGATCTCATCATAGTGAACCGATCTTACAGAAATATCGGGCATCTTAGGCACGCCCGGAATATCACTTTGGAAAGAGCTGCCGGTTGACCTGCTGTCAGAAAAGAGCGGTTCGTCCGATAGTTTATAGTCATACTCCAATTGTTTGGTTCTGATTAATGCACGTGCAAAACGTCCAACGAGAAGCTCGGGATTTAGCTCAATTACTCTATTCATATCTTTAAGAGCATTATCATAATCCTGAATCTGCATAAAATCCATTCCTCTTCCAAAATAAAGAGCAACATTATTGGGCTCTGACTCTATACTCCCTGAATAATTATTTATTGATCGGAAATGTTGTTGAATCTGCATCTCATTTAGTGGAGCCTCATTATTTGTCACCTTTAATATCCAATTGAGCGACATATTATAGTTTGCCCTATCCATTGTTTCAGAGTAGTATACCGGACGGCGAACATCAAATTGCCTTTCATAATAAGTCAAAACAAACTTAGGCTCAAGTTCAATAGGAGCATTTAGGTTTTGAACCCTCCCTCGGCTCTGGCGTTGATATTTCGAATCTTCTGTTTTGTCATCATCGGCAGTAACAAGCAAGCTAAACTTCTCTATATCCTGATCTGTTTGACTTCTTGTTTCTTTTCTTTCTGTAGCATCCCCCGCAGAAGCTAGTAGCTCCGGATCTGAGACCGCAACCGAATGAGCTTTAGACTCTAAATTTCTAGCAAGATTATAATCCCTCTCCGCCCCTTGCAAGTCGTTCATCTCACGCTTAATCTGCGAACGCATATAATAACCGGTAAAGAACTCAGGATGTGCCTCCAAAACCGTATCCAGATCTCTCAAAGCCCCTTCCATATTCCCTATTTCACTGTTGAGCAAAGATCTGTTTAAGTAAGCAAAATTATTATCGGGTTGGAGCTCAATAACCTTATCGAAATCTCGTATCGCTCTGTTATTGTCGGCTACCTGGGTTCTAAGCAGACCTCTGTTGAAACGTGCAATTACGTTATTTTCATCCATATCAATCACCATGTCATAGTCTGCCATGGCACCTCGCAAATCGTTTAGATAATATTTTACCAAACCTCTATTTATGAAATTTCCTTCAAGATAAGGATCTAACCGTATTGCTTCATCCAAATCTGCTAGTGCAAGATTATACTCTTCTTGTTGAAAATAAAGCAGCCCGCGTGCCGAAAACGAGTGTGATGTATATGGATCAATCTCTATGGCTTTATTCAAATCTGCCATAGCACTTGTTGTATCCTCCATCTGCAAATACATATTTGCGCGAGAAAGATACCCGGGGGTGTAATCTGGGAAACGACTTAGCAAAACATCAAAAAACTTGTCTGCAACCTCATACTGTTCCAATTCGACATTCACGATACCAATATTAACAAGAGTCAGCCTATCTTCCGGATAAAATTCAAGACTTCTCATATAGTCTGTTGCAGCAAGCTCATACTGTTCCTGATTCTGCCTTGCGGCACCTCTAAGCTGATATGCAGCGGTATAGTAAGGATTACGATCTAGACAGCTTGTGGCATCTTCTTCTGCTCCTTTAAAATCATCTAGCATAAATTTTGAGACCGATCTAAAATAGTATGGTTCGGCTAGATATGGTTTGGCAGATATTACCTGATTAAAATACTGTATAGCAAGCACGTAATCCTCAAAATAGAGGGCATTTTTTCCAATAATCATAACCCTGTCAGTATCAATCTGAGAGTATGAATTTAGTGTGAATAACATTATTGCAAGTGCAGTAAGAAATCGTTTCATTATATTTTTTTTGAATGTGCTTATATATAGTAAGAGTCAGATTATCACTTTTCGTTTAATTTCAAAATTCTTGCACCATTTTCCTGCTCCTCAATTGTGATTCTAACACAATCTTCGGGAAGAAGAGACTCCACAATATCAGGCCACTCAATAAAGCAAATATTGCCGCTGTAGAAATAATCTTCGTAACCAAAATCGAACACCTCTTCTATATTGTTTATGCGATAAAAATCAAAATGGTAAATAGAAGAACCCTCTTTGTCTTTATACTCATTTATTATTGCAAAAGTAGGGCTGGCAACAGATTCAGTTACACCAAGTTCATTACAAACAGCTTTAATAAACGTCGTTTTCCCGGCACCCATATCACCTTGAAATGCAAAAACCTTATTATCACCCATTTGTGTAATAAACTGTTTGGCAGCCGATTCCAAGCTATCTTTTGATTCAATTACTATTTGCATATATGTATTAATTCTTTTTTGGATTGAGTGTAATTAAAGGTACCATCATCTCTTCCATCGAAATACCCCCATGCTGAAAGCTATTCTCAAAAATATTCAAAAAATGATTGTAACTGTTAGGATAAAGCAAGAAATCTCTTTTTTGTGCAAATATATATCTTGTGCTGATATTTGGAGCAGGTAAACCAAAATTTTTTGGGTGAATTATCTCAAATATCATTTTCGGATCATAAGCAAGACTTCTGCCAAGCTTGTAGCGCAGATTATTGTTTGTTTCACTGTCGCCCACCACCTTCAAACCATTCTTAACTCTAATTGACCCATGATCTGAAGTGAGAACCACTTTACAACCGCTTTCCGCAATATACTTCAACAGCCTGCTAAGAGGTGAATAAATAAACCATGATTTTGTTAGCGACCTGTAAGCAGCATCATCGGGAGCAAGCTCTCGCATCATTTTGGAATCTGTGCCCGCGTGAGATAGCATATCTATAAAATTGAAGACCATCACATTTAACACATTCTTTTCAAGCACGTTGAACCTGTCAATCAATCTTTCTGCATCTTCTTTTGAATTTATTTTATGATATGAAAAAGTAATATCCCTGCCGCTTCTCAAGATTTGGGATTCAATAAGCTCCTTCTCATGCTCATTTTTCCCCTTCTCTTCCGATTCACTAACCCATAGATGAGGCAACTGTTCTGAGATTTGAACCGGCATTAATCCGGAAAAGATGCTATTACGGGAGTAAGACGTGGCAGTGGGCAAAATACTAAAATACATATCTTCATCATAATCAAACAGCTCAGAGACTAACTCTTTCACCACCTCCCACTGATCTAGCCTGAAGTTATCAATAAGAATAAAAAACACTTTCTCGCCACTCTCAATTATTGGGAACACTATTTTTTCAAACAAGTTATTACTCATAACCGGTTGCTCAGACTGATTTTCACTTGTTTCAAGCCACTGTTTATAGTTCTTTCTCACAAATTTCACAAAAGAAGAATTAGCTTCATCCTTTTGATTTTCCACCATATCTCTCAAAGATATATCACTTTGCTCAACCGCTAATTCGCAGCGCACCAGCTTTTTATATACATTTTTCCAGTCGCTTAGGTTGCGACAATTATTTATTTCATCAAGTAATTTTATATACTCTTTAGTATAATTTGAAACAACAGTCTCATTAACCAGACGCTTCTTTTCAAGAATTTTCTTTATCGACAAAAGCACTTGATTTGGGTTTACAGGTTTAATAAGATAATCACTTATATTTCTGCCAATTGCCTGATTCATAATACCCTCATCTTCACTTTTAGTAATCATAACAACAGGCACATCAGGTGAATCTTTTTTTAGCTCCACCAGAGTTTCAAGTCCGGAGAGACCAGGCATATGTTCATCTAGAAATATTACATCAAACTTATTTGCACGAGATAGCTCCAAAGCATCATGTCCGTTTCCTGCACACGAAGTCTTATACCCCTTTTCTTCAAGAAAAAGAATGTGAGGTTTCAAAAGGTCTATCTCATCATCAACCCAAAGGAAGTGTGCTTTGCTCATATCTACAACAAATTTATGAAATTCAGTTATATATCCCAATCTTTCACGGTGTTAAAACATTTAATTGCACTTAACCCCCGCACTAGATAAAAATAAGACCATCTCAGGGTTTTCCTAATCTGCGTACTAGATAAAAATAAGTCATTACGAGTTATTTTTTTTCTTAATCCGGATAAAAAGTATAATTTTGCAAATACACATAAAAATTTATAATAGAATGAGTAAAGCAAGCTTAAACGCGATAGTCCTGATTTCAATATTTATTTTCACGAGTTGTAATCAGCAATCTAAAAATATTTTCAATGGTAATGATTTATCCAACTGGGAGTTTGTAGTAGAGAATAATTCTGTACCGGGCAATGAGGTTTATTCTGTCGAAGATGGAATAATTACAGTAAAGGGTGAACCACTTGGTTATATGTATACTAAAGAAAAGTATGACAATTATACACTTGAACTTGAATACCGTTGGGTTGAAGAGGCCAGCAATAGCGGAGTGTTTGTACTTATTGAGGATCCCGCAAACCCTTTCCCTAGAGGCGTTGAATGCCAGTTGAGATCCGATCGCGCAGGAGATTTAGTTCTTCTAAACGGCTCAGAACTAAATGAGTATGAGCTGCCTGAGGGTGTTACAGAAAGACCTAAGTTCCCGGTAATTGAAAAGAAAAATCAAATAAGCGAAAAGCCTGTAGGTGAATGGAATAAAGTTAAAATTATTGTAAACGAGGGTGTAATTACAGTATATATCAACGATATTTTACAGAACAGTGCAACAAGTGAAGTAAGGGAAGGACATATTGGACTTCAAAGTGAAGGAAAAGCTATTCAATTTAGAAACATTAAAATATGACAATCCGGTAAACTGCAATGTTAGCAGAAATTTTTCATTAAGCTATAAGGCTATTACATTTAATTGTAGTACTTTGCAGCTTGTTACTTTAAACCATTTAATCAAAAGCATGTATGTCATTTAAATCAGAACTTAAAGAATTTTTAATGCGCGGTAGTGTCGTAGATATGGCCGTAGGTATTGTAATTGGTGGTGCATTCGGAGCGATAGTTACATCCTTCGTGAATGACATCCTGATGCCTCCAATCGCAGTATTGGTAGGTGATAGCAAGTTTGCGCAGCTCAATGTTGTACTCCAGCAAGCTATAATGGAAGGATCGGAAGTTATTACACCGGCTATAACATGGAATTATGGTGCATTTATTCAGTCAGTGATTGACTTCTTAATTATTGGTGTTTCAATTTTCTTTGTAATTAAAGCAATGAATAAACTGAAACGTAAGAAAATAGAAGAAGTTGCACCCGAAGCCCCGGCCGCTCCTTCTGTAGAGGAGGCACTTTTAACAGAAATTCGCGATATTTTAAAAGAAAAGTAGGTCTACTTAATTGGGTCTCTCTATACTTTAAAATTAAAATCGTCTTGTTTAAAATCGCAAGACGATTTTTTTTGTTGTACAAACAAACCATATTACGTAAATTACGTAACGGTTTTTACGCAATCAAATTAACTGCTGTAAATCAATACGTTAAACTGAGGCTTTAAATTTGCAATTACAATATTTTATTACGTAATTTGCGTAACGTAATTTAAGCAATAAATAATATGAAACCTCTAAAGAACCCATTCTTAGTATTTGGATACCATAGTCCTGCATATTTTTGTGACCGACAAGAAGAGACCATAAAAATTATTGATGCTTTGCACAACAACCGAAATCTTACTATTATTGCTCCTCGGAGAATTGGCAAAACAGGTCTTATTCATCATGCTTTTCATCAAATTTTAAATAAAGAAATTGGTGTTGCCATTTATATGGATATTTTCCCTACCTCTAATCTTAATGATTTTACAAAAGTTTTTGCGGAGTCAGTATTGAAGTCGTTAGATTCTGACACACAAAAAACAATTAAAAAGATTGGAAGTATAATCAAGGGCTTCAGGCCTGTTATACGGTTTGACCCTGTAACTGGTAATCCGGAGTTTACTGTAGATATTCAGCCGGGAAATGAGGATAAAACACTTAAGGATATTTTTAATTATCTTTCTTCATCAGATAAGCAGTGCATAATTGCTATTGATGAATTCCAGCAAATAACAGAATACCCCGAAAAAAGAGTTGAGGCATTATTAAGATCTTATATACAATTTGCACCTAATGTTCGTTTTATATTCTCCGGAAGCAAGCAAAAGATTATGCAGGAAATGTTTATGTCGGCAAAACGTCCATTTTATCAAAGTACGCAACTCTTGAATATTGATGTTATTAATAAAGAAGAGTACTTCAGTTTTGCACAAGCATATTTTGATGATATTAATCTGATATTTAAAGAAGATATATTTGGCGAGCTGTATGACTTTTTTGATGGGTATACATGGTATATTCAAGTGGTTTTAAATAGACTTTACGGATATCGAGAAAATGTAACTTCATACGAGCAGATCCTTTATACCGTAGATAAGTTAATTTCTGAGAGTGAGTTTGCATTTCAAAACTTGTTGGTGGCTTACTCAGCCAATGAAGTGAGACTTTTAAAAGCAATTGCCAAAGAAGGAGTGGTTATAGAGATAAATGGAGGGGATTTTATTTCAAAATACAGTTTGAAGGCTGCGAGTAGTGTGAATACGTCTTTGGCAAAACTACTTAGGAATGAAATGGTTTACAGGTCTGAAAAAGGTTATATAGTGTATGACAGACTATTGTCATTGTGGCTTAGCAGACAATTTTGATAAACAATCTCTACAAATAAAAAAATATAAAGACTTCTTTTTTGTAACCAACTTAAGTTGATAGCAGTCTTATTGATGTGAACAAATTAAATAACGATGAAATTTTTATATTATGGATGATTTAGTTGGTCTTGTTGCAGTTATTTGCATATTTGGGTTACCACTGATAGCGGGTATCATACTGGGGATGAAGGCCATAAAAACTAGGAATGAGGAACGAATGGCTCTCATAAATCAAGGTATCATACCTCCCGACACTTCAAAGAAAAGGGCAAACCCAAATCGTTTAATTGCGTTAAGGAACGGAATTTTGCTGATTGCAATTGGAATTGGAATTATAGTTGGGTTCCTATGCTCTGAACACCTCATTATTGGACAAGGCAATGAGTTTTGGATAACAGCCGCAAGCATTGTGTTCTTCATGGGTTTAGGTTATCTGATTTACTTTTTGGTATCACACAAGATATCACAGACGATGCAAAAAGAGGATCTTGATTTGGAATAGATATTGCGATGGACGAGATTCAGCGAGTACAACAAGTTCTTTCGGGCAACACTTCCGCATTCGCGCATTTTGTAGAATCCTATCAGGATATGGCAATTACAATTGCATATAGGATTTGTGGGAATATGCAAGATGCGGAAGATGTGGTGCAGGAAAGCTTTGTAAAAGCTTATAAAAACTTGCGAAGCTTTAGGGCTGACAGTAAGTTTTCTACTTGGCTTTATCGCATAGTTTACAACACTGCTGTTACGCAAACAAAGTCGCAGATGTGGCTCACTACTCGTGAAACTAATCTTGAGGATGGTATACAAGTGGGCACAAATAGCTTAGATAAACAGCATGAAGATACAGAGCGAGAAGAAATTGTTGCAGATATTATGCAGAAGATGCCCAAAGGTGACGCTCTTTTACTTACTCTTTATTATATGGAAGACAACCCTGTTAAAGAGATTGCCAAGATTACAGGCTTAAATGAATCTAATGTAAAAGTGAAGCTGTTTAGAGCAAGAAAACTTTTCGGAGAACTTGCTGTTTCAAATTATGGATTACAAATAACCGGATCATAAAATGATAATTATGATGAAAAAATATACTGATCAAAAGGAAGATGAAAAACTTAGTCACATGATTTCATCTACAAAAATGAGAGCTCCAGAGAATCTGAAGTATAGAATAATGCATCAGATAGAATATGAGGATGCCCTTTCTCATCAGAAGAGCTCGAGCCCCAAATCATCAAAAAAAGAGAGTGAAAATGTTCTTAGAGAGTTGGGATCTATTTTTGGAACAATGTATGCAGTGATTACATTAATGACAATAGCATCATATTTCATTCAAGGGCCCGAGTTCTACCAATCCATTGAGTATTGGGGTGCAATTATCTTAGTTGGAATTATATTTAGTTTCTTCTGGTTATTTTCTAGAATTGATACTCATTTAAAAAGTAGGCGCGAAAGAAACATGCTTAACAACCTTTTATCAAAGACGGATAAAAGAAAATAACTATAAGAAAGAAAAGCCTTTAAATATTATTATTCTTTTACAAGCTGTGCTCTAGCTTTCTCGAGCATTTCAGGAGACTCAGCGGGTGGAAAATGCAAATCGAGGGAGTTGAACAGTTCAAGAATAATATCACCTACCGCAACTCTTGCAAAAAACTTTTTATCTGCCGGAATCACATACCATGGCGCATATGACTTTGATGTTTTCTCCAACATCTCTTCAAAAGCTTTAGTGTAATCATCCCACTGTGAACGGGCATGGATATCTGCCGAACTAAATTTCCAATTTTTGTCGGGCTCATCTATCCTTGAAAGAAAACGCTCTTTCTGTTCATCTTTGGAGACATTTAGGAAGAACTTGATTATCTTCATCCCATTCCTGCATAGATGCTTCTCAATTGCGTTTATGCTTTCATATCGGCCATTCCAAAACTCCTCGTCTAGTTTATCCACTGTGCCGTAACCTGGGATACGTTCATTTAAAATCCATTGCGGATTGACCTTGGTAGCTAAAACATTTTCATAATGTGAGCGGTTGAATATTTCTATCATTCCTCTTTGAGGCAAGGCTCTGTAATGTCGCCAGAAGTAATCATGCTCAAGCTCATTTTTGGTGGGAGTTTTAAAACTATGAACCCTGCAACCTTGAGGGTTTATACCCGACATTACGTGTCTTATTACACCATCTTTGCCTGCTGCATCTCGTGCTTGAAGAATGATTAGAAGAGAATGCCTATCATCGGCATAAAACTTTTCTTGTAGTTTTTTAAGCTCCTTGATGTTTTTTTTTATCTCTTCTTTAGCAGTTTTCTTAGTATACCCACCATCTTCTAGTGCTGGGAAATCGCTTAAGTTTACTTTTACTCCTTCTTTTACTTTAAATTTGGTGTAATCGAAATTCATATTTTTGACTTTAAGGATTGGTTATAAACTAATGCTACTATTTTTAATGCAAAAGAGGATCATTGTGTTCCAAAATTACTCCCTATTCCATGCAGCAAGTCATCATATTTTTTATCGTCTAAAATTATATCTAATCCTTCGAGGTAGATATCATTTTCATTATTTATTATTTTGAAGAATGCAGATGAATCATATAGATCTCTTGCTATAAGGGCTTTTAGCTGAACGAGTATTAAATTCTTAGACTGATTATATTCCTCTTCATTCCATTCAAGCTCAACCTCTTCTGCAATTGATCTTAGCCGATTTTCTAAACCTTCAGTTATTTGAAAGTCATCAATATAAGAATTAACGTCAGGGTATTCATCAATTAATTCACTGCGATTATTATCAACTTCTGCAATAGCTGTTCTATTTATAACACCTCTTGCATTTAGAGTCGCATGAAACATTGTTCCGGCGGTTGTATCAATTGGAACAAAATAATCCGGCATAATGCCTCCACCTCCAAAAACAGTTCGTTTATTTACAAGAGTTTGAAACTTTAACGAATCCGGCAAATGAATACTATCTGCCTCAAATAGTTCACCACTGTTATATCTGTTGATAAAATCTTGATTATAAGCATCAACTTCTCCTCCTTCATAAGGCTTCTGGATACTTCTTCCCGAAGGGGTGTAATAGCGAGCTACAGTGAGCCTTATCATTGTTCCGTCGGGTAGTGGGAGCTGACGCTGAACAAGACCTTTACCAAAAGATCTGCGTCCAACAATAACCCCTCTATCCCAGTCTTGAACGGCACCTGCTAGAATTTCGCTTGCCGATGCAGATGCTCCGTTTATTAGTACGACCAATTTGCCTCCATCAAGTTCATCATCTCCGGTGGCATTCATTGTAAACCGGGGTTGATTATTACCTTCGGTATAAACAATCACCTTGCCATCACCAAGGAATTCATCAACAATTTCATTTGCAGTTTGCAAAATGCCTCCTCCATTATCTGTAAGGTCTAGGAGAAGATGCTTCATTCCTTGTTTACGGAGTGATTCTTCAGCTTCTCGAAACTCTGTGCCGGATGTCATCCCAAAGCGGCTTAACCGAATGTAACCAACATCTGAAGTAATCATATAAGAAGCATCAATACTGGTGATTGGTATTTTATCTCGTATGATCCTAAACTCTATTAAATCGGGGGCACCGCGACGTAATATCTTTACATTTACGGTTGTTCCTTTAGGACCGCGCAACATTTTAATCACATCCTGATTATTGATGTCAACACCGGCAATTAGCTTATTATCTACATAGATTATTCTATCACCGGGCATGATACCCACCTTTTGTGAGGGTCCGCCTGCAATGACCTCCATCACATAAAGTGTATCGGTGAGCATGTTAAATGATATTCCTATTCCATCGAAATTACCTTGAAGAGGCTCATTCATTGCTTTCACCTCTTCTTCATTTAAATAAGTAGAATGTGGATCCAGCTCACTCAGCATGGCCCGTATAGCGGCTTCGGTAAGAGCGCCGGTGTCTGTGTCATCTACATACAAGCCGTTAATAAGTTGAAGTGTTCGTTCAAATTTCAAGCCATCGGGGCTTGGTCTAAATTGTGCAAAAGCACTTCCCGAAAACAGGATAGCGCTTAGTACTAATACAGCTATTTTATTTAGCATTATTGATTTTTTGATAATTTATATATCACTCACCCGGGAGCTTCATACCCTTAGGTATAAAACTGCTTACATCATGACCATACCTTAGCAGTTCTCTTACATGAGATGAGCTGATGTGAGTAAGAGCAGGTTCTGTGAATAGTACAAACGTTTCTATTCCTGAAATAGTTCGGTTCATATCGGCTATAGTCTTTTCATATTCAAAGTCTATTACAGACCGTATTCCGCGTAAAATGTAGCGTGCTTCTTTATCCTTGGCAAAATCTACAGTAAGACTATTAAAGCCCTCAACTTTTACTCTAGGTTCACTTTTATACAGTTCGCCTATAGTTTCCAAACGTTGATCTAAAGTGAAGTAGGATTTTTTGGAATCGTTTATTCCTATGGCAATAATGATTTCATCTACCAATTGAAGACCTCTTTTCACAATAGATTCATGTCCAATGGTGAATGGATCAAAAGTTCCGGGAAAGAGTGCAATACGCTTCTTCATATTTTTGATTGTTAAGCAACTACATCTTCTTCAACAACAAGATTTTCTATGATAAAATTCTGCCGCTCGGGTGTGTTTTTGCCCATATAAAACTCTAAGAGTTCTTTAAGGAGATCCTCTTTTTTCATTGTGACCTTATCTAGTCTGATATTTTCTCCAATGAAGTTTCGGAACTCATCGGGTGATATTTCACCTAATCCTTTAAATCGTGTTATTTCAGGGTTCGGGCCAAGCTCTTCAATTGCGTCTATACGCTCCTCCTCGGTGTAACAATATTTAGTTTTCTTCTTGTTACGCACACGAAAAAGAGGTGTTTGGAAAATATAGACGTGTCCTTTCTTAATTAAATCAGGGAAAAACTGGAGGAAGAAGGTAAGTAACAGAAGTCGGATATGCATACCATCGGTATCTGCATCGGTTGCGATAATAACTTTATTGTATCGCAGACCTTCCATTCCGTCTTCAATATTAAGAGCGGCTTGAAGCAAGTTAAACTCTTCGTTTTCGTATACTATTTTTTTAGTAAGACCAAAACTGTTTAGGGGTTTACCTCGCAAGCTGAATACGGCTTGGAGATTAGGGTCTCGGCTCTTAGTTATGGATCCGCTGGCAGAATCACCCTCTGTTATGAATATAGATGTTTCTTCACGTTGATCTCCTTTGGCATCATTATAATGAAAACGACAGTCGCGCAGTTTCTTATTATGAAGATTTGCTTTCTTAGCTCTATCTCTTGCAAGTTTGGTAACCCCTGCCATGGCTTTACGCTCTTTTTCGGAGTCTTGTATCTTTTTCTGAAGAATTTCTACAGCATCGGGATGTTTATGCAAATAGTTGTCGAGTTCTTTTTTGAGGAAGTCGTTTATATACTTGTAAACAGTAACCCCGTTTGGTTCCATTTCTTTTGAGCCAAGTTTAGTTTTAGTCTGGGATTCAAATACTGGCTCTTCAACTTTTACACTAATTGCCGCTACGATTCCGTTTCGAATATCAGAATATTCAAAATTACGTGCATAAAACTCTTTGATAACCCGGGCTGTTGCCTCTCTAAATGCTGCAAGATGCGTACCACCCTGCGTAGTGTGCTGCCCGTTCACAAATGAATAATACTCCTCCCCATATTGGTTTGTATGCGTTATGGCAACTTCGATATCACTGCCAAATAGATGAATTATTGGATATAATTCTTCTTGCGTTAGGTTTTCATTCAACAGATCAACCAATCCATTTTTGGATGAATATTTTTTACCATTGAAATCTATTGTAAGACCAATATTAAGGTAACAGTAATTTTTTAGCAGTGGCTCAATATGTATTTCTCTATAGTTATATTCTCCAAATATCTCTTTGTCAGGGGTAAATTCTACTCTTGTTCCGTTTGTATTTTGAGTTGGTTCCAATTCGCTGTCTTCTATAACAACACCTTTGCTGAAAGATACTGTTTTGGACTGCCCTTCTCGGCAACTAATCATTCTAAAGTCTGAAGAAAGTGCATTTACGGCTTTTATTCCAACCCCATTAAGCCCCACCGACTTTTTGAAAGCTTTTGAGTCATATTTGGCACCGGTGTTCATTTTTGAACATACATCTTTCACCTTTCCTAAAGGCACGCCTCTACCATGGTCTTGTACTATTACACTTTCATTCTCAATTCTAACTTCGATAGTTTTCCCGAAACCCATCATAAATTCGTCAATAGCATTGTCGAGAACCTCCTTCAGTAAAACATAAATACCATCATCGGGTGAAGTACCATCGCCCAATTTCCCAATATACATACCGGGACGACGACGTATATGCTCTTTCCATTCAAGTGTAACTATATTGTCTTCCTGATAATTATCTTGTAATATCTGTAATTCTTTTTCTAATTCGCTCACTTTTTATCTCCTGTTATTCTATAAATTTTTTATAAATGCTCTTCTTCTCTTGTGTTGCTCTACATCTAGCCCGTTCCATAAAGAATGCACTTTGCTGTTGTCTTCCAACTCTACATTACTTTCTGCCACTGTCATCCCTAGTTTGTTAGCTGAAGGTATAAATTCTTTAAACATTAATGCATTCAATCCTTTTCCTTGATATTCGGGGTCAACTGCAATCATAAGAAGGTCGAGCACACCACCATGTCCTTTGCCTTTAAGAGCTTTGTAGAGGTGATACCATCCATTTGGAAGGAATCTACCTCTTGCATTTCTTAACGCCTGAGACATGCTGGGCAGCCCAATTCCTACACCTACAAGCTTATTGTCTGTTTGTCTTAAAACAAGTGTAACAAACTCTAAGCGTATCATTGGGATATACATATCTACATAATAATCAATCTGTCTATCGGTAAGTTCAACATATCCGTAGAGATCTCTATACGCTTTGTTTATAAGTAAAAACATCTCTCTAGCATATGGATAAACCTCTTTTTTCTTAGTTAAATGCTTAACTGTTAGCCCAAAACGTTTTTTTACTATTTCAGACATTCTTGAGAAACGTTCCGGCACCTCGTTTGGTATCTGTATAAGAAACTCCAGCCAATCTTTATCTTTAAGATAACCAATTCTCTCTAATTGTTTCGGATAATATGGATAATTATAGATTGTTGCCATAGTGCTCATCTTGTCATACCCTTCTATAAGCATCCCTTCATGATCTAGATCTGTGAAGCCTAAGGGTCCGTGTATTTTCTCCATGCCTTTGGCACGAGCCCAGCTCTCTGCTGCACCAAAAAGAGAATCCACAACATCATTATCATCAATAAAATCTACAAACCCAAATCTAGCATGCTTTTGATTCCAACGTTCATTGGATTTATGATTTATTATTGCTGCAATTCTTCCTACTATCTCACCTTTTCTGTATGCGAGAAAATATGTAGCTTCGCAATGGTCGAAGGCTGGATTTTTGCTCCTATTTAGAGTGGCTCTTTCATCGTAGATTAAGGGAGGCACAAAATAATCGTTCCCTTTATACAGGTCGATACCAAAGTTGATAAACTTCATTAAATCATCTTTAGACGTGACTTTTTTTATTATAACTGGCATAGTTTATAATTATACTGGTTTCTTATGTATACTTATTTCAATTTTCTCAATCTGACGCAAATACAAAGATAATGAATTTTTCATTTATGTCAGATGAGCTTTTTATTCTTTAATCTTATCCTTGAAATGCTCCCATCTGGCTATTACTTCCCTTACGTAATTTACTGTCTCATCACCTCTGAAATATCCGTTTTTACTTACAGGATCGTTGTAGTACTGTTCTAAACGTTTTAATTGAATAAACTTTTCTACACTCCCTTCCCACACATTTTCATCAGAACCATACTTTTCTGCAAGTGCTCTGGCATCAAACACATGACCCATGCCGCCGTTGTATGCCGCCAGTGCCATCTTAAGACGCTCTTCTTTATCTTCTAAAAATATAAAAACACCAATCAGCCTGCTCAGATATTCTGCACCAGCTTTTATATTAGTTTGAGGATTCAATATCTCTATGCTATCAACTCCCAAAGAATATGCCGTAGCGGGCATAAGCCCCATTAAACCCTTCGCACCTGCCCATGAGCTTCCTTCACTATCAAACGTTGACTCCTGATATGAAACCGATGCGAGCAGCCTCCAATCTATTTCAAATTCTTCTCCATATTGCTTAAAATATATATCATATGGCGATATTACACCTGCCCTTAAATTACTTTCGAAAGTTGGCACATCAATGTCAGTATAGCCTTTTGCCGTCTCAAAATATCTCTTTATAATACGAACATAAACAGGTTCTACCACACTTCTTTTATACCAACTATTCAGTGAATCGGCAAGTATTGGAGTTTCTTTTCTAACCATCCATGAAGATCTCTGATCGAAACTTACAGGTAGATGAACATCTAGATTCCTGAAATAGGTTTGATTAAACATTGCCAATTCATCATCTGCAATTGTATACTCTATTTCACCCCTAGAAACCATTCGAATAAGATCTTCCACAAGAGTGGTATCACCATTTATCTTATCAATAATAATGCCTCCACCCAACTCATTGTTCAAATTTGAAAGTCTATTATGGTATTTGGAGTCTTCAACAACAGTTATTTTTTTTCCAATAAGATCGGTTACATCGGTAATCATCAAATCGGATTGTTGCACACGCTGAACCAACACCTGATGGGAAATTTGCTGTAATCCGGCATACAGCACGGAGTCTCTCATATGATTTGTGATGGGCATATTGTAAGCTATTACATCACCTACTCCATCTTTTAGCATCTTCAGTATTGCATTTGTGTTTTCTGCTACAACAATTTTAGGTACTAATCCGTGCTCTTCACAGAACTGCGAAATCATATCATAATGGTAGCCCATTGGCTGATCGCGATAAATGAAATATGAGGTTGAAGTATTAAATGTTAGCACTCTCAATGTATCAGATTCAACAATCTCTGAAAAGTCGTAAACGGATTCATTAGACTTACCACACCCATTGCTAAATAGGATTATTATCAATAATACAAAAGCATATTTTCTGTTTTTAATTTTGCTTCCGATCATGTTTTGGATATGTCTTGATTATATTCTTGATTTTACATTGTTTATGTCTCGGACATTAAAAATCGAATCTGCAAATGTAGTAAAAAATAACCTTTTGCTGGTTAAAGCCAAAATTATGTTATAAATTCGCAGAGATTTTCAAGAAACAAACTTTGCAAAGAAAATATTCAATATTTATCTTTTTGCTTATATGTACATTTACAGTTAAAACTAATGCACAAAATGCAGACTGGCGCAATTACATAGAGCAACTTGCCGAAGAGGAGGATGTGAACGCTAATGCAATGGACAACATCTACGAAGAACTCTTATACCTGGAGTCTAACCCTATGAATTTAAATAATATAACCCGCAAGGAGTTGGAAATGTTGCCTCTGCTTAGTTTAGAAGAAGTAGATTTAATTATCACCTTCCTAGAGAAGAACAGACCTGTAGTTACTGTTTATGAGCTGAGAAATGTGCCAAATCTTAATTTTAAAACTATCCAACTCATAATTCCTTTCTTTACAGTAACGAGAGAAGGTTCAGAAAGTAAAATTGAAGAGAATAGAGGGAGCGAATTAACCAATAACATTAAATATGGAAGAAATGAATTGCAGCTTCGTTTTGACAAAACACTAACACAGCGCTCGGGCTACGGTGAATTTCCCGATAGTATTCTTGAACGATATCCAAACAGAAAATACCACGGTGAGGATTTCTATAATTCTATCCGTTATTCATATCGATATAGAGAAAAAATTCAGATGGGGTTTACAGCCGAAAAGGATGCCGGAGAATCGGGTTATGACCATTATGGCTTTCATTTTATAATAAATGATGTTGAAATTGGCAATAATATTGCCACTCTTAAGACTCTTTCATTTGGAGATTACAGACTTTCTTTTGGGCAGGGATTAATACTAAACAACGACTATTTTGGCAGTAAATCATGGAGTATCGATAATGTTTCCAAACGCACAATTAAACCAAAGAGGCACTTTTCTACAGCAGAGAGTGGCTTCTATAGGGGTGGTGCTGCCGTTTTTGAAATAAATGATTTATCTATCACCGCATTCTACTCCAACAGATTAATTGATGCAAACCTTTCTAGCGAAGGTTGTATAACTTCGTTTAAAGTAGATGGATTACACCGAACACCTTTAGAAATCAGCAAAAAGAGAAATACAAGGGAGCAAGTATCCGGTGCAAATATCAACTTCAGGAGAAATCGTTTTCAGGCAGGAGTAAGCGGTGTATATTATGAGTATAGCAGAATGCATAATCCAACCGAAAGAGATTATAATCTCTACTATTTGAGAAACTCATCCAATTACAATGCAAGTTTGGACTATTCTTATCAGTTGCCCGGATTTATCTTTTCAGGAGAATCTGCAGTTTCTAAAAATGGATCTGTTGCAACTCTTAATCTGATGCAGTACAGACCCACCACAGAACTGTCATTTACATTACTACATCGTTATTTTCCTGTTACATATAATGCTCTATACGCACAGGCATTTTCTGAAGGCAGTAGAGTGCAGAACGAACAGGGATTCTATATTGGAGCAGCTTTTAAACCATTTAAAAAGCTTACAGCGAGCACATATATCGATTTTGTAAAGTTCCCATGGTACAAGTATGGAGTAGATGCACCCTCCTCAGCAACTGACATTTATATGCTTAGCACATATACTATTACACGAAACTCATATTTCGAAGCAAGATATAAATACAAAATGAAAGAGAAGAATATGGCATACCCCGATTCAAAAAGCAGAACAGTATTACCATATGACACTCATAAATTGCGTTTGAGGTATTCCTATGAAACCACAAATGGGTATAATTTCAGAACTTCTGCTGATTTTGCAAGATACAAAGTTGAAAACTTTCCCAAAGAAACAGGTATGATGATTTCTCAAAACTTGAGCTATAGAGGAAAAGGCAAAGTATCCGGTGATGCTTATTTTGCATGGTTTAATGCCGACACTTTTTATGCCCGACTATACTCGTATGAGCGTAATCTTATGAGTACTTTTTATATGCCTTCGTTTTATGGTAAAGGAGTAAGAGTGGCTTTATCAGCAAAATATGAGATATCATCTTCTGTCACAATTTCCATAAAAGCAGGTCACACCAATTACTTCAATCGAGATGAAATTGGATCGGGTACCGAAAAGATTGATGGCAACAGCAGAACAGACCTATATACCTTTTTGCGCTTATGGTTTTAATATCACATTAAATTATCAATTAGTTTTTTAGTACTTTTGCCATATAATTATCTGATTTATGGCAAATCCACTATTACAAATAGACTCACTCACAAAAAGTTTTGGCAACCTACTCCTGTTTAGCGAAATCTCTTTCGGTATTGCAGAGGGAGATAAAATAGGACTAATCGCATCCAACGGATCGGGTAAAACCACCTTACTTAATATCATCTCCGGCAAGGAACCATATGATAGTGGCAGAGTTGTATTTCGCAACGATATAAAAGTAGATTATTTGGATCAATCGCCTGAGTTTGACCCTCAACTCACTGTGCTTGAAGCTTGCTTTAGTGTAGACAATGAAATCGTTAAACTTATTGCACTCTATGAAGAGACTATGGCCTCCACTAACCAAGACGGACTAGATGAGATATTGGCTAAAATGGATCTTCTGGATGCTTGGGACTATGAACAGCGCATTAAACAGATACTTACTCAACTTAAAATATTTGATTTCCAACAAAAGATAGGCGAACTCTCGGGAGGACAAGTGAAGCGTGTGGCACTTGCAAATGTACTCATTAGTGAGCCTGAACTGGTTATGCTAGATGAGCCAACCAACCATCTAGACCTAGAGATGGTTGAATGGCTTGAAGGGTATCTCACTAGAAACAATATCAGTTTGTTGATGGTAACTCACGACCGTTATTTTCTTGACCGTGTTTGCAATAGTATAATTGAGATTGATAATAAGAAGCTATATTCATACAAGGGCAATTATACATATTACCTCGAAAAAAGGGATGAGCGCATTTCGGCAGAGAGCACCGAAGTTTCGAGAGCAAAAAACCTTATGAGAAAAGAGCTGGAGTGGATGCGGAAGCAACCCAAAGCTCGCGGTACTAAATCTAAATCAAGAGTGGATGCTTTTTACTCTCTAGAAGAAAAAGCAAATCAGAAAAGAGACGATAGCAATATAAAACTTGCAGCCAAGGGTGCTTATATAGGCAAAAAGATTTTTGAGGCAAAGGATGTGAGTAAAAGCTTTGATGATATCAAGATTACCGAGAACTTCAACTACCTCTTTACCCGATATGAAAAGATGGGTATTGTTGGTAATAATGGCACCGGTAAATCAACCTTCATAAAAATGTTGCTTGGGGAGGTGGAACCAGATAGCGGTTATTTTGAAATAGGCGAAACAATAAACTTCGGATACTACAGCCAAGATGGATTACAGTTTAATGATCAAACAAAAGTAATTGATGTTGTAACAAATATTGCCGAAGTAATAGATATGGGAGATGGAAAACATCTCACTGCTTCGCAGTTCCTTCTCCACTTTATGTTTCCACCAGAAAAACAACATAATTATGTATATAAACTTAGCGGAGGTGAAAAAAGACGATTATATCTTTGTACGGTATTAATAAGAAACCCCAATTTCCTTGTCCTTGATGAACCAACCAATGACCTGGACATAATGACGCTAAATATACTCGAAGAGTACCTTTCGGGATTTAAAGGATGCCTCATCGTTATTTCGCACGACCGCTATTTTATGGATAAGGTAGTGGATCATCTACTAGTTTTTCATGGGAATGCAGAGATTCAGAATTTCCCCGGTAATTACACTCAATATAGGGAATGGAAATCAGAAAATGATAAACTAGAGGCCGAAGAGTTGAAACTGGAGAAGACTGACAAAAACCTCAAAGCGTCTCCAAATCGAATCACACCACCAAAAGAGAAGAAGACCAAACTATCTTATCGTGAAAAACAGGAGTTTGAGTCTTTAGAGAAAGAGATTGAACAACTAGAAGTAGAAAAAAGCTTATTAACCAATAAGCTATCTGAGGGCAATTTATCCACCGAAGAACTAATTAATAGCTCTAACCGTATTACAGAACTAATTGAACTTATAGACAGTAAAACAATGCGGTGGTTGGAGTTAAGCGAGTTTTCTGAATAAAATATACTATTACAGTTTGTTTATTGCTCCATAGGTGGTAATTTTGCGTGCATTTTTTTTAAACATATGGAGTACAACGAATTATTTGCCCGTACCGAATTACTTGTAGGCACTGACACAATGGACGCAATCTCATCCAAAAAGGTAATCCTTTTCGGTGTAGGTGGAGTAGGCAGCTGGTGTGCCGAAGGATTGATCCGAAGCGGCATTATGAATCTTACCATAGTAGACTCCGACAGAGTAGCTACAGCAAATATCAACCGCCAACTCCCTGCAACCATAAAAACCATTGGCCAACTAAAAGTAGATGTCCTTAAAAATAGAATGCTGGAGATTAACCCCGATGCTAATATCACCTCAATTCCTGAAATCTACGATCCGGAATCATCCGATGCATTTCATCTAAATGATTATGATTATATAATTGATGCAATAGACTCACTCTCAAACAAGCTGCACCTCTTATGCAAAGCATCTGAAACTAACGCTGTTGTTTTTTCATCCATGGGCGCAGGGTCAAGACTTGACCCGCAAAAGATACGCACAGCAGAGTTTCACAAAGTTAAAGGATGTAAACTGGCAGCTGCAATGAGGCAAAAGATGAAGAAGGGAGAGAAACCTCAAAAGCCAATTTTATGCGTTTATAGTGAAGAAATGAACGAAAACAAGGGAGAAAATGCACTTGTTAATGCAAACGAGAATAGCAGTTTCAAGAAAGCCAGAATAAATGGTACTATGGTGCAAGTTACTGCGGTGTTTGGATTTACGCTTTCGGGAATGGTGATTCAAGATATTGTAAATAAAACCGTCTAATTCTTTTTAAGCGTTTTCCTTTTTCTGAATTAATGATGTTTCTTCGGCTGTGATAATTCTATTTCCCACATAAGCGATACTGTGTCGTCCTGATTTTTGT
>CAZYGE010000015.1:0-38191 GCA_964647535.1 uncultured Proteiniphilum sp.
GACTACATTTTGTCTGATAACAAGACAGATCATTCTTCTATTTATATGCAACAAGTAGCAAAAAAGGGAGAACCGGTTATTTTTTCTGTGGAGTTTGCCTTCACCTCTCGGGGCGTATGGCATGATTTGACTAAGATAACTCCAAAGCCATACAACAAAGATTCAGATCTTTATAAAATATATACTTCAGAAAAACTACCACATATACAGTTTTCAGAGCGAATAAGAAATCTGACCGACAGTATAACTTTTGATGACAAAACTGCATTAGAATCTTTACAGTCAATCTATAATTATATTACTACAAACTATCCTTGGGCCAGCGCACTGGAGTATTCAACGATTCCTAATATCCCCGAATATGTACTTGACAATAATAAAGGAGATTGCGGGCAGGTAGCGCTCCTTTTAATCAATATGTTACGTTACAAAGGTGTTCCTGCACGGTGGCAGAGCGGATGGATGACTCACCCGGGCGAGGTTAACCTGCATGACTGGGCTGAAGTTTATTTTGAAGGAGTAGGATGGATAAATGTTGATGTATCTTTTGGTCGAGGAGAACCGCTGGAAAATAAATTAGGCAGGGAATTTTTTATGTCCGGGATTGATTCATATAGGTTATATATAAATAACGATTTTTCCGGCAAATTACATCCGGAAAAACAATTCCCAAGAAGTGAAACTATTGATTTTCAAAGAGGTGAAGTTGAAACCACTATCAATAATTTATATTTTGATAAATGGAATTATAAAATGGAAGTGAAGTCACAGGTAAAGTTCAATTAAAAACACATACATAACTTATAATTTATTATTATGATAATAGGAATACCAAAAGAAATTATGCACGGAGAAGCACGAGTTGCTGCTACTCCCGAGACCGTAGAGAAATTCACAAAAGCAGGGTTAACCATACTTGTAGAGTTGGGGGCAGGAGAGAAATCTCATTACTACGACAACGAATATGAAAGTATGGGGGCCGAACTTGTCTCTGATTCGGAAGAGATATACAGAAGAGCTAATCTTATTTTAAAAGTAAAAGAGCCGCTATTTAACGATAAAAATGGAAAACATGAAGTGGAGATGATGCACGAGGGGCAATATCTTATCACTTTTATTCATCCTGCCTCTCCGGTGAATCATGATATGGTGAAAATGCTTGCTGATGCGGGGGTTACTAGTCTTACACTTGATGGGATTCCCAGAATTTCGAGGGCTCAAAATATGGATGCTTTAACTTCTATGAGTACTTGTGCAGGATATAAAGGGATTATTATGGCTGCTAATGACTTAACCTTTTTTATGCCTCAAATGTTTACCGCGGTGGGTATGCTAAAGCCGGCAAATGTGTTGGTAGTGGGCGTTGGTGTTGCCGGTCTACAGGCATTGGCGACTGCTAAAAGACTTGGTGCAGTTACATATGCCATGGATATTAGACCAGAGGCAGCCGAGCAGGCCAAAAGCTTAGGTTCTAAGGTTATTGATACCGGTGTTCCTCCCGAAATAGCAATTGGTGAAGGGGGCTATGCCAGAAAACTCCCCGATGAATGGATATTAAACGAGCGTGAGGAGCTTAGGAAGGTTATAAAAGACATGGATATAATTTTCCTTAGCGCACTGGTACCAGGAAAGATTGCACCCATTTTGATAACTGAGGACATGGTGAAAGAGATGAAGAACGGGTCTGTTATCGTTGATGTATCTATTGATCAGGGTGGAAATTGCGAAATAACACCTGCGGGTGCCAAGGAGGTGAAGCATAATGTAACTATTAGTGGTATTAAGAATATTCCCGGTTTGATTCCCACAAGCTCAACATGGATGTTTGCAAACAATGTTTTTAATTTGGTGAAATATCTGCTTAAAGATGGAAATATTGTACTTGATATGGATGATGATATTACAAAATCGATTTTGGTGACTCACAATAATGAGATTGTACATGAGGGTGCACGCGAAGCAATGGGAATTTAAAATTGATATACTATGAGTCCAATTATTTTAGTTTTGGTGTTTGTTGTTACCTCAGTTGTGGGTTACTTTATCATAAAGAATGTTCCAAGTTTGTTGCATACACCTCTTATGTCTGGAATGAACGCATTGTCCGGCATAACATTATTGGGTGCAATGGCGGCAGTGGGTTTGGTTTTATTTTCAGATAATAGCTTGCATTTGATTGCAGGTCAAATCATTGGTGGTTTGGCTGTTGTTGCTTCAACCGTAAACGTAGTTGGTGGGTTTGGAGTTACTCACCGTATGCTGAAGATGTTTAACAAGAAGAAAAAAAGATCTGAATCATGACCGAAACATTGTATTATGTTTTTTGTGGAGTTCTGTCTGTTGTGGTACTAATTGGAATTTCATTAATGAGCAGGGTCAGAACCGCTGTTACAGGTAATTTGATTAGTGCATTGAGTGTTTTGCTGGGTATAGTTATAACGATATATTACAGGGAGATATATTCTGCTTGGAATATTTTTATTTTTATGCTTATAGGTGTGCTAATTGGTAGTTTGCTTACCAGAAGGGTTAAAATGATTCAGATGCCTCAGTTGGTTGCACTGTTGAATGGAGTAGGTGGGTTTGCATCTGCATTGGTGGGTGTTTTATCAATCTTAGGTATAGGAGTGCTTATTAATGAGTATCCTATTTTTGTAGATGTTACTGCTGTGCTTGCTATAATAGTGGGGCTTGTTACTCTTTTTGGTAGTTTGGTGGCAGCCGGAAAATTGCATAAATTGCTGCCTCAAAAACCTGTTATTTGGAGGTGTCATTCGGTTATCTTGAATGGTTTAATTATTATTTTAATTGGGGTAGTTGCATTGACTTTGTTTGCAGACAAAAATACGTTTACGATAGCAACCATTTTGATTTTAGGTGTTGTAGCAAGTTCACTTTTTGGTTATGTTTTCGCAATCAGGGTAGGAGGTGCAGATATGCCAATAACAATTTCACTTTTAAATTCTCTTAGTGGGGTTGCTGGTGCAATAGCGGGTATGGCTATAAACGATATTATTCTGGTTTCGGTGGGAGGTATAGTAGGGGCTTCGGGGCTGTTTCTGACTCAGATTATGTGTAAGGCTATGAATAGAAGTTTAGCAGATATTCTTTTGGGTAAGACATCGACATTGATTAAAAATAAAGTTGTCGAAACTGAATCTACCGGGTATATTGGAACCTTTGAAACGACAGAAACGATTCTAACTTCTAATTCGATGGAGGCTTCTGAAATGGTAGAGAAGCCTGAAACGAATGATAATAAAAATGAATCTGAGGTTATAAAATCTGCAAAGTCTGTTATAATTGTTCCCGGTTATGGTATGGCTTTGGCGCAAGCTCAACATTTGGTGAAAAAACTTGCAGAGAGATTTGAGGATAATGGAGCTGAAGTTAAGTTTGCCATTCATCCGGTTGCCGGGCGTATGCCCGGGCATATGAATGTGTTGCTTGCCGAAGCCGATATTCCTTATGATAAGCTTTTTGAGATGGACGAAGTGAACGATGACTTTAAGAAAACTGATGTTGTTGTTGTTATTGGTGCCAACGATGTTATAAACCCTGCTGCGCGAGATGCGAAGGATACTCCCATTTATGGAATGCCGGTATTGAATGTGGATGAGGCAAAAGTTGTATTTATCTGTAATTTTGATTTGCAACCGGGATATGCCGGTGTGGATAATCCTTTGTATCTTAGAACAAATGGGGTATATATGATGTTAGGTGATGCAAAGGATTCTCTTGAGATATTATTAAATAGATTTGATTGATAGGCTATTGAATTAAAGAAATATTTCAATAATATAGGCAGATTATTTTTGTAATATGGATATATTTATTTTTCTTTGTTTAAATGATTTTAATGTTTTAACAAATCAATTAATTTAAGAGTGCTATCTCTTTGATCATCAATTCACAATGGAAAATTTAAAAAAAGAAGGTGAGATTCAAATTGAATTGAGTGATGAAGTTGCACAAGGTACTTATTCTAACCTTGCGGTTATTTCGCATTCATCATCAGAATTTGTTGTAGATTTTATACGTATTGTTCCGGGTGTGCCGAAGGCAAAAGTGAAGTCAAGAATTATTCTTACGCCCGAACATGCAAAACGTCTTTCGGAGGCACTGAATGATAATATAGATAAATTTGAGCAACAAAATGGTAAAATCAGAGCTCAAAGCAACCCCGGCTTTTTACCACCAATTGGTGGAATAGGTCAGGCATAAATAATTAATATAATATATTCAAATGGATATTCTTTTAGATGTAGCTACAGTAAACTGGGCTAGAGGTCAATTTGCGCTAACCGCTATGTACCACTGGATGTTTATTCCACTTACGATAGGGCTGGGTCTCATTATGGCAATAATGGAGACTATTTATGTGAGAACGGGTGACGAGAAGTGGAAAGTTGTTACGAGGTTTTGGCAAAAAATATTTGGGATAAATTTTGCAATTGGTATTGCAACGGGTATAATTCTGGAGTTTCAGTTTGGTACCAACTGGTCTAATTACAGTTGGTTTGTGGGTGATATTTTTGGAGCTCCACTAGCTATTGAAGGTATTGTTGCTTTCTTTCTTGAAGCAACTTTTGTTACAGTAATGTTTTTTGGTTGGAACAGAGTTTCGAAAGGTGTGCATTTGCTATCAACCTGGATGGTATTCTTAGGTGCCATACTTTCTGCCTTATGGATTTTGATTGCAAATGCGTGGATGCAATATCCGGTGGGTATGGTGTTCAACCCCGATACTGTCAGAAATGAGATGGTTGATTTCTGGGCAATTGTGTTTTCGCCTGTGGCTATAAATAAATTTTTACATACTGTTTTTGCTAGTTTTGCGGTAGGATCATCTGTGGTAGTAGGTGTTTCAGCCTGGTATTTATTAAAGAAGCGACATGTGGATTTTGCTCTAAAGAGTATTAAGATTGCATCCGTAGTGGGGCTTGTAACTTTTCTGATGTTGGCTTATACCGGTGATGGTTCTGCATATCAGGTTTCGCAAGTGCAGCCTATGAAGCTTGCAGCAATGGAAGGCTTGTATGAGGGTACCGAAGGTGCAGGGTTGGTTGTATTTGGTGTTTTGAACCACAATAAAAAGGAGTATAACGACGAGGTTAACCCATATATTTTCAAGTTTGAAATTCCAAAGTTACTTTCTTTATTGGGCTATAGAGATTTTAATGCATTTGTTCCCGGGATACGTGATATAATTGAAGGGGGGTATACTTTGCCCGATGGCACAACTGCTCTTTCTTTCGATGAAAGGCATGCTCGAGGTAAGCTTGCAGTTGAAGCTTTGTCTAACTATCATGTTGTGAAACAGCAGGAAAAAGAGGCTCTCGCAGCGGGGAATAATGAATCGGCTCAAGCGCTGGCTGCGGAGGCTTTGGAGCACGAGACTATTCTTGAAGAAAATTACGCGCATTTCGGTTATGGCCATCTTGAGGTTGCCGAAGATATGATTCCACATGTTCCAATTGCTTTTTATACTTTCCATATTATGGTTATGATTGGAATGTATTTCATACTTTTCTTTGTAGTTATAATTTACTTCATGTATAAGAAGAGGTTGCACAAAACAAAGTGGTTGTTGTATGTTGCTCTTTGGAGTATACCTCTGACATATATTTCGGGACAATGCGGTTGGATTGTATCTGAGATGGGTAGACAGCCTTGGACTATTCAGGATATTCTTCCTGTGAATGCAGCGGTTTCAGGTGTTTCTACAGGGCATGTTATTACTACATTCGTTATCTTTGCTTTAATCTTTACTGCATTGCTTTTTGCAATGATTACAATTATGGTTAAGCAGTTTAAAAAGGGGCCTGAGCCACTTAATTTTGAAGATGATCTGAAAAAATATTAAACAGGATGATTACTTACGAATTTCTACAACAATATTGGTGGGTTATAATGTCTCTGCTAGGGGGATTATTGGTGTTTCTTATGTTTGTTCAAGGAGGGCAGTCTATGCTTATTTCTCTTTCTCGCAGAGAGGATGAGAAAAGATTGGTTGTGAATTCACTAGGACGTAAATGGGAGTATACATTTACTACTTTGGTGGTTTTTGGAGGTGCGTTTTTTGCTGCATTTCCCCTGTTTTATTCAACAAGTTTTGGGGGTGCATACTGGCTGTGGATGATTATGTTATTCAGCTTTGTGATGCAGGCCGTTTCATTTGAGTATCAAAATAAACCAGGCAATATTTTTGGACCAACTACTTATAGAGTCTTTTTGTTTCTCAATGGTTTGGTTGGTACTTTTCTGTTGGGTGTTGTTGTGTCAAGTTTTTTTACCGGATCTGAATTTACGGTAGGTAGAGCAAATATTGCTATTATAGGTGCCGAAGGAAGTAATGTTATAAGTCAGTGGCAAACTCCATTTTTGGGCCTTGAGCTATTGACCAACGTAAGGAATATTATTCTTGGACTTGCTGTGTTTTTTCTTTCAAGAACAATTGCAAATCTGTTTTTCATTCATAGGATAGATCACGAATCGTTGGTGAATAGATCGCGTAAGTTTGTGTTGTATAACGGTGCTCCATTTGTAGTTCTGTTTTTGATATGGATTATTTGGGCGTTTGTAGCAGATGGTTATGCTGTTGATCCGGCTACAGGTGATGTTTATATGCAAAATATGAAATATCTTATTAATTTTATTGAGATGCCTTTGGTTGGGGTATTATTTGTTGCGGGTGTTGTAGCTGTTCTCTATGGTATTATAAAGTCTATTTTCGATAAGAAATATGAGAATGGAATTTGGCATACCGGAGCTGGCGCTGTGGTTACTGTAACAATGCTACTGATTAATGTTGGCTTTAATAACACTGCTTATTATCCCTCTTCATATGATTTACAGAGTTCACTCACAATATATAATTCATCATCTAGCGAATTTACATTAACTGTGATGGCAGGTGTTTCACTCTTGGTTCCTGTGGTTATAGGATATATTATTTATGCATGGGGTCTTTTGGAAACGAAAAAGCTAGGAGTGGAAGATGTAAAAGATGATGGTCACGTTTACTAAAGAACAATATTAATATTTCATATTTATTTTTTTCATTCCCAATTAAAAGTTTAAATTTGTACTTCTGTATTAATATATTTCTCAATGGAGAAGCCAAATAGAAGATTAATTTTTATACTGCTATTGCTGATTTTCATAGCATCTATATCATGCGATAATAGTGGGAAGAGTAAATTTAGGGTAGATAACGATATCATATTTGATACGATTAGAACGGAAAAGCGTTTTCATATCGAAGAGGATACTCTCAATCCTTATTGCGATATAAGTGTGAAATTTATATATCCGATTGGTGGTACCACGGAGGATATTGAAGTTTTACAGCAGTTTTTTATTCAAAGTATGTTCGGTTCTTCATTTAATCAGTTTGAGCCTGCAGTTGCAGTGGAGACTTATGTGAGGAACTATTTAGAAAATTATTCACAAGATGCCGAAACTTATAAGGAGACTGTGAATGATATGAAAGAACTTAATAGTCTAATCCCTGGAATGGATATTCATGATAGCGAGCACGCCATAAGTGATACATTTTATTCATATTATGAAAGTTTATCGGATTCAATTACTTTTAACCAGTATGATTTAATTTCTTTTCAAGTTAAACAATCAAATAGCAAAGGCGAACCCAATTCGCATTATGTGTCATACAATAATTATGTATGGAACTTAAAGAATGGGAATCAGTTGACTGAAAATGATATATTTGTTTCGGGGTATGATTCTGTTTTGCATAATCTACTAATTGCTTCTCTTATTGAACAAAACAAGGTTGAAAGTTTGGATGAGCTTGAGGATCTTGGTTTTTTTGGTGTTGGGGAGATTGTACCTAATAATAATTTTTTGATTAACGATAAAGGGATTACGTATACGTTTAATAAAGGTGAGTATTCTGCATATCAGCTAAATGCACCTGAAGTTTTTATCCCTTTTAATGATATAAGGCAGCTCATTAGAGAAAATTCAATTGTTAGTAAATTGGCCAATTTATAGTGGAAATAATAAAGAAATATTTCAGAAATCTTTCAGAGCAGCAGATTAAGCAATTAGAGAAGTTAGAAAATCTATATACCGACTGGAATGACAAGATCAATGTTATTTCAAGAAAAGATATAGAGAACTTATACTTGCATCATGTGTTACACTCTTTATCGGTTGCTAAATATATTAATTTTGCCTCCGGTACAAGTATTTTGGATGTTGGAACAGGTGGTGGATTTCCCGGGGTACCGCTGGCAATACTCTTTCCGGAGGTTAAGTTCTTGTTACTGGATAGTATAAGAAAAAAAATAAAGGTAACAGGTAATGTAGCAGAAGAACTAGGTCTGAACAATGTTGAAGTTATTCACTCGCGAGTAGAAGATGAGAAAAGAAAGTTTCATTTTATTGTAAGTAGAGCTGTAATGCCGTTGCCCGACCTGGTAAAACGTTCTTCCAAAAACATTTTAACAGAGCAGATTAACTCAATTCCAAATGGAATTATTTGTTTGAAGGGCGGGGATCTTTCGGAAGAGGTTTCTCCTTTTAAGAAAGTTGTGGATCTGACATCTCTTTCAAGTTATTTTGATGAGGATTTTTTTGAAACAAAAAAACTTGTTTACTTGCCGGTTAATTAATTTGTGTTTGGTATAAACTAATTTGGCGATGATTTAATAGGCTGTAAACTGAATAAATAAAAATGGAAATAAAGACTTTTGAATTCAATCCATTAGGTGTAAATAGCTATGTGCTATCTGATGAGACGGGTGAGTGCGTTATAATAGATGCTGCATGTTATTATCCCGACGAGAAAGCGCTACTTATAAATTATATCCTTGAAAAGGATTTAATAGTAAAGCATATTTTAAATACACATTTGCATTTTGATCATATATTTGGTGTGAATGCTCTTACTTCTTATTTTGATGTACCCTTGACTTCACATGATGGTGATGAAGTTCTTCTGGATAACATTAAAGGGCAAATGAAATTGTTTGGCATACCGGATAATAATGATGATTACAATATCGAAATAGGTGCCAAATTAAAAGAGGGTGATGTGGTTACATTTGGTAATCAGAAGCTGGAAGTTTTTCATGTTCCCGGACATTCTCCGGGAAGTATTGTTTTCTATAGCGAATCGTCGTCATCTGTTTTTAGCGGCGATGTGCTTTTTAGGGGAAGCATAGGGCGCACCGATTTGGCAGGTGGAAGTTTTGATGTATTGGCTGATGGAATTCAAACTAAGTTGTTTATAATGCCCGATAAGACTACGGTTTATCCCGGGCACGGACCGGCAACTTCAATTGGATATGAGAAAAAAAACAATCCATTTGTGGGGCTAGGTTAGATGAAAAAAGTTTAAAGAAATTAAGATGGAACAATTTAAGAGTCGACATATTGGTATAAATGAGTCTGATAAGCAAAAAATGCTTGAAGCTATTGGGCTGAATAGTATTGATGAGCTAATTAATCAGACGATTCCAGAAGGTATTTTAATGGATAAAGATTTGGAATTACCAGAGGCTTTATCTGAAAAAGCGTATGCGGAAAAAATTGCACAGATTGCTTCTAAAAATGAGGTTTTTGCTTCTTACATAGGCATGGGCTGGTACGATACTGTTACACCTGCAGCAATTTATAGGAATGTTTTTGAGAATCCGGTGTGGTATACTTCATATACTCCATATCAAGCTGAAATTTCGCAAGGAAGATTGGAAGCTTTGCTTAATTTTCAGACCATCGTTAGTGAGCTAACAGCATTGCCGCTTTCAAATAGTTCATTGCTTGATGAGGCTACATCTGCTGCCGAGGCTGCAACCATGATGTATGGGCTGAGAAGTCGTGAACAGGTGAAGAATGGTGTGGAGACTCTTTTTGTGGATGAGAGTGTTTTTCCACAAACTTTGGCTGTTATTAAAACACGTATGAAATACGTAGGGATTGAGCTAGTAGTGGGTGATTATAAAGAAATTTCTTTTGAAAAGTCTTATTTTGGTGCTATACTTCAATATCCGAATGGCGACGGCTGTGTTGAAGATTATCGTGAGTTTGTAGAAAAAGCTCAGAAAGCAGATTGTAAGGTTGCTGTTGCAACCGATTTGATGGCTCTTACTCTTCTTACTCCTCCGGGAGAATGGGGTGCCGATATTGCTTTTGGCAGTAGCCAGCGTTTTGGGGTGCCAATGTTTTTTGGTGGTCCTTCGGCAGCATTTTTTGCTACTAAAGAGGAGTACAAGAGATTTATGCCCGGACGCATTATAGGGATTTCTAAAGATAAGTATGGTAAAGAGGCGTTTAGGATGGCCCTTCAAACAAGGGAGCAGCATATTAAACGAGAAAAAGCAACTTCAAATATTTGTACGGCGCAGGCACTGTTAGCTACTATGGCCTCTTTTTATGGTGTTTATCATGGTCCTGAAGGTTTGAAAAAAATAGCACAGCGTATTCATAATATTGCTTCATTTGTAAGTGAAGAGCTTACGGAAATGGGCTTTAAGCAGTTGAATACTAGCTTTTTTGATACGTTGAAGTTTGAATTACCAAAAGGCATTAGTACAAAGGATGTGAAGGAGAATGCGGTGCTAAGGTCAGTGAATCTTCGTTATTTTGAGAGTGGCGAGGTTGGTGTGAGTATTGATGAGACTACCAATAAGCAGAGGCTACATGAATTAATGGCTGTTTTTGCCATGACAGCTGGTAGTTCTAAAGATTATAATATTGAAGATATCCCAAATAAAATAACACTTAAGGATTATCAGCAAAGAAAATCTGAATTTATGACTCATCCAACTTTTAATAGTTACCACACTGAGATGGAGTTGATGCGTTATATTAAACGTTTAGAACGCAAGGATATATCTCTTGCTCATTCCATGATTTCACTTGGTTCATGTACTATGAAGTTGAATGCAGCTTCCGAATTGCTGCCTCTTGGTATGGAAGGTTTACAGCGCATGCATCCTTTTGCGCCTTCTGAACAGACTGAAGGTTATATGCAAATGATTGATGAGCTTGAGGATATGCTCTCCGAAATTACCGGTTTTAACGCAACCAGTTTGCAGCCAAATTCGGGTGCGAACGGTGAATACACTGGTTTAATTACCATTGCAAGTTATCTTGAAAATAAAGGTGAAGGTCATAGGAAAGTTGTTCTAATTCCAGCATCGGCTCATGGTACCAATCCGGCGAGTGCGGTTCAGGCAGGTTTCAACCCTGTAACGGTTGCTTCTGATGCCAAAGGTAATGTGGATATGGAGGATCTTAGAACTAAAGTTGACAAGTATAGAGATGACTTGGCTGCTTTTATGATTACTTATCCATCTACACATGGTATTTTTGAGGCTGAGATAGTTGAAATGTGTAGTCTTATACACGATGCAGGTGGCCAGATATATATGGATGGTGCCAATATGAATGCTCAGGTGGGTTATACTAATCCGGGTATAATTGGTGCTGACGTGTGCCATTTAAATCTACATAAGACTTTTGCGATACCACATGGTGGTGGCGGTCCAGGTGTGGGTCCTATTTGTGTAGCGGAGCATTTAGCACCGTTTTTGCCCAGTCATCCTGTTACATATAGTAGTGATAGGAATACGGTTTCTGCTGCGGCATATGGTAGTGCAGGCGTTCTAGAAATAACTTATGCATATATTCGCATGATGGGGGCTGATGGGCTAAAAAAAGCTACTGAAGCAGCCATTTTGAGTGCAAATTATCTTGCTGAAAAGTTGGATGATTCTTATGGTATATTATATAGAGGTGCGGAAGGTAGAGTGGGGCACGAGCTGATTTTGGATTGCAGAGGTTTGAAAGAAGTGTCAGGTATTACGGAAAATGATATCGCCAAACGTCTTATAGATTATGGTTATCACGCTCCTACAGTGTCATTCCCTGTCAGTGGCACATTGATGGTGGAGCCGACAGAAAGTGAGAGCCTAAAAGAGCTTGATAGGTTTGTGGATGCAATGATTCAGATCCATGAGGAGATTATTGAAGTTTCACGCGGTGAATATTCATTTGAAGATAATGTGGTTGTGAATGCACCACATCCCGAATATGAGGTGGTGGCAGATGAATGGAATCACAGTTATCCCCGCAGTAAAGCGGTCTATCCTCTTGATTTTGTGGAAGAGAATAAATTTTGGGTTAATGTTGCGCGACTAGATAATGCGTATGGTGACAGAAATTTAACACCGACACTGAAAATGGAAGGTAACTCTTGACGTAATTAATAATTCTTGTGTCAATTAATAGAGATCAGGGATTTCACCTTGCTCAAATATTACTAATGAGGAGTTTGTTACATCTCGTTTAAATGAGTTTATAACAGTTTGGTTTATTTCGGTAAATAGTACTTTGACACGATTTTCCAGCACATCTACATATGAGCCTGCAAAATGGGTTAGTACGATGTGATCATCAGGAATAGTGTTATTTACAAGAAACTCATCTATACTATCCATTACTCTTAGCATTTGTTTGTAGGAGTATTGCACGGTTTCGGTTTTAAAACTTTCAGTTTCAAGAGCTTCTTCAAGGAGCTCTTTTGTTTTTTGATTATTGTTTGTAAGCGCAATCACAAAATGTCCATCGTTGTCTATGAAAGAGCCTCCGTAATAATCGGGGTATAATTCTGGGTCTGATTCTCTTTCCATCCAATCCATACTGAAGGAGTTCATCAACTTGTTGTGCAACTCCATCGAAAATTTATTGTTTGCAGCAATGGTATTTACCTCTTCGGTTGGTTCATTTGAAGTATTGTTGTTATCTCTGTTCTTTTGATTACACGAGATTAAACTTGCTATTAGGATAAGTGAAACGATGTAGATTCCTGGCTTTGCCATATTGTTCATTTTTAGATTAGAGCTATAACAGTTTTGTAATGTGTTTAGTTTAATTGTTTAATTTGCTTTATTTAATTTGTTTTGGTGCTAAGGTAAGTAGTTTTGTGTATTTTTGTTGCAGTTAAACAGATAAATTTAGTTTGGATGGTTCGAAAGGGCAAAATGATTCGAAGATGTAAGTGGTTAAGCGTGTTGGTTTTGACTTTGATTTTCGTTTTCACCGGATGTGATACGGAAAGTCCTATAGATAGCGCTGCACGTATACGTATAAAACTTACTGACGCAGCCTCGCTGGTTATTAGAGAAATGCATGTTGAGCTAACTGAAATATCTCTGTTTGTAACAGATTCAGCCGACACAAGTGGTGAATGGATTCAACTTGAATATAACGGTGGAAAGTACAATTTGCTGAAACTTATGAATGGAAAAACCGTTCAATTGGTAGATCAGTATTTTCCTTCGTATAAAAATATAAAGAAAATTAGATTAGGTTTTGGAAACGAAAACAGAATTACTACTGTTACCGATAGTATTGTACATCTGCAATTATCACCCGATATTATTGATGGTTTGGTTGTTGATATGAAAGACATTGAATTAATGCCTCATGTTATTTCTTATATTGTTATTGATATTAATGCTGCATTATCAATATCCGAATCTAACGGTAATTGGTTTTTAAATCCTGAAGCAAGAGCATTTCCTGAAAATTGGGGTGGATCGATAACAGGTTATGTGGCTCCTTTGGAAGCGAATCCTACTGTTGCAGTGGCACAAAACGAGAAGGTGTATTTTACTTTTCCCGAACCTGATGGGATGTTTCAATTTATTGGTTTGGAAGAAGGCGCTTGGGAGATACATCTTATGGCGCATCCCGAAAGCTTATTTAAAGATACTGTTTTTGTCGATACTCTTGATATTGGAGAAAAGAAAGTACTTACTCCCAGACCTATAAGGCTGCCATTTAAAGCCACAGGAGAGTAATATTTAATTTATTTTCACACCTTGAACCATATATTGATAAGCTTCTTTATTATCTTTGCATTAACTAATTAAACTTTGATTATCAAGGAAACAGTATTAAACAATCAAATAAAATGAAAAAATTCCATTTAGCGTTATTCTTAGTCGGAATGCTGGTTATAGGTGCTTCGTGCAAACCTAAACAAAGTGCATATAAGCAAGTTTACGAAGCTGCTAAAGAGAGAGAAGTTCAACAATCCGCTTCTCAACCTACTGTAGTGAAGGATGCAAGCCCGCTTCCCCCTGTTGAAGTGTCAGTTAGAAAAGAGAGAGTTGAACCTGTTTATCCTACTGATGCCGCAGGATTGAAAAGATTTAATGTAGTTATTGCTTCACTTAGCGTGAAATTAAACGCTGAATCTCTTAAAACACGTATGGAGAATGAAGGGCACAAGGTTATACTTGCTGAGAATGAGCAGGGTATGTATCGTGTTATCGTCGCTAGTTATGACAATAAAGACCAGGCAGCTGCAAAACGTGAGGAGATTTATAGCACTTATTCTGCCAAAGGAAATTCAGATCACCTAAGAAGAACTTATGGTGTTCCATTTAATGATCTTTGGATTTTGGAAAGAGAATTTTAATATTTTGACTCGACCTTCCTTTTAATAAAGATCTTAAGAGTTTAAGGCTGCCCCATTAAAGAATAATGTGGCAGCTTTTTTTAATAGAATTATAATGTTAGTAAAATTCTTAGGCACAGGCACTTCTACAGGCGTGCCACAAATTGGATGCAGATGTGAAGTTTGCAGTTCCGCAGACTATAGAGATAAACGCCTACGATCTTCAATCAGAATTGAGGTAGATGGTAAGATTATACATATTGATTGTTCACCCGACTTCCGGGAGCAGGCGATGAAATTACCATTTGAGAAGATTGATGCTATCCTATTAACTCATGAACATTATGATCATGTGGGAGGGATAGACGATTTGAGACCATTTTCCCGCTTTGGCTCTGTGGATTTGTATATGGAAGAATATTTGGAAGAAGTT
The DNA here is from genome assembly GCA_964647535.1 of uncultured Proteiniphilum sp. Taxonomy (GTDB): domain Bacteria; phylum Bacteroidota; class Bacteroidia; order Bacteroidales; family Dysgonomonadaceae; genus Proteiniphilum. Next base: position 14,874 of record CAZYGE010000015.1, read on the forward strand.
TTAATGAAACGTCTTCCTTATTGCTTTGCTCCTCAAAGGTATAGAGGGGTTCCTGATTTAAGAATTTTTAGAATTAATGAGGAGAATGATTTTTTTGTGGGAGAGACAAGAATAACTCCAATAAGGGTAATGCACCACAAATTACCGATTCTTGGATTTAGAATTAAAGATTTTGCATATTTGACCGATGTGAAAACAATTCCAGAAAGCCAGTTCGAAAAATTATCAGGTTTAGATACGCTGGTTATTAGTGCACTTCGTAAAAAAGAGCATATTTCACATTTGACTCTAGAAGATGCATTATTATTATCCGAGAAAATTAAACCAAAAAGGACTTTTTTTTCTCATATGAGCCACGAGATTGGATTGCATGAAGATATTGAGAAAGATTTACCTGAAAATACTTTCTTCGCTTATGATAGGTTGGAGATTGATTTTTTTTAACCATTTATTGTGCAACGTTTTAAAGCAAAGATCGTCTTTATAGTAGATTCTATCTAGTGATTTGTATATTTGTAGTGGATTGATTCATTTTCAGTCAATTATATTAAACTATTTGGACATAATTTAGTCAGAGTAAGTAGACAGAGAATAGATGAATAAATTAAACAACATAATGAAAGGACAGACTATGAAAACTAAAAATTTTCTACTCACGGTTTTATTGGTCACTTTGCCTCTGCTTAGTTTCGCCCAAGAATGGGACGATATTTATGCAGATCCTTCTCGAAATGAGGATGTTACAATGCAAAAGAAAGAAGATGCTAATCAACAACAACAGAAAAGAGTTGTTATTGTACAGGGAGATTTGCAAAACATGAATGTGGTTGCAAATGGTAGAGACATTGACGAATACAATAGACGTGGCAATAATAATGAAGCTTTTGATAATCAAGGAGAATTAGACTCCGATACTTATCAAGATTATGAATATACAGACCGTATTGTTCGTTTCCACGAACCAGAATCGAGCATCAGAATTACAGGTGCGGACGAAGTAATTGTTTACGTAGGAGACGACCTCTACGAAGGTTATAACAACAGAGGGTGGAATACAAGTATGTATTATGGCGCTGGTTGGGGATCTTTTTATCCTTGGTATGACCCATGGTACTATGGTGGATGGCATAGCCCATGGTATTACAGCAGTTGGCACTCACCTTGGTATTCACCTTGGCATTATGGTTATGGTGGATGGTATGGCGGTTGGAACCGCTGGCATAGCCCGTGGTACTATAGTAGCTGGCATTCACCATTTTATGGTGGATATTACGGCGGGTATTATGGATATGGTGGAGGTTATAGCCACGGGTTCTATGATGGCTATTACAGCAGCTTAACAAGCAATCGTTCCGGAAGAAGTTCAGGTGTTTATCGCACAAGTTCTGCAAACCGAACTGCAAATTCTGCTTCACTTTCAGGTAGAAGCGCAACAAGTGCAACACGAAGTGCTGTATCAGGTAGATCAGCAACTACAGGTACTAGATCGGCTGTTTCAGGTAGAACTGCAACTACACCGAGAACACGTATTATAGATAACTCAGGTACAGCAATTGATTCAAGAACTGGAAGAACTATAGAAAGAACCGGAACTACATCAAGATCAAGTTCTATGAATAGAGCTACTCAACCTTCTTCTAGAAGCAGTTCAACTTACCAAAGAAGTACAACCACTCCTAATCGTAGTAGTAATGTATATCAGAGAAGTACAACTACTCCTTCAAGAAACAGCAACATAAACCAAAGGAGTAGTTCACCAACTAGAAATATCTCAACTCCAAACAGGAGCACAACTACAAATAGAAGTTCTACATTCTCTACCCCAAGCAGAAGCTCATCTAGCTCAAGCGGATCTGTGGGGAGTAATAGCAGAAGCTCAAGCGGAAGCAGTGGACGCTCAAGTAGTGGTAGAAGATAAAGTTAGTTTAAAATTTTAGTTTTGAATAATATGAAAAATATCACATATTTACTACTTACATGTATGATTGCTTTTTCGCTACCTCTTGTAGCACAAGGTGAGGTGGACGCCCTAAGGTTCTCAAGAGAGGATTTTTACGGCACTGCCAGAGCCATGTCTATGGGAGGAGCATTTGGAGCATTGGGAGGCGATCAAACTGGAGTTAATATAAACCCGGCTGGTATAGCCGTTTACAGAAGCTCTGAAGTTGTAGGAACTTTGAATCTTTCGAGAGTAGGTTCATCTGTGGGTAATCTGGACGCTAACAAAACCAGATTTGAATTGGATAATCTAGGGTTTGTTGGATATTTTCCTCTTAGAAATGATGTTGTGCCCTTAATCAACTTTGGATTTTCATTTAACAAAATGAAATCTTTTGATAAGAACATTGATGCTGTTGGTTCTCCTGCCAGTTCAATGATTGATTATATAGCAGATAGAAGTGCAGGGGTTAATCCTTCCAGATTGGAGTTTGGAGATAACCTTCCAGATCCGTTTGAATCCCAACCTTGGCTTAGTGTTTTAGGATTTAATTCTTATCTTATCAATGATCATCAAAATGGTGGTGAATATTATTACACTCCATTGAATACAAGGAATGAGCTTTACGGAAATGAAATCATCACCCGTGAAAGAGGTTATATTGACAATTATGATTTTACAGTTGGAACTACTATTAATAATGTTTTAAACTTAGGTCTTTCTTTATCAATAAAAGATATTTCTTATAGTGTTACCTCAGATTATTGGGAAGATTATGATAATGGAAATTACAGGTTAACTAACTGGTTAACTACGAGTGGGGCAGGAGTTAGTGCGAAGTTTGGTGCTATATACCGTCCAATAAATGAGTTGCGCTTAGGTCTTGCATATCACACACCAACCTATTATGCCTTGAGCGAAACTTTTGAAGCAGAGCTTGAAGATGATATGGGTAGTTATGTGACTGCACCTGATTACGAACCCGGAACAACATCTTCTAAACGTTTTCTTAATGACTTCGATTTAAGAACTCCAGGAAAATTAGTCGCCAGTGCTGCAACAGTTTTGGGCGGAAGATTTATTGCAAGTATGGATTATGAGTTGGTTAACTACAGAAACATGAAGTTGATGACTCCATCTAATTCTTTAGATGCTACAGATTGGTATGATATTGATAATGAGTACATATCTACTGACTTCAAAAGTGCATCTACAATAAAGATTGGTACAGAATATAGATTTTCACCAAAATTCTACGGCAGGCTAGGGTATGCATGGATGCAAAATCCATATAATACTGATTTTAAAGAAGCCGGCAATGCTGCGATAGTTGGCTCAAATACGGTTCACAGAATTGAAGGCGATGCAAATTATTTTACAGGGGGGATAGGTTATAGATTCAACCAAAACTTCTTCCTCGATTTTGCATTGGTTTATAAGACTCAAACAGATGACCTTTATGCATTTCCTAACTTGTATTCAGCAAGTGGCGGGGCACCTGTAATTGATGCAACTCCATTTGAATTAAATAATACTTCATTTAGAGGATTACTAACATTAGGATATAAGTTTTAAAAATTATTCTATTGTGTAGTTTCAAACAACCATTACAGGTTTGTTTAATATAAATAGGCCGGGAGTTGATTCCCGGCTTTCTTTTTATCATTTTACATCAAAATGAGTTAACTTTGTATTATTGGAACAAAAACATTAAATTAAATCTTCAACAATGAATCAAGAAAAGGGGTATTTATCTACCGACAATAGAAAGAAAATTACTGCGAGCAAACTGCTTGAAATGAAGCAGAATAGTGAGAAGATATCTATGTTGACTGCTTACGATTATTCTATGGCAACAGTGATTGATAAAGCCGGCATGGATGTTATATTGGTAGGGGATTCTGCCTCAAATGTAATGGTTGGGAATAATACGACGTTGCCCATGACTGTAGATCAGATGATTTTTCTAGGCAAATCTGTGATGAATGGTGTGGAAAAAGCAATGGTTGTTATTGATATGCCTTTTGGTAGTTATCATGCAAGCCCGGCAGAAGCAGTTACAAATGCTGTAAAGATTATAAGAGAAACAGAAGCAGACTGTCTTAAGCTTGAGGGGGGCATAGAAATAATTGAGTCCGTTAAAGCTATAATAGCTGCGGGGATACCCATTATGGGACATCTTGGTTTAATGCCACAATCAATAAATAAATATGGTTCTTTCGGTTTGCGCGCTAAAGATGAAGTAGAGGCAAACAAACTAATTGAAGATGCAAAGTTACTTGAAGATGCAGGTTGCTGTTCTATAGTACTAGAGAAGATACCGGCTGAATTGGCAGGTAAAGTAACCAAAGAAATTTCAATACCCACAATCGGAATAGGTGCTGGTTCGTTAGTAGATGGCCAGGTACTTGTAATGCATGACATGCTGGGATTAAATAAAGGATTCTCGCCTAAATTCCTTCGCCACTACGCTAATCTTTATGATATTATAACCGAGGCGGTGCAAGGTTATATTAAAGACGTAAAATCGTCTGACTTTCCTTCGAAGGATGAGAGTTATTAGATTTGGCAGTTTCAGATCCTTTTCACAAGTCGGCATAATTAGGAATATCGGTTAAGAAATCATACGTCTGTTTTTCATAATCCATTTTACAACAGTAATGACTTATTCCATTTGAAACAACAATATATTTTACTTTAAGCACTGTATTGTAGCTCACAGCCTGGTCGAATACTCTTTGGGTTACAGGTATATTGGATTCTTTGTATTCAATAATCATCAATGGTTCAAGATGTTGATTGTATACTACAGTGTCACATCTTCTCGACATGGAATTGAGTTTTATTGATGTTTCATTGGCCATCAATGTGGATGGGTATTTTTTATCGCTTACCAGCCAATTTACGAAATGCTGACGGACCCATTCCTCAGGAGTTAATGTAACATATTTATGTCTTAGTGTATCATAAATCTCCACTATGGAACCTTTTTTTCTGATTTTTGTATCATAAGATGGTAAGTTTAACGAGTACATATTGTATCTTTGTTTGGAAAGTGACCTTTATAAAACGACAAAAATAGACCTTTTTTATGAGAACGAAACAGGATATTGTGGAGAATTGGTTACCACGCTATACTAATAGAGAATTAAAAGATTTCAATAAATATATTCTGCTAACCAACTTTCAGAAATACGTTGAAATTTTTGCAGATTATTTTAATGTACCCATTGTAGGCATCGATGCGAATATGCCAAATGCTTCTTCTAATGGAATAACAATTATCAATTTTGGAATGGGTAGTGCTAACGCAGCTACTATAATGGATTTATTGAGTGCGGTTTCACCAACAGCAGTTCTGTTTCTAGGAAAATGTGGAGGATTGAAGTCATCCAGCGAATTAGGTGATTATATATTGCCTATTGCGGGCATCAGAGGCGAAGGAACATCTAACGACTATTTCCCACCTGAAGTACCTTCTTTACCTGCTTTTAGCCTTATGCGTGCTATATCTTCTAATATAAGGGATTTTGGGCGTGACTACTGGACGGGCACTGTTTACACCACTAATCGTCGTGTTTGGGAATATGATGATGAGTTTAAGAGTTACCTAAGACAAATAAGGGTTATGGCTGTCGATATGGAGACTGCAACATTATTTACTTGTGGTTTTGCTAATCGTATCTCTACAGGTGCTTTGCTTCTTGTATCGGATCAACCACTCATATCAACCGGAGTTAAAACTGAAGAGAGCGATAAATTAGTAACCGAGAATTTTGTTGAAGAGCATGTTAAGATAGGAATAAAATCTCTTTCTTCTATAATAAATAATAGTTCCACTATTAAACACCTTAGATTCGATTGGTAATTTGTTATGGCAAAATCAAGTAAATCAGATTTCGATAATATAAGTAAGGATATTATAAGCAGAAAATTCAAGCCTGTTTATCTCTTTATGGGTGAAGAGTCATATTTTATTGATGCGCTCACTAATCTACTAAACGAAAAAGTATTAACTGATAGTGAAAAGGATTTTAATCTACTCACATTCTATGGTGTTGATTCTGATGTTAATGAGATAATAGCTGCAGCAAGACGATTCCCAATGATGACCGATTATCAATTGATAATTGTAAAGGAAGCCCAGAATCTAGATAATTTTGATTTGATAGATGCTTATTTAAAGAATCCACTTTCTTCAACAATATTGGTCATAAGTTATAAACATGGTACAATTGACAAGCGTAAGGCCGTAATGAAGAAGATTGCAAATGTTGGTGTGATCTTTGAATCCAAAAAGTTGTACGATAATCAAATTCCGAGTTTTATTATTTCATATTTAAGAAATAAGGAAGTTGGAATAGATGATAAATCGGCTCAAATGTTGGCAGATTACATTGGTAACGACATAAGTAAATTGATACCTGAATTACAAAAGCTAGAAGTTTCTTTACCGTCTTCACCTTCTATCAGACGAATAACAGCTGATATGATAGAGAAAAATGTTGGTATCAGTAAGGAGTATAACAATTTTGAATTAGTTAAAGCAATTGCTACAAAAGATATAATTGCTGCCGGTAAAATTGTCAATTACTTTGGCAAGAACTCAAAGGACAATCCTATAATGGCTTCAATAGCAGTGATTTTTAGATATTTCAGCAACTTATTAGAATGCTATTGGTTGCCAAGAAAAGATGAACAAAGTGTAATGAGTGCACTTGGCTTGAGATCTAGCTTTTTTGCACGTGATTATATGTCGGGAATTCGGAATTACAATGCAAATAAGGTGATGAATATTATATCCCAACTCCGAGAAACAGATGCACGTTCTAAGGGTGTAGACAATTTGTCTGCATCGCAAGGGGAGCTTTTAAAAGAGTTGGTGTATAAAATAATGCACTAACACAGGATGCATTGAAGGCAATATTAAGTGTTTTTGTTTTCTATCCAATTAATAATCTTATCACTCATAGGACTCTCTTTAGGCATTACAACATCCACTAAATGTCCATCTTCATCAACCATGAACTTCTGAAAATTCCAAGTAACTTTTTGGTCTACTTTTCCATTTTCCGATATATTCGTTAACCATTTATATAATGGTGCTTGATCTTTGCCTTTTACGCTTATTTTATCCATCATAGGGAAGGTTACACCATAATTTAGAGTGCAAAACTCTATAATTTCCTCATTTGTTCCTGGTTCTTGACCCATAAAATTGTTTGCTGGAAAACCAATAACAACAAAGTCTCGTTGATTATATTTTTCATAAAGGGCTTGAAGATCTTCATATTGGGGGGTTAAACCGCACTTAGATGCCACATTAACCACTAGTACTTTCTTTCCTTTTAATATCGAAAGATCGAAATCATTACCATCAATATCTTTCACCACAAAGTCATGTAGTGTTTGTGTAGTATCCATAATGTTGTTGTTTTGATTGTTTCTTACTGTTTGCCCAGTGCAATTGGCAGCAAGCCAAATAAATAATAGTGCAAACGAAATCTTAATATACTTCTTCATAGAGTTTTCTTGAGAATAAAATTAAATTATCTTGATTATAAGCCTTATTTAAAACTCACTACAATTAAACGTATTAGAGCTATACTCTGTTCAATTCCAAATATGACATTCTACGTGAGTTAAACTTAGGGGGTTCCCAATATGTGGAACAAATGTAAATATTAAATAAATTTCACCCAAAAGCTTTGTGGGATTTATTACATTTGTACCCACAAACACTAAACATTTGTATATAGGGCGATTAAATACATTTGTTTTACAATAATTACTTTATCATTCCATCAAATATACATTAGTATATTATAGGTATTAACAAATAAGATTATCCATGCGTGCTAGAATATACCAGAGTATATATCAGCCTTTTACTGTACTTTAATTAAGTATTAAAATAGATTTTATCTCTTTATCTGATATTAATCGAATTTCTTGCGTTAAAATACCAGTATAATTAATTTCTAAGCTCTACAAATCAATTAAATATATGATAAATATTAATTGATACTTAACACATAAAACCATGAATATACAGAGAGAGGATCTCTCGATGATACAAATGTATATCCTGAACATACAATTGAGATTTACATTTATATACAACATCTGTTTTCATTTGTAGATAGTTTTTTTTACATTTGTATCCGTACAATCGAGAGAATTAACATGTTCTGAAATTGTATTTTCTATAAATAGTAGATTGGTATGAAGGATAGAATTAAACTAATCATGGAAAAGGAGAATCTTACTCCTGCAAGGTTTGCTGATAAGCTTGAAATCAACAGAGCTGTTATATCTCATATATTAAATGGAAGAAATAATCCGAGTCTTGATGTTGTTACAAAAATACTATATGAAATGGATTATATTAATCCCGAATGGTTATTAAAAGGAATGGGTAATATTTATAAAGACGGTGTGAATCCAGAAACACTACCTGATGAACCAGACTTATTCCTTCATGAGAGAGAAATACAGAACCAGAGTTTGAATAAAACAGAAGAAGTCAAGGAAACCGACTTTAACCCAATAGAAAACGACCTTCAACAGCCACAGTACAAGGGATTTGGGCACGTAAATAAATATGAAAAGAAAATCACTCAAATAATTATTTACTACAACGACAATACTTTTGAAAAATTCACTCCTTAGTAATAGATTATTATCTAGTAATAATTGAACTGAACGAATGTCTTACACTATGCGTATGCAGTGCTTGCTCGAATATAAATACTCTAGCATTATCTTGAGATACAATATTAGATGACCTTATATTTCATATTGATGCAATAAAATTACCAAATTAATATTTATTCTAAAAAACACAAATAATCCAAAAATGATTGAGCCTTTATGTATCAAATTAATATCTTTGATTTAATTGATTTAGTTCATTTCAATTTAAACATTAAGATATGCCTGAAGCTGCTTCCGCACCAAAACCAACTTTACGTTTAATAGATGCAATAGTATTAATCATTGGAATTGTAGTGGGTGCCGGAATATACAGGACTCCATCTGTAGTTGCTTCAAATACACCTCACGAGTACTGGTTTTTAGGAGTATGGGTAATAGGAGGTTTGATCTCACTTATTGGTGCTCTCTGTTACTCAGAATTAAGCTCTGCCTTTCCTAACACAGGTGGCGACTACCATTTCTTGAAATTGGCTTTTGGTAAGAAGTTTTCTTTCCTTTTCGCCTGGGCACGTGTAACAATTACTCAAACCGGCTCAATTGCAATATTAGCATATATAGCCGGAGATTATCTTTCTCAATTATTTTATCTTGGCGATTTCTCTTCAACTTGGTATTCGCTTGCAATTATTATTTTTCTTACTGTTTTAAATATCCTTGGAATACAGTTTGGAACTGGTATTCAGAAATTATTGATTGGACTTCAGTTTATAGGTATTATTATAATAGTTCTAGCCGGTTTTCTAATAGAGCCTTCTGCTAATCCTGCTTTAAACAGTACGCCAATTGAAGTTAATCACTCTGCCACTGCAACAATAAGCTTGGCCCTCATATTCGTGTTACTCACCTTTGGAGGATGGAATGAAGCTGCTTATATTTCTTCGGAATTAAAAAAAGGCAGTAAGAAAATCACCTTCGTTTTGATAGGAAGCATTCTTATTATAACGTCAATTTATTTACTGATTAATATTTCATTCCTGCGAGTTTTAGGCTTAGACGGAATAGCTGCATCAGATGCAGTAGGAGTAGATATGATGAGCGCAACGTTAGGTGAAAGAGGTGTTGTATTAATAGGTGCTTTGGTTGTATTATCTGCAATCACATCATTAAACACAACAATATTTACGGGAGCCCGATCAAACTATGCACTAGGGAAAGATTTTAGTGCGCTGTCATTCTTAGGTAAATGGAATGGTGATAAATCTGCACCTGTAAATTCACTTATATTGCAATGTGTCATTGCAATTGCTCTTGTAATATTTGGAGCATTCACACGCAACGGATTCGAATCTATGGTTGATTTTACAGCTCCTGTATTTTGGTTCTTCTTTCTTTTCACCGGAATCAGTCTTTTTGTACTCCGGAAAAAAATGCCCCATGTAAAAAGACCATTTAAAGTTCCTTTATATCCTGTAACACCAATACTTTTCATTGGATTATGTGCATATATGCTATATTCTAGTTTAAGTTTCACAGGGATTGGATCACTGGTTGGTGTTGCAATTTTATTTGCAGGTTGGCTGTTTGCTGTAATTTTCAGAAGGAAAGAATCAAAGAACTAATCTAATATAGATTTTAATAAAGAATAAAATTTAAAACTTAATTAAGCGATAATATGTTTATCAATTAAATTGCTTTAAGGCATAAGCCGCAAAACATTTTAAACTATTAAATATGAAGCGATTAAATTATATCTTTATTTTAATATTCATAGTAGGAAGTATTCAATTGTCAGCACAACAAATTGTATTAGATGTCCCGTATGTACCTACACCTCAAAAGGTTGTTGAAGGAATGCTTGATTTAGCAAAAGTAAGTAAAGGTGATGTTGTTTATGATTTAGGATGTGGAGATGGTCGCATAGTAATAACCGCAGCAAAAGATTACGGAGCAACAGGTATAGGAGTTGATCTTAACCCTGAAAGGATTAAAGAAGCCAATGAAAATGCTATTAAAGCAAAAGTAAATGATAAAGTAACTTTTCATGAAGGAGACTTGTTTGATTTTGATTTCAGTAAAGCAAATGTCTTGACATTGTATTTGCTTCCAGATGTAAATCTGAAGCTTATGCCCAAAATCAAATCTGAAATGAGACCCGGTAGCCGCGTTGTTTCACATGCATTTGACATGGGTGACTGGGAACCTGATGAGAGAAAAGTCGTAGATGGCAAAACCATATATCTTTGGACCATCCCCGCAAAGGAATAATGCATCCCGTAAAAGGAATAGCGTAGGAAGTGAAGAAAATCAGAAAACAACCAAAATCTCATTGTAACACCCTCAAGATTGGCGAACTTAAAATATTGATGTACTTTTGTATTCAATAATGAATATTCGATTAAGATGAAAGTACTAGATTTTATAGTTCGATCTAATGATAAACTTAACGACCGCAACAATTTAATAAAAGTATCTCCGGCTAATAACGAGGAGTTGCCGGAGATGCTTCCCGGCCAGTTTGTACAGATATTAGTTGAGAACTCACCTGTGGTCTTCCTTAGAAGACCAATTTCAATTAATAATGTTGATACTGCCAAAAATGAAATGTGGCTGTTAATACAAAGTATTGGTGAAGGAACCCGAAAAATATGCAGACTCAAACTGGGTGAAATAGTTAACCTTATGTATCCTCTTGGCAACTCATTTACAATCCCAGAAAACAATGGCAAGTATTTACTTATAGGTGGAGGTGTTGGAACAGCACCTTTGTTACTTCTTGGTAAAAAGATGAACGAAAAGGGACTAAAACCTGACTTTCTTGTAGGAGGAAGATCTGCATCCGACATTCTTCAACAATCAGATTTTGAAATGTATGGAGATTTTTATATCACAACGGAAGACGGAACACTTGGAGAAAAAGGATATGTAACAAACCACTCAATACTACAAAACAAAAAATACGATTATATTTTCACTTGTGGCCCAAGACCAATGATGTTAGCGATAGCAAAATATGCCCAAAATAACGGGATTGAATGTGAAGTATCGCTCGAAAATCTTATGGCATGCGGATTTGGCGCTTGCTTATGCTGCACCGAAAAGACAGTAAGAGGAAATGTTTGTAGTTGTACCGAAGGACCAGTTTTCAATATAAAAGAGTTGACATGGCTAGATTAAATGTAGAAATAGGAGATTTGAAACTGAAGAACCCGGTAACAACAGCATCAGGGACTTTCGGGTATGGTACAGAATATAAAGACTTCATGGATTTAGGAAAACTTGGAGGAATATTCGTAAAAGGAACAACTGCAGAACCTCGTGAGGGTAATAATTATCCCAGAATGGCCGAGACTCCATCCGGTATGCTAAACTCAGTGGGGCTTCAAAATAAAGGGGTTGATTATTTTGTTGATCATCTCTATCCGGTAATTAAAGAATATGACACCAATATAATTGTAAATGTCTCCGGATCTACGCTCGAAGACTATATTATATGTTCAGAAAAGCTTGCCAACTTAGATAAGATGCCTGCAATTGAGCTAAATATATCATGCCCCAATGTTAAAGAAGGCGGTATGGCATTTGGAGTCTCTTGCGAATCTGCTGCAAAGGTAACCAAAGCGGTTAGAGAGGTATTCCCAAAAACTCTTATCGTTAAATTGTCACCTAATGTAACCAATATCGCAGATATAGCACGTGCTGTAGAAGATGCAGGTGCAGACTCAGTTTCGCTTGTCAATACCTTTTTGGGTATGGCTATTGACATTGAGAAAAGAAAACCACAACTATCTACAGTTACCGGAGGACTATCAGGACCTTGCATCAAACCAATTGCGGTGAGAATGGTTTGGGAAGTATTTAATGCAGTAAAAATTCCGGTAATTGGAATGGGGGGAATATGTACATGGCAAGACGCAATTGAATTCATACTAGCCGGTGCATGTGCTATACAGGTAGGAACTTATAATTTTATAGACCCGGCAGCCCCTGTCAAAATTCTTGATGGAATAAACGAATACCTCGATAGACACAACATCGATTCTATTGATGATTTAGTCGGGCAAATGCTATAGTAAAATTCGTTGAACAAATGCATAAGTTGGCCAATGCTTTAAACATATTCCTTGATCAAATACTCTAATTGGTTGAAATACCCCCAATAGAAACAATTTATGTATGATTTCTGACCATAATACTATCAATTTGTAATAATTTATATGTTCTTTTTTGACAAAAAGGAATTAAATACTACCTTTGTATGTCAAAAATGAAATTATTTCTGAATGAGTACACTAGTTATGCCTAATTTATACATTCCTCAAGATTATAAACCGCTTCTTAGTTTAGAACAGACAGAACTGGGAATTAAAAGTATCAAAGACTTTTTTCAAATCAATCTCTCTTCAGAGCTAAGACTCAGAAGAGTTACCGCTCCACTGTTCGTAGAAAGCGGAACCGGTATAAATGACGACTTAAATGGCATTGAGCGTCCTGTAAGTTTTCCCATTAAAGATTTAGGAGACAAGAAAGCAGAAATAGTACATTCTCTTGCAAAATGGAAACGTTTAACCCTTGCCGACTATGAAATCGAACAGGGTTATGGTATATACACTGACATGAATGCTATCCGAGCTGATGAGGAGCTTGATAACACTCATTCTTTATATGTAGACCAATGGGATTGGGAACTTGTTATTAGTGAAGAGGAAAGAAATATTACTTTCCTAAAGAAAATAGTAGAGCGCATATATGCAGCAATGCTACGAACTGAGTATTTGGTATACGAACTCTTCCCACATATCAAACCAGGTTTACCTCCAGAAATAACCTTTATACACGCCGAAGAACTACTACAATTATATCCTGAATTTAATGATAAGGAGCGCGAAGATGCGATTTCAAAAAAACATGGAGCCGTATTTATTATAGGAATAGGTGCTAAATTATCCAACGGTTTGCCCCATGATGGTCGTGCTCCTGATTATGATGATTGGAGTACCATTAATGAAGATGGATATAAAGGATTAAACGGTGATTTGCTTGTTTGGAATCCGGTATTAAAAAAATCTGTAGAACTATCTTCTATGGGAATAAGAGTTGATGCAGAAGCTCTCGAAAGACAAATTATGTCAGTTGGCAAAGAAGAGCGTCTTTCGTTATATTTTCATAAACGGTTGATGAATAACGAATTACCACTATCTATAGGTGGCGGTATTGGTCAATCCCGTCTTTGTATGTTTTATCTTCGCAAAGCACATATTGGTGAAATTCAATCCAGCATTTGGCCTAAAGAGATGAAGAAATCGGCAAAAGACCACGGAATTTTTTTAATTTAATAAGGTAATTATAATGATTCAAACTAATCATTATATAACAAGTTGATTATGCTCATTCAAAATTAATATTATCATTCAAAGTGAATTTATTATAATTGCATTTTTTCTTAATCTTACTTTTTTTCAATTATAAAAATTAATCAAGTACTATGGAAGTTAAAATTGAAGAGAGTTGGAAGTCTCTACTTAAACATGAATTTGAAAAACCTTACTTCGAAACACTTGCTCAATTTGTAAAGGATGAATATAAATCGAGCACAATATATCCTCCGGCTAAGTTGATTTTCAACGCATTCAACACCACTCCTTTTTGTGATGTTAAAATAGTGATTGTAGGGCAAGACCCTTACCATCAACCCGGACAAGCAAACGGGTTATGTTTTTCTGTTAACGATGGCATTAGGATACCTCCATCATTGGTCAATATCTATAAAGAAATAAACAGTGATTTAGGAACTCCCATCCCAATCTCTGGAAACCTATATCGATGGGCAAAACAGGGGGTACTGCTACTCAATACCACTCTCACAGTAAAAGCAGGACTACCCGGATCTCATCAGGGAAAAGGTTGGGAAGAATTTACCGACAGTGTCATACGTTGTTTGTCAGAAAATCAAAACAATCTGGTGTTTATGTTATGGGGCTCATATGCTCAAAAAAAAGGTGTAACCATTGATACACAAAAAAATCTGGTCCTTAAATCTCCACATCCATCTCCGCTTTCAGCCCACAGAGGTTTCTTTGGCAACAAACATTTCAGTAAAGCAAATGAGTACCTCCTTAGTAAAGGCAAAATCCCTATAGAATGGTAAAACCAACTCTATAGGGATTTATTATATATTTGGGAATTAGTTAATTTACAAATTATCCCACACTACCTTCAAGTGAAATCTGAAGTAACTTTTGCGCCTCAACAGCAAACTCCATCGGTAGTTTATTGACCACTTCTTTCACGTATCCATTAACAATTAATCCAATCGCTTCTTCTTCACCCAAACCACGTTGGTTGCAATAGAAAATCTGATCTTCACTAATCTTGGAAGTTGTTGCCTCATGCTCAAGCACGGCAGAAGGATGTTGAATATCGGTATACGGGAAAGTGTGAGCTGCACAATGGTCGGTGAGCAGCAAACTATCACATTGAGAGTGATTCCTTGCGTTCTCTGCCTTCTTGGTAACCTTTACCAAGCCTCTATAGCTATTTTGACTGCTACCCGCAGAAATACCCTTAGAAACAATTCTGCTTCGAGTATTTTTGCCTAAATGAATCATCTTAGTACCGGTGTCGGCTTGCTGGTGATTATTTGTTACTGCAACTGAGTAAAACTCACCTACCGAACCATCACCTGCAAGTATACATGAAGGATATTTCCAAGTGATCGCAGATCCGGTTTCAACCTGTGTCCATGAAATCTTAGAATTTACACCTTTACATATTCCACGCTTGGTTACAAAATTGTAAACACCACCAACACCGTCTTTATTTCCAGGATACCAGTTCTGTATTGTTGAATACTTCACTTCTGCATTATCCAAAGCAACTATTTCTACAATAGCTGCATGTAGTTGGTTTTCGTCACGCATAGGTGCCGTACACCCTTCAAGGTAGCTTACATATGAACTATCATCGGCCACAATAAGTGTACGTTCGAACTGCCCTGTATTGGCTGTGTTAATTCTAAAATATGTAGAAAGCTCCATGGGACATCTTACACCTTTAGGAATATATACGAAAGAACCATCACTAAAAACAGCCGAATTTAGTGCCCCAAAAAAATTATCCTTATATGGAACAACAGTACCTAAATACTTTCTAACCAAATCAGGATGATGCTTAACCGCTTCACTAAACGAACAAAAGATAATACCCTTTTCGGCAAGTGCTTCTTTAAAGGTAGTTTTAATTGAAACACTATCCATAACTGCATCAACAGCCACTCCGGTAAGTACTTTTTGCTCTTCCAAAGGAATACCCAAACGCTCAAAAGTTTTCAATAACTCCGGGTCCACTTCATCCAAACTTTGTGGATTCTTTTTATGTGATGGATCGGCATAATAAATCATCTCCTGGTAATCTATTGGTGGAATATCTAAGTGGGCCCATTCAGGCATTTCCATTGTTAACCAATGACGATAAGCCTTTAGTCGGAATTCCAGTAACCACTCCGGCTCTTCTTTCTTTGCCGATATCAGACGTATAACATCCTCATTTAAACCTTTATCAATTACATACGTGTCCACATCAGTGGTAAACCCATATTTATATTCTTGTGTGGTTATTTCGGCTAATATTTGATCTTGATCTACTTCTTGCATAATTTAAACACTTTAATAATAAACTTTGCTACGATAAGTACTAACAACCTCTCAGTAGCTTTTGTTTATACAAAGATAGGGCTTTTTCTTAAAATACTAAACACTACAGTGTTATACTATTTAAAATTGATATACAATTGCAATAACTGAACAAACCTATGTCCTTATATGTTAATTGCAAAGAAATCAATTAAAAAAATATGAATATGAAAAAGTTACTTTTATTTATCACAGCCATCACCCTTAGTTTTGGCTTAATAGCTCAAGCGCAATATAAGATAGACCCTGCCCACACTTCTATCAACTTTAAAGTGAAGCATATGGGCATTACTTTCGTAAATGGAAAGTTTGAGAAGTTTGACGGTGGAATCATTGGAGATTTAAATAACCCAGAGCAAAGCAGAGTCTTTTTCAATATTGATGCCACAAGTATCAACACTAGTGTACAAATGCGCGACGATCATTTGCGTAGTGCCGATTTTTTTGAAGTAGAAAGATATCCAACAATGACTTTCGAAAGCACAAGCATTGAAAAAGTTGGTGATGACAAGTTCAACCTTAACGGTAAACTTCAAATAAAAGACGTAACAAGAGATGTAACTTTTGACGTTAAGTATGGTGGTTTAGTTAAAGGAGATGATGGCTCTGAAACTTTAGGTTTTATTGCTAAGAAAAGTATAGATAGGTTAGACTATAATATTACAGCCGATCCTGATGGAATTGGTATTGGAACAGAAGTACATATAGTTCTTTATCTTGAATTTAAGAAGGAATAGTATTAAAGGCGTGATATTATAAACTGTTGTTTAGGTTATCATTTAAAGCAAAAAGTCGGCTCTAACCCGACTTTTTTATTTTTACCCAATTCACTACCCAATACAACTATATCAATTTGAATCAAGATACCTTGAGATAATACCATTTGGTAAGATAATATCAGACAATTCTGAGTATGGTACCTCCACATCTATCACCCCCATGGAGTAAGGCGCAATCTCATACTGATTATACGTGTAATTTATAGAATTCTCTCCTAACCAGAAATTATTATTAGGAACTATATCTTCAATAGTAAAGAAGCCACTCATTAGTAAAGAGTCGGGAATCTCAGCGTTATACTCCTTCATCAAGCTCTGCACAATTTTATCCGTGAGCGCTCTGTAGTATCCCGGTACAAACAAATCTTCTTCGGTAATTGTTACAAGCTCATTAAGATTGATATTAGTATAAATAACATTATATGAACCATGTGCTCCACCTTCATAATCGCTATACTCAACTGCGTAGCTCAAAATAGAATCATTCTGGAACATAATTCTATTGCTTAAATTCATATAATACCAATACCAACCGGGAGAACTTCCATCCAAACGACCTTTATCCTCATAGTATAGATTTGAAATTGATTTATACCTCTCCGTATATAGCCTCAAATACTCATCCACAGCCTCATCAGGCGTCATTGAATCATACTCCACACTTCCAAAAAAAGTGCCTTTAAATATTTGTTGAAGCCTTGCCAAATCTTCTTTGTTTTTGAATTTTATAGGATATGTAAATGAAATTATAACATCAGAAAAAGGTAAAGTGGAATCTCCCTCAATAAGTAGTGGTATCTCTTTCTCAACAACAATACTATCAAATTTGATATTAGATGAACCTGAGCCTCTCTTACTCCAGTCGCAAGCTGAAAAAACAGATAGCACTAAAGCCACAAGAAGGACAGAATAAATTACATTGTTTTGTTTCATATTCATGAAGTGATATTCTTAAATTGAATTTACAGATATAACAACCTTTTACTGAATTAGTTGCTTTATAGCACCTAGCTCAGGATAAAAATACACCTTCACAGGTTCTCTATTATTATCAAACATCCTTTTTACCAATACATCTTTTGTTCCAAACTGAACAACATCTGTCTCGATCTGCTTCACAGTCTTATTTTTAAACTCAATTGAAAGATTTGCCTTACCGGGAATATTATACACAATTCCTTCAGTTAGTTTCTTTTCCAATCGCTCCAGCTCTCGATCAGACAATTGCATCTTTACCTCAGGAGTTTTATTTGTAAGCGAAAAATAAATTGGCTCACCGGCAAGGTCATCAACATCAACTGCTCCGAGTTTTTCAGAAAAGCGAGCAATAACCTGTTTGTCGATGCTATTTTCTTCAGGTACAACGGTTACAGTTTTTGTAATATACTCAACCTCTGTGCTACCTGCAAAAAGCTCTGTCAATGCCTTTTCCTGTCTGTCTATCTCACCCATTACTACATTGTAGGCATTGCCGTCAGGTGGCATACTTTCTGCCTCTCCGGCTAGGATATCGCTTCTGCTTCGTCTTAGATCAAATATCTGACGTGCTACCAACTCTGCCTGCTTTGCAGTTGATCCTGCCATCAGAGTCTCTTGAGAAAGATATCTTCTGGGATTTTCTGTAGCCGCGACACCTTCGGGAATAGTTAACTCTGCTTTATCTTCTTGTTCCGGCTCCGCATTAATACTAACTATCAAACCATCCTCTCTCAAATAAACAAATGGTTCAACACTTTTAGCTCTGAACTCAACCATAAATGAATTCTCTTTATCCGGAATACCTTTATTTACAATATCAATATTTTCGAGAGAATAAACAATCCTGTTTTCGATAACGGGATTATCTATACCAAGATAACGTTGGGCATAAGGATAGAAATCTCCTCTGTTATAAACACTCTTTTTAATTAACATAGTAATTTCAAAAGATGTTTTAGGGAGCGAATAAACCACTCCGTAATCATTGGCTTTTATTGCATTAACTCTAACTGTCTTCTGAGCCGAAGCACATGAAGAAGCTATAATCAACAGAGTAAGAATAAACGTTTTAATTCTCATAATTCATAAAGGTTTTTGTCTTGTTAATATGCCGATTTAAACTGTTCTAAAAATCTCACATCATTTTCGGAAAACATTCTTAAATCCTTAACCTGATACTTTAAGTTAGTAATACGCTCAACACCCATTCCTAGTGCATATCCGGTGTATTCTTTGCTATCTATACCACAATTCTCAAGAACATTAGGGTCTACCATACCACATCCAAGAATCTCAACCCAACCGGTATGTTTACAAAATGGGCATCCAACGCCACCGCAAATATTACATGAAATATCCATTTCGGCACTTGGCTCTGTAAAGGGGAAATATGATGGGCGTAATCGAATTTTAGTCTCCTCTCCAAACATCTCTCTTGCAAAAAACAGCAAAGCCTGCTTTAAATCGGCAAATGAAACATCTTTATCTATATAAAGTGCTTCAACCTGATGGAAAAAACAATGCGCTCTATAAGAGATAGCCTCATTTCTATATACCCTTCCAGGGCAAATTATCCTAATTGGGGGTTGTGATTTCTGCATAACCCTTGTTTGTACTGAAGATGTGTGTGTGCGCAGTAAGATCTGAGGATCATTCTGAATAAAAAAAGTATCTTGCATATCACGTGCAGGATGATCATCTGCAAAATTCAATGATGAAAACACATGCCAATCATCTTCTACCTCGGGGCCCTCGGCAATTGAGAACCCAAGACGTTTAAAAATATCATTAATTTCTTCCTTAATAATAGAAATAGGATGCCTAGTACCTAAAGGAACAGGATATGCAGTTCTGGTAAGATCAATATCAGTTGCTACTGAATCAGTACTTTCAGACTGCTCTTTAAGATCTTTTATTTTATCTGTAGCCTTTTGCTTAAGCTCGTTTATTTTAATACCCACTTCGCGTTTCTGCTCGGAGGGGATAGTTCTAAACTCATCCATAAGAGAAGGTATAACACCTTTTTTGCTTAGATATTTAACCCTAATTGTTTCTATCTCCTCGCTGCCGGAAGCAGTCAGCTGCTCAATTTCCGAAAGAAGAGCTTCAATCTTTTCAATCATAATATTGTCAATACATTCATTTCGATATAACTACAAAAATACACTTTTTATTACGATTTTCTCAGTATTATCTTGAAAGATTTACTATGTTTGCTTCTACTATTGAAGAAAGATGCTAGAAAGTGTAAAGAATTTTATAGATAAAGAGAATCTGATTTCGCAAAATGCCAAAATTATCGTAGGCCTCAGTGGTGGAATGGATTCCATGGCACTTTTAGACATTCTGATACTTTTGGGATTCCGTTGTTACGCAGCTCATTGCAATTTCCACCTTCGGGGTGAGGAATCTAATCGTGATGAAAAGTTTGTAAAAACATGGTGCAAAAAAACGGATATTCCATACAGGTCCATCAGTTTTGATACTCATCAATACGCTGCCAATCATAAAATTTCAATTGAAATGGCAGCACGAGAATTACGCTACAACTGGTTTGAAACACTTCGCAAACATCACGGTGCAAGCTATATAGCCGTTGCACATCATAAAGACGATTCGGTTGAAACTGTGTTGCTAAATCTTATTAGGGGCACCGGTATAAAAGGACTCACAGGCATCTCTCCAAAAAACGGAGAGATTGTAAGACCGCTTTTAAATACTACCCGTGATGAAATTGAAAATTACGTAGCAGACCGAAACATCCCTTACGTTACCGATAGTACAAACGAGCTAGATATGTACCATCGCAACTCCATAAGACTTAACGTTATACCACTTCTGCAAACACTGAACCCTTCGGTAAAAGAGACTATTTATCGAACATCACAAAATATAACAGAAGCAGAAAAAGTGTATTCATACACAGTTCAAAAATCAATTGACAAGATTTTTATTAATAATCGTATAAACATATTCGAGCTCAAACAGGCGCCCTCGCCACGTTCAGTGCTTTTTGAACTCCTTTCTCCACTTGGTTTTACGCCCTCAACAATAGAAGATATTTATGAAAGCATAGATTCTAGTCCGGGTAAACAGTTCTATTCTGAAACAAATATTATTTCAGAGCCTAAAAAATACAGAATTATAAAAGACAGAAACTACTTTCTTTTAAACAAGATTCATGAAACTGTAGAAGGAGAGAAGATCTATTACATAGAGGAAGGAAGCAAAGAAGTTTTCAATCCTCTGAACTTAAAAATAAGTTACAATAAATCTCCTCTCGAAATTAATATCAACCGAAAGTTTCTATATATTGATGCCGATAAGCTCAAATTCCCTCTAATATTACGTAAATGGAAAAATGGAGACTGGTTTATCCCTTTTGGTATGAAAGGCAGAAAGAAGCTAAGCGATTATTTCATCGACCAAAAATATAGTTTAAAAGATAAAGAAGATGCTTGGTTACTAGTTACAGGTGAAGATATAGTATGGATAATAGGAGAAAGAACCGATGACAGATATAGAATTACTGAAAGTACAAAAAACGTAATTATAATAGAATTGGCATGTTAAAACAGAAATGATTGAACTTATTTAGTTTATCTTCTGTTTTAATGCAGCGTTTTGGTCTTTTCTGCATCTAGTATTAAAGGATAGAGACTATTTAATAATAATAAATTTAAAAACATATATATATATGAGCAGTAAAATCAAAGACATCATAATGGTTGGCGCGCTTGCAGGGGCGGCATATTACGTTTCACGTTATTATCGTTTGAAAAAACAAAAACAAAGAGAATTACGCGAAACTTTGCACTTCCAACTATTTTAAGTTTCGTTTCAAATTTCTCCAAATTTTCCGTCGGTCCATTCTAAATTTAGTGCCCGACTACTCAATATTTCGCGTTCCGCTATTCTAAAATTAGTTTTCGAGAGATTTGATGTATGCTATTTTTTGTATCTTTGCGCAACTTAATGATATTTAAAAATAAGCGTACATATTTCTATGCTCACACTTAAAGCAATCAACGAAAATCCTCAAGAGATTATAAATCGTCTCAAAAAAAAGCATTTCGATGCTGAAGGCATTGTAAGTCAAGTGATTGAACTTGATGAAGTCAGAAGAAAAAGTCAAACAGAGTTAGATAATCTTTTATCTGAAGTAAATTCAATATCAAAATCTATTGGTTCTCTTATGAAAGAGGGTAAAAAGGATGATGCTTCTGATGCCAAACAAAAAGTCAGCTCTCTTAAAGATACCACAAAACAACTTGAAGTTACTTTAAAGGACAGCGAAGAGAAAATTGCCGAACTGTTGGTTAATATCCCAAATATTCCTCATGATTCTGTTCCCGAGGGAAAAGGTGCAGAGGATAATGTAACTGATAGGAGTGGTGGTGAAATGCCCTCATTACCTAATAATGCATTACCTCATTGGGAATTAGCTAAGAAATATAATCTTATAGATTTTGAACTTGGTGTAAAAATCACCGGAGCAGGCTTTCCTGTGTATAAAGGCAAAGGAGCAAGATTACAACGTGGGCTCATAAACTTTTTCCTCGATAATGCTCGTGATGCCGGCTTCGAAGAAGTGCAACCACCTTATGTCGTGAACAGTGAATCTGGTTTCGGTACCGGTCAGCTTCCAGATAAAGAAGGACAAATGTATCATATAGGAATAGATGATCTCTATCTAATTCCGACATCTGAAGTGCCCGTTACGAATATGTATCGAGACGTAATCTTAGAAGAAAAAGATATGCCGGTAAAAAACACTGCGTACTCTGCATGCTTCCGTCGCGAAGCCGGTTCATACGGAAAAGACGTACGCGGATTAAATCGCTTGCATCAGTTTGATAAAGTAGAAATAGTATGTATAGAAAAACCTGAAAATTCTTATCAACGCCTAGATGAGATGGTAAATTATGTTCAAACTTTAGTTGAAAAGCTTGAACTACCTTGGAGAATACTACGCCTTTGTGGGGGTGACTTAAGCTTCACATCCGCTCTCACATTCGATTTCGAGGTGTATTCTGCCGCTCAGGAACGCTGGCTAGAAGTAAGTTCAGTTTCTAACTTCGAAAGTTATCAGGCCAACAGACTTAAATGTCGTTACAGGGATGAAAACCGTAAAACACAACTATGCCACACTCTCAATGGCAGCGCACTTGCATTGCCCCGAATCATGGCTGCATTGTTAGAAAATAATCAAACAGAAGAAGGTATAAGAATTCCGGAAGTATTAGTTCCGTATTGCGGATTTGAGATAATTAATTA
>CAZYGE010000016.1:0-38032 GCA_964647535.1 uncultured Proteiniphilum sp.
TTCTGGAGAATGCAGCTTTTGGTCTGGAGCTTAGAGGTGAGATAAAAGAAGAACGCGATAAAAAAGCATTACAAGCATTAGAAACTGTAGGGCTTCAGGGTTATGAAGATCACTATCCTTCAGAGATGTCGGGTGGTATGCAACAAAGGGTTGGTTTGTCAAGAGCACTTGCCAATGATACGGAGGTTTTACTTATGGATGAGGCTTTTTCTGCTCTCGATCCTCTAATTAAATCTGATATGCAGGATGAGCTTCTGCAAATACAAGAAAAAGTGCAAAAGACAATAGTGTTTATTACACACGACTTGGATGAGGCTATTAAGCTTGGCGATCGGATAATGATAATGAAGGATGGTATTATTGAACAAATTGGTACTCCTGAAGAGATTCTTACTAATCCTGCCAGTGGTTACGTGGAAGCGTTTGTAGAGAAAGTAGACCGCAAAACAATTATTACTGCTGAGTCGCTTATGTTTACTAAACCTTCACTGCTGAGTTTAAAAAAGGACGGACCAATGCGTGCAATCCGTAAAATGCGTGCAGGAAGTCTTCAGTTTCTTCCTGTGGAGGATGAGAAACGAACCTTTTTGGGGTATGTATGGCTTAAAGATGTTTTAGAGCTGGCAGATAATAAAGTGACTTCGTTGGAGATGGCTTTAAAAAGTGAAGTCCCAAGTGTATACAAACATTACACGGTTGAAGAGATGTTGCCACTTATTACCGGGAATAACTACCCACTTGCAGTTGTAGATAAAGAGGATGGTAAATTATTAGGTTTAGTAACTCAAACATCGCTTATAATTGAGGCTACCCGCTATGGTGATGAGGAAGTTAAGAGCATGATTAAGAAGGCAAAAGCTATTTAGATAGAGTTTATTGGCAACATAAAAATATAATAATGAATAGAATTATTGATTTAGGAAAATATATTGAGATAGGTATTAATGCTCTTGAAGAGAATTTGTCTTTTTTGTGGAGTGCTATTGATGATGGGATCTCTTGGACTGTGGATCGTATGAACGATCTTCTGTTATCTACACCTTTTGCTCTCTTTCTGCTAATTGTGGTTGCTCTTGCCTGGTATGCTAAATCGGGCAAGCTAATGTTTAAAAAAGAAGGTTTTAAAAAAAGTGCCGGATTGGTGTCATTTATAGTTTTAGGCTTAGGTGTTATTTATGCAATGGGCTACTGGAGCGAGGCTATGCATACAACAACACTGGTGCTTGTTTCAACTTTTATAGCGCTGATTCTTGGTATTCCATTTGGGATATTGGCCGCTAAATATAAAACTGCAGATATTATAATTAAGCCTGTACTCGATTTTATGCAAACTATGCCTGCATTTGTTTATTTAATTCCCGCTATCTTCTTTTTTAGTGTGGGTAACACTCCGGGTATAGTGGCAACAGTAATTTTTTCACTACCTCCGGCTGTGCGTCTTACCAGTCTTGGAATAAGGAGTGTGCCCGGCGACGTAGTGGAGGCAGGACGTGCCTTTGGTGCAACGGAGAAGCAGATCCTTTATAAGATAGAATTGCCATTGGCTATGCCAACTATACTAACAGGGGTAAATCAAGTGATTCTTCTTGCTTTATCTATGGTGGTAATCGCCTCTATGGTTGGAGCAAGAGGATTGGGTAGTGTGGTTTATCAGGGAATACAACAAAATGATATAGCGAAAGGGTTTGAGTCTGGGTTAGGAATTGTGATTCTTGCAATTATTCTCGACCGCATAACTCAATCGTTCGCAAATAAAAAAGGATAGAAAGAATATTAATTAATGAAATATATATTAGAATTATGGACAAAATAAAGAAAAGTTTATTAGGCATTACCCTTATGCTAAGTGTTGCTCTTTTAATAGCCTCTTGTGGTGGTGGAGCAGGTAGCGGAAAAGAGAAAGTTACAATATTATATCCCAATTGGGCTGAAGGTGTTGCATTTACGCATCTTGCAAAGGTGGCACTTGAGGATAAAGGTTATGAGGTTGAGCTTATTAACTTAGAACCCGGACTGATTTATGGTGAGTTATCAAAAACCAACTCAAAAGGAGATGTTTTCCTCGATGCTTGGTTGCCTCATACTCATGTAGATTACTGGAATGATTATGGCGATAAGCTGGTGATTCTTGGTGAAGCGTTTAGCGAAGGTACTACAGGGCTTGTTGTTCCTTCTTATGTGAGCATTAATTCTATTGAGGAGCTGAATGAAAACGCAAGTCGCTTTGGTAATGAGATTATCGGAATAGGTAGTGGCGCGGGTATTCATGCAAGTACTCTTAGGGCTATTGATGAATATGATTTGAATTTTGAACAAATTTCTTCGAGTGGTCCTGCAATGGTAGCAAGCCTTGATAAAGCTGTAAAGAATAACGATTGGGTTGTGATTACTGGATGGAAACCGCATTACAAATGGATGAATTTTGATATCAAGTATCTTGATGATCCAAAAGGAGTTTATCCTGCTGATGTGTGTGCTATCGTTTCGAGAAAAGGTTTTGAAGAGGATATGCCTGAGGCTGCTGGCTTTTTTAAGAAGTTTAATTTGACAGAAGATCAACTATATGATTTGATGGGATCTATTGATAGTGAAGGGGAGGAATCTGGAGCATCACAATGGTATTCTGTAAACAAAGGTATTGTTGATTCTTGGTTTGAATAATTTGGTTTGAGTATCTAGTTGTAATAAAAATATTAGATCTTAATATAATAAAATGAAATCCGATAGGAAGGCTTATCTTCTGATCGGATTTTATATGTTAGCATTATAGATTTCGTCTAAGACCTTTTCCATAAATATTATTTGGTTTTCAAGTAGTGTTTTTGACGCATCGCCTGAAATCTTTTTTGAGAATATTATTTTTGTTCCCTCTGCCAGTGCTATATAAGCAAAACAACTATTTACTGATAGCTTAGGCATTGGTTGGGCATAACCTGTAATGGCAACACCCAATTCGGCATTGAATGCATTTGTTATCTCAATAGCCATTTTCTCTGCCACTTCTTTACTTACAGAATTGCAGGATTCGGATGTTATTGGGTTTACGTTTAAATGTTTGGCTTTTTGACCTAGGTTATAAAGTGTCATTCCGCCTTGGTAAAAGAGTGTGGCTTTTTTGGCTTGAGAGAATATGTTTTGAATTAAACCAGATGTGCAGCTTTCGGCTATTGCTATTGTTTTTCCTTGCTCAATGAGGTGTTCGCTTATTTGATTTATTTTATCTTGATCGTATTTATACATAGATTTATGTAGTTTTTATTGTATAAATATAAAAACACCGTTGTGCATGGCTTGGTTCAAAAAAACAAACTTGCAATTAAGGTAAACCCCAGTCCACAGAATGATATGAAGTGGATATCACTGTCTATCAATTTATATGCACATTTAAATATGCACTTTGTCTAATTTCATTGCCGATTTAGTAAAGAGCGCAATTATTCCTATAACTATTATTATAACCCCTGATATGAAAAAGGAAGTATTTAGGCCAATAGTGTCGGCAATATAGCCAATTCCTATCAATCCGAGCATGGCAGGTATAAGTGCAACGGTGAAATACATTGAGAAAACTCTTCCTAGCGCAGAGGGCTCTATTTTAGTTTGTAGTATGCCGGTGAAGGCAGAGTTGTATACGGCGCCTGAAACTCCCGAAATGGCAGTTAAAACAGCAAACCAGACGAAACCGGTGGGCGATAGTAGCCCCGAAAGGAGGAATGCTGCACCCATTATTAAGTACATCCAGTTAATTAATCCTACACGATTGACTTTATATACCTTGGCCCCCATAATGGCACCACCAATTAATGCGCCTACACTCCAAATGGCTTCAATGATTCCGGCTTGAAATTCTGTGCCATTGAAGTAGTCAAGTGTCATAAGTGGGAATAATACACTAATGGGAACCATAAAAAATACAACAATGATTGAGTACAAGAATACCATACTTAGCCCTTTGTTTCTTAATACTATCATAGCGCCTACTTTAATCTCCTTAAATATGTCTTTTTCGATATCCTTATTCTTTTCGGGATTGGGGATTTTTACAAAGAAGAGTGATGTTACTGCAATTAATGCTCCTGCAACATCAAATATGAGGACATATTCTATGTCCCAAATAGTTATCATCATGGCTCCAAGAGCCGGTCCGGCTATTTGGCTCACTGATGCTATGATTTGATTTATACCTGCAACACGAGTTAATTGTTCTTTGGGTGCAACAAGCGGTACTGATGCTTGCATTGCCGGCATGTGAAAAGCAGAGCCAACTGATCGGAAACCAAGTAGCACAAATATGTGCCATAGTTCCGCAATGTTTAACCAGAAGAGTGCAGCAAGTATAAGAGTGCAAATGGCGATAAATGTATCGGCAAGCATCATTACCAGTTTTCGGTTCCACCTGTCTATCAGGGCGCCGGTAAATGGTCCTATGATGGATTGAGGCAGCATAGCCGCAATAGCAGCCCAAGCAAGTATTTCTGCCGAACCGGTTTGAAGACTGAGCCAAATTATTATTGCAAAATTTACAAGGCTGCTGGTGAGTATAGAGAAGAACTGTCCACTCCAGATGATAGCAAAAGTTCTTTTCCAGTTAGAATTCATATACTGTTTTTATTGACATTAGAGCTATAACAGAAAAATAGGATAAAGTGTTTTGTAAAACTGAAAAGAGGCAACTTCGATCGAAATTGCCTCTTTTGTATTGGTTAACGTGATATTAATATCTAAGGTGAAAAAGATTGTTTTAGGTTATCGGTAGCAAAGATATGGCTCTCTTTTGAAAGGACAAAATAAAAAAACATATTATAAAACATAGTTATACAATATGTTTTCATTTATTGTGCCTGTTTTGCTGCCAATTCTGATAAAATTAACGGTTTTAGAATAAAAAAAGAGGATAAATTAATTTTACCCTCTTTGATTTTCGTTTTTTGAGAATTACTTTCTGATTCCTAATTCTTTAATAATAGCACGATATCTTTCAATATCTTTGTCTATCAGATAATTTAGTAAACGACGACGCTTACCAACTAAAACTCTCAATGATCTTTCTGTGTTATAATCTTTTTGGTTTGACTTCAAATGTTGAGTCAAGTGCGAAATACGGTGGGAAAACAATGCTATCTGAGCTTCAGGTGAGCCAGTATCAGTGTTAGACTTTCCGTACTTTGCGAAGATTTCTTCTTTCTTTGTAGAATCTAAATACATGTTTATTAATATAATGTGTAAAAAAACTTTGGGCTGCAAATATACCTCTAAAATTTTTATTTACAAACAGTTTAGCCTTTTATTCAACCACTTATTGATTTCTTCGTCTTAATTTATCACTTAATCTATCTATCGCATCTGTGATTTCTTGATCGGGTTCAATTATATTATATTCTCCCCAAAAAGTGGGGTCGAGAAAGTATTCTACGCGTTCGGCAATTACATCTGTTGATCTGATGCGTTCGCTGCGAGGGAATCTTATTATGTTATCGTCATATCTGTCGGTGATTGCTATTTCGGAAGATATTAGGTAGTTAGTAGAAAAAAGTCCGAAGAATCGGTTTGTCCACCTTACTCTAAATTCTACGTCGGTTCCGCTATAATTAAAATACCACTTTCCATTATCTTCAATATAATCTACAACGTATTGCGCTTTCACAACCTCAACACGCATTTTAGAGGGCTTCCTGCGGATAAAGATGTTGGCTGCATCTTTTCGGTCTTCAACGTTCATGTTAAACTCCATGCGGGCAAATGCAAGCGTTTCATGTTCCAGATAAATGGTTCCTCTAAAAAGTATGTCTTCGATCATAGAAAGAGGAGTGAAGCTAATTCTGTAGTGAGGTTTATTATTGAAGTTGATTAGGCCCTCGATATGAAAATTATACTCTGATCCGTCGGTGCCAAAAACTATTTCAGGGTTTTTGGCAATATCCAGCATTAGGGCATCGCTAATTCCTCCTTGAAATTTAAGTAACACAGTATCGCGCGGTGTTATATCTGTGGCTTTCCTGCCAATATATATTCTGGACTGGTCGTTATTATATGAACGATATGATGCTTTATATACATCTAAAACAGTTTCTACGAGCGATATGTAGCTCGATCCTTTTTTTATCGATTCACGATAAAATGCCACCATCATGTTGGGCGAGGGTGAATAGTTTTGAGGGATTTTGTAAAGTGCATCTTTAACTAATTGCGATCCGTCGCCGGATACTACTTGTAATTCACCCAACTCTATTGGTGCCGGTATTAATGCAATGTGGTTATTGGGGCTGTCTATGAGAGTTATGACAGGAATCTCCCTATTAGAATATCCTATGTGTCTTATTATCAGTTTGGAGTTGCGGGATTCTGCCGGCACACGAATCGAGAAATATCCGTCTTGATTCGTAACTGTAGAGACATTTACAGATTCTATTGTTACGCTTGCATTGACAATGGGCTGGTTGGTGTCGCCTCCCAAGACCCTTCCTCTGAGCTGAATGGTTGAACCTTCTTGCTGCATATTTGAGTAAAGCAGGCTTGTTGCAGGTGAAAGGCACACTATCAGAAGTAAAGTAATTAGATGTTTCATATTGATGCAATTTTAAAGATCATAACAGGTTCAAAACTCACTAACAAAGTAAGTTATTCGAAGCATAAATACAAATTATAATTAGATTTTTAACTATGAGTTGATGGGGATATTATAATTGTTTAATTTTGTGCTAGTAAATCAGATCTTAGAAATAATGGTATATAAATACGATTTTCTGGTAATTGGCTCCGGAATTGCTGGTATGAGCTATGCATTAAAGGTTGCAAAGTATGGTAAGGTTGCAATTATAGCAAAAAATCAGCTCAAGGATGCAAATACTTTTTATGCTCAAGGTGGTATTGCATCAGTTACCAATCTGTGGGATAATTTTGAGAAGCATATTTATGATACTATTGATGCGGGAGGGGGATTATGCAATATTGATGTTGTAAAGAAAGTTGTGCAGGAAGCTCCCGCACAAATTGAAGAGCTTGTTAACTGGGGTGTAAATTTTGACAGGGATGAGAAGGGCAATTTTGATCTTCATAAAGAAGGGGGTCACTCAGAATTCCGTATTTTGCATCATAAAGATAATACAGGAGCCGAAATACAGGTTAGTTTGATTGATGCCATACGCAAACATCCCAATATAGATCTTTTTGAAAATCATTTTGCTATTGAGGTTCTTACTCAACATCATTTGGGTGATATTGTAACCAGACATACTGCCAATATTGAGTGTTATGGAGCATATGTTTTGGACCAGGGAACTAATAGTATTGATACTTTTCTTTCTAAGGTGACCATGATGGCTACAGGGGGTGTTGGCTCTGTTTATCAAACTACAACCAACCCCGATGTGGCAACAGGTGATGGTATTGCAATGGTTGCACGAGCAAAAGGAGAGGTGAGAGGTATGGAGTTTGTGCAGTTTCATCCTACTGCTTTATATCATCCGGGTGCAAGGCCTTCGTTTTTAATTACTGAAGCGATGAGGGGCTTTGGGGGTATCCTAAAAACTGTAGACGGTGAGGAGTTTATGCATAAGTATGACAAACGAGGTTCGCTGGCGCCGCGAGATATTGTTGCAAGAGCCATTGACTCTGAGATGAAAGAAAGGGGTGATGATCATGTGTTTCTTGATGTGACCTTCAAAGATTCTGGTGAGATTAAAAAAAGTTTTCCAAATATTTATGTTAAGTGTTTGTCTTTCGGAATTGATATTACAAAAGATATGATTCCAGTTGCACCTGCTGCTCATTATCTTTGTGGGGGTATAGTGGTGAATATGGATGGTGAAACTTCAATTGGTAGGTTGTATGCAAATGGAGAGTGTGCCTGCACAGGACTGCATGGCGCAAACCGGCTTGCTTCCAATTCTCTTATTGAAGCAGTTGTTTATGCAGACGCGGCTGCTAAGCATTCTATTCCTCTTATAGAGAGTTATAGTTACCAAGAAGATACTCCTTCATGGAACGCCGAGGGTACAACCTCACCTGAAGAGATGGTTTTGATTACGCAGAGTTATAAAGAGGTTGGACAAATTATGTCTTCTTACGTTGGGATTGTACGTTCTGATTTGCGATTGAAAAGAGCCATGGATAGGTTGAATATCCTTTTTAGAGAAACAGAAAATCTCTTTCAAAGGTCTGTGGTGTCACGTGATATTTGTGAATTAAGGAATATAATTAAAGTTGGATATATGGTAATTAAACAGGCAATGGCTCGCAAAGAGAGTAGGGGGTTGCATTATACTATAGATTATCCCGATCGTGATCCTAATTCGGTACTTTAATCCTATATATAAATTGATTATATGGAAAAAACAATAAATATAAATGGCTCGTTAATAAGTCTTTCTACTCCTGTTGTGATGGGTATTTTAAATGTTACACCCAACTCATTTTATTCTGAAAGCAGAAGGCAATCCGAAGAGGGAATTGTTAGCAGATGCAAGGCGATTCTTGAAGAAGGTGGCAATATTATCGATGTTGGTGCACAATCATCTTCGCCAACTTCTAAGTTTTTGTCAGCAAAAGAGGAGGCGGAGAGGTTGATGCCTGCAATGAGACTAATAAGAAAAGAGTTTCCCGATGCCATACTGTCAATAGACACTTTTTATGCCGACATTGCAAAGCAAGCTGTTGAAGAATATGGCGCTAATATTATTAATGATATTTCGGGAGGCGAAATTGATGATAAAATGTTTTCTGTTGTAGCAGAACTTAATGTGCCTTATATTTTGATGCATATGAGAGGTACCCCTCAAACCATGCAGCAGATGACAGATTATGATAATTTCATTCAGGATATTTTATATTATTTTTCTGAGAAGAAAGCCAAGCTCAATCTTTTAGGGGTTAACGATGTGATTATAGATCCAGGATTTGGGTTCAGTAAGAGTTTGGCTCAAAACTATGAATTAATGGCATATCTTAAATATTTTCATATCTTTGATGAGCCAATATTGGTTGGTGTTTCAAGAAAATCAATGATTTATAAACTGCTTGAAACAACACCGGAGGAAAGTCTGAATGGTACCACGGTGCTAAATACTGTTTCTCTATTATCAGGTGCTAATATTTTGCGAGTGCATGATGTTAAAGAGGCAGTAGAGTGTGTTGCGATTATCTCAAAGTTAACTGACTACGATAAATAGAAATTATGTTTGCACATTTCGGGATAAAAGATTTCATAGATGTATTTCTGGTAGCTTTGCTCCTGTATTACCTTTTTAGATTGGTGAGGATATCAGGATTGCGCCCTTTATTCTTAGGAATATTGGTTTTTATGGTAATCTGGATTTTGGTTTCGCGTGTGTTTAACATGGTGCTGCTAGGATCAATTTTAGACCAGTTTGTTAGTGTAGGACTATTTCTTCTGGTTATACTTTTCCAGGATGAGATACGTAGGTTTCTTATGTCTTTAGGCTCTAAGAAAGGTTGGAATTTTATTACAAAACTATTTTTTCCCAGTGAAAGTGACAATAAAGATAATACTCATTTAACTGCCGTTGTTCTAGCATGTATGAATTTGTCAAAAACTAATACTGGAGCTCTTATTGCTATTCAAGGCGACATCCATATGGGCCTTTATGAACAGACCGGAGAAATTATTAATGCAGATGTATCTTCACGCTTAATTGAAAATGTTTTTTTTAAAAATAGCCCGCTTCATGATGGAGCAATGATTATTGTTGGAAAAAAGATAAAAGCAGCAGGTTGTATTTTACCAATTTCACAGAATCCTAATATTCCTACACACCTAGGTTTGAGGCACAGAGCCGGTTTGGGGATATCACAGGAAACTGATGCTAAAGTAATAATAGTGTCAGAAGAGAGAGGCAGAATCTCTTTTGCCTCTGAAGGCAGGCTAAAACTAAATATAACCCCAGAAGATCTGCAGAGCTTGCTGATGGAAGAGTAAATGAAATAGGTTAAATAAGATTAGGAGTAGTATTTGATGGTTTTAACTGAACTGACAATAATTAATTATAAAAATATAGCTCAGGCAGAGCTTAGCTTTTCACCAAAGATTAACTGTTTTATAGGTAATAATGGAATGGGTAAAACCAATCTTTTAGACGCCGTATATTATCTCTCTTTTTGTAAAAGCTATACTAATCCTATTGACTCGCAAATCATTAATCACGATTCTGATATGTGCATGTTGCAGGGCAAGTACTCATCAAGTGATGATGCAGAAGAGATCGTTTATAGTGCTATACGCCGAAAGCAGAAGAAGCAGTTTAAACGCAATAAGAAAGAATATGAACGATTGTCAGATCATATCGGTTTAGTTCCCCTAGTAATGATTTCACCGGCAGATAATGATCTTATCACAGGTGCAAGTGAAGGAAGAAGGAAGTTTATGGATATGGCCATCTCTCAGTTCGATAAAGAATATCTGCGTACGCTTGTAAGATATAATAAAGCTTTGCAACAGCGAAATGCAATTTTAAAACTTGAGGAGGGGCAGCTTGATGTTTCACTACTTGAATTGTGGGAAGATCAATTGGTAAGCGACGGAATTGTTATTAATGAAAAAAGAAAGCGATTTATTGAAAAGCTCACTCCCATATTCAACAAATATTATTCACAAATAAGCCGATCGGCAGATATGGTTTCATTTGATTATATATCGCAATTAAATGATGGCGATTTTATGACAATGATGAGACGAAACCGGGAGCGTGACATGGCTATAGGTCATACAACAGCCGGTGTTCACAGAGATGAACTTGAGATGTTGCTAGATGGATTTCCTATAAAGAAGGTGGGCTCTCAGGGGCAAAACAAAACGTATTTTGTATCGCTAAAATTGGCGCAATTCAAATACTTGCTAGACACAGGAGGTTCAACTCCTATTCTTCTACTGGACGATATTTTTGACAGACTTGATGCAAGCAGAGTAGAGGAAATTGTAAAGCTAGTGTCAGGTTCTGAATTTGGGCAGATATTCATTTCTGATACAAATAGGCAATCACTTGAAAGAATTCTTGATAGACTCATTAATAATTCCCATATATATAGTGTTATAAATGGTAAGATTGAATTGATGTAGAATGAAGAAGAAGAATGCACAACCCTTATCTGAAGTGTTATCTGACTTCCTTGATGGTAATTCAGGGTTGAAGGTTAAACTAGCTGAGCACCGTGCTGTAAAGGCATGGAATGAGCTGTTTGGCGAGGGTGTGTTAGAGTATACAAGAAAAGTTTACTTTAGACGTAATGTTCTTTATGTTCATCTCTCTTCATCTGTTCTTAGAGCAGAGTTGCTAATGAATAAGCAAGGGTTGATTGATAAAATAAATGAGTATGCAGAAATGCCTGTAGTGAGAGATATTGTAATTCGTTAGAAAAACGCAGATATCCCAAAATAGAAACCGTCGGGGTGAGGCGATCTTCTATGTTGAATCAAATCGTAGTTTATTGTTACATGTGTGTAACCTAATCTTAAGCCTGCACCCATTACCAAAGATGGTGCAAAGCCACTGCTTGACACAGTATCACCTTGATTGTATTTTATATTTGACCAGATGTAGTTTATTTCAGGCTGTACAAACATTGTAATAAATCGTACAGGATAAACATATCCAAATAGATTTAATCCGAGTAGGTTGCTACTTCTTTCGTACTCAGATAATTTACTTTTTAAATGGTTGTATCTTACACCTGCGCCCGCCATGAAGTATTGATTGAAGTCATATCCAATCTGCGGACCTATACCCAAGTGTGTATAGTTGCTGCTTAATGACAATCCTATATTAGCGCCAAACCGTAATTTTGATCTGTCGAATGTAAGGTTGTTTATGTTTCCAGAACGTGTAGATTGTTCTGTTTTTCGATTATCATTTGTATGGTGACTATAGTCAGCTTGCTGGTTTTGATGTATATTTCTTCTGTCGTCAGGTGAAACTCTAATTGTGTCTAAGGTAAATCCTTGTGCTGTAACAATTAGAGGAAAAAGAAGTAGTATAAATAAAAACCACCTTCTCATATATTCTGCAGGTTATTCTACTGGCGTTCCTTCTTCTGGTGCAGTTTCAGCAGGAGCTGAGAAAGGTGTAAAAGGTGCAACGTCAGGAGCAGTAGTTGGGCTAAGGGGTGCAGGCTGTTGCACCTCAATTTGAGACTGTGGCTCGCTTGAGCCCGCTGCTGTAAATTTAGCTGTAAAAATACTTAACAAGATTACTGCTGCAGCTAAAGTCCATGTGAATTTCTCAAGAAAGTCAGTAGTTTTTCTTACTCCCATTACTTGGTTAGATGAGGAGAAGCCGCTCGCTAAACCACCACCCTTTGATTTTTGAACCAAAACGGCAAATATCATTAAAATAGAAGCAAGCAGAATAAGAATGGTGATGAATATATACATAATTTTATTTGTTTTGTTTGTCGTTGATAATCAAGTACTCTAAAAAGCGAATTTGGTCCGCAAAGTAAGCACTTTTTTTTGGGAAATTCAAACTTAATCGCTTAATAATTGTCAGAGCCTTATCATATTTTTTTTGTTTGATATAGATTTTAGCTAGAGTTTCGGTAAGAAATTCACTATCATCATCACTATCTATAGATTTGTCATTATTTTCCAAATCTGCACTTTGGTTATATTTTTCATTTTTCAATTGGATATTACTTGCAGAGTCAGATTCTTTTTTCTCAATAAATGCGTCTATTATGTCTTGATGCTCAAAAGGTTGATGATTTGTCTGTGTTGTCTCATTTCCCTCATTTCCCTCTCCCAAAGATTCTATATAACTTAAATAGTCAGTTATAGCATAGTTTAATTCTGAATCTTCTGAAGTATTGTTTGAGCGATTAGTTGAATCTTTTCCTGAACCTTTTTCCGAACCCTTTCTTGCTTCTTTGTCTATATTTTCTCCAAATGTTTTAAAATAAGAGTCAAGTATTTCATCTGTTCTGTCATGGTCAATTGGTTCCTCATCAGGGAGTCTGAGAAACTCAATGTAATCCTCAGGCTGAATTAAATAGAATAATCTTTTTCTATCGGCACAAAGAAGTGCTGTTTTAGATAACTCCTCTGCAAATTGTTCTTTATTAGTTGATTGCAGCTCTTTTGTGTATAAAAGTCTGGCTGTTTGAAAGTAAGGATATCTTTTGATTAAAGCCTCAATCTTTTCAATATTTACATCGGAATCATGTTTTAATTCTTGAAAATTATGAGCATCTATTAGTCGTAAAAGTTCCTTTTTATCCATTATATTACCAGTTTGCCATTGTAGAATTGAATATTTGGTCCACTATTTCATCGATTAGCTGTCTGATAAGTTCATCCTGTACTGTGTCAAAAACTGTATTACTTGAGAAAGTTTGGTTTGCTGAAATTGTTTCTTCAATATCCGGGTCATCCGTTTTATTATTTCTAAAACGCATACGAACACTCATTGTTAGCCTAGTTTCCGAAGCAAAAGCATCTTCTTGCACGGCTAAAGGCGTAAGTTGATATCCAACAATCTCTCCCTCAATTTCCATGTCTCCATTTTGTTGTACGAGTTGTAGGCGGGTGTTTCTTGTGAACATATCAGCCATTGCTTCATTAAATCTCTGCTCTAGTGGAGGGTAAACCAATGGGGCCTGATTAACGAAATGACCAATCTGTAATGTTTTTGTTAGATCATAGTTTATTGAAGCTGTTCTGAATGAATAGTTTATTCTGCATGAACTAACCATTAAAACAAGTAATATGATAAGTGATAACTTACTGTAATTCATACTCCTTAATTTTTCGGTAGAGTGTTCTTTCTGAAATTCCCAGCTCTTTTGCCGCCATCTTTCGAATACCATTATGACGTTCGAGTGCTCTTGCAATCATCTCTTTTTCTACTTCACTAATCGATAGCGCACTTTCTTCGTATTCAGTCGCTTCCTGAATATCATTGTCGTTAATAATTGAGTCTTCTATCCTAATTTCATCTGAATAAGGTTTGTATTTTACAGGCATGACCGCAGAGCTTTGGTGTTGCACACCTTCATCCATTATATTATTAACTACCTGTTTAAGATCGGAAATATCCTTTCTCATATCAAAGAGCACCTGATAGAGTATCTCACGTTCGTTTGCAAATGATTTATGTTCGGATTCATGAATCTTGGAAACGGATACAGGCAACATGCCAACTTCATGATCCGGAAGATATTTCTTTAAAATATCCGCATTAATAACACGTTCTCTTTCAATGATTGATATCTGTTCAGTAATATTTTTAAGCTGACGCACATTGCCAGGCCACCTGTAATTCTTCAGCATTTTAATTGCATCATCTGTTAATGATATGGGCGGCATCATATATTTTTCGGCGCAATCTGCAGAGAACTTTCTGAAAAGCAAAGGTATGTCTTCTTTTCTATCACGCAACGCAGGTACTCTGATAGGAACTGTATTTAATCTGAAGTACAAGTCTTCTCTGAATTTACCATTTTCAACCGCTTTTATAAGATCTAGGTTAGTTGCAGCAACTACACGAACGTCACTTTTTTCAACCTTAGAAGAACCAACCTTTATAAACTCGCCTGTTTCTAGTACACGAAGTAGGCGTGCTTGTGTTGATAGAGGTAATTCACCTACTTCATCCAAAAAGAGGGTTCCATCGCCAGAAACCTCAAAATAACCTTTTCTTGTTCCGGTAGCCCCTGTAAATGAGCCTTTTTCATGTCCAAATAGCTCTGAATCTATTGTTCCTTCAGGAATTGAACCGCAGTTTATTGCAAAGTAAGGTCCATGTTTTCTTTTACTGAATTGATGTACTATCTGGGGGAAATTTTCTTTACCTGCTCCGCTTTCACCAGTTATAAGAACTGATAAGTCAGTAGGTGCAACCTGTAGAGCTATGTCAATAGCCCTATCCAGCTCATGTGAGTTGCCTATAATGCCATAGCGCTGCTTTACTTGTTGTAATGATTGCTTTGCCATAAATCTTATTTTTTATATAGAGCATACGTCTCTTTTTTGAGATACTCGCCCAAGTGTTCTGTACCATTATTAAACTGTTTAATGGTTTTGGGCATAATTGGTTCACCGAAAGTTAGTACCATCTCTTTCCCCTTTTTATTATATAGCTCATGACAGAGTCTCAAGTTTCTGAATTTCCAACCTAATACTCTCGAAAGATAGAATGATGTGCTGTTGTATCCAGAAATATGAATAGGGATAACAGGCATTTTCGCTTTCTGTATTATTTTAAGAACAGCAGGCTGCCAATCTCTATCCTCTATAGTAAATTTGCCATTTTTGAAATATAGATTTGAAACTGCACCTGATGGAAAAAAACCCATTGGATTTCCTCCTTTAAGGTGTGCAAGACTATCTCTTATTCCGGCAAAAGTAATTTTATTCTTTTCTTCATTTACAAGTGGATTTACTGTGATGAAGTTTTCAGCCATGGTGTCAATTAGTCCAAGTATATGATTCACCATCATTTTGAAGTTGTCGGTTCTGCTTGCCACCGCTTCAATAACTGCAATTCCGTCTATATGGCCATAGGGGTGGTTAGACACTGTAATAAATGGTCTATCCTTAAATTGTTCTAGTACTTCTTCGTTTCGTAATATACGTTTTATCTCTAATTTATCCAAAACATCCTTGCAAAACTCAGCTCCGGTTAAATGTCTTGAGCGTTGGTAGATTTCATTAGGTACATATAGTGCTGAAGCTTTTATACCAAAGTCTATAAACTTATCACCATGTTTGCCTCTAAAAACCGGATGCAGACTACGCAAGTCATCACGACTGATTAATGCATCTTTCATTAGCTTTTTTTCTTTTAAGCTAGTTCTCTAATCTGGCTTATTATTTGTTGCCCTAGTTCTTCTGCTTCCGTAGCAGAGCCGGCCTCTGAATATATTCTGATAATGGGTTCAGTGTTTGATTTACGTAAGTGAACCCATTTGTCGGGGAAGTCTATTTTAACTCCATCTATATCTATTGGATTATATTCATTAAATTTCTCTTTAACTTTCTCTAATAAATAGTCTACATCCATATCAGGTGTCAATTCCATCTTCTGCTTTGACATAAAGTATGAAGGATAAGAAGCTCTTAGCTCAGTAGGTTTTTTACCAGACTTAGCCATTTGAGAAAGGAAAAGTGCAATTCCGGTAAGAGCATCTCGTCCGTAATGTATATCCGGGTAAATCACTCCACCGTTTCCTTCTCCACCTATAATAGCATCAACCTCTTTCATTTTTGTAACAACATTTACTTCCCCCACTGCCGATGCATAGTAATTGCTCCCTCGTTGAGTTGTAATATCTTTTAATGCGCGTGTTGAACTGAGATTTGATACAGTATTGCCGGGTGTATTCTCTAGAACATAGTCTGATATTGATACAAGAGTGTATTCCTCTCCAAATGGTTCACCATTTTCGCAGTAAATAGCTAATCTATCCACATCCGGATCAACAGCAAATCCTACATCTGCATTTGAAGTTTGTGTCAGAGATGCCAGCTGGGTAAGATTTTGGGGTAGAGGTTCGGGATTATGAGAGAAGTTTCCGTGTGGAGAACAATGAAGTTTAAATATTTTCTTTACCCCAAGAGCATATAATAGCTCCGGAACTGCAATTCCTCCTACGGAGTTAACGCAATCTATTGCTACACTAAAATCTGCTTCTTTAATAGCTTCAATATCTACTAAATCTAGAGATAAAATTGATTGTATATGTGAGTGCAGATATTGCTTTTGTACTATTTCACCTAAGTTGTCAACCTCAGCAAATGTAAATTCTTCGTTTTCAGCGATATTAAGAATGCTCTTACCCTCTTCGGCATTGAGAAATTCTCCATTACTATTCAGAAGCTTAAGAGCGTTCCACTGTTTAGGGTTGTGGCTTGCAGTAATTACTATACCCCCGGTTGCGCCCTCTTTTTTAACAGCTATCCCTGTTGTAGGTGTGGTGGCCATCCCGATATCGGTAACATCGCAACCCATACCCATAAGTGTTCCGGTGATAATTCGATGGACCATTTCACCGGAAATTCTTGCATCTCTTCCGATAACTATTCTTGGACGGTCGTTTTGTGACGACTCTTTTATAAAAGCTGCATAAGCTGCACTGAATTTCACAATGTCAAGTGGTGTCAGATTTTCTCCTGTTTCACCTCCAATTGTGCCTCTAATGCCGGATATGGATTTTATTAAAGTCATAGGGTGTAATACGTATTAATGTTATTTTATTTAATCGTTAATCCTGCTCTCAAACCTATACTCAATTCTATCGTAATAGGCTGCTTGGTATTGTTGTCTGTCGGATGATGAACCCATATTAAATGGAACAATCATTTTTACTACTCCATTGTGTCCAACACGTGTTAGCGGCACTGCCCATCCGGGTACGGTGTAGTAACCTCTTGTAGTAGCGTTTACCGGACCAATAAAATCAAGCTCTTGCGGAAAAGGATTGTTGTGCGGATCCAAATTATTGTAGGTAGCGGAGTCATTAACCATGAAGTATTTAAGCCCCTTAAATCTAACATAGACTTTCTCTTCCATGAAAATGTTTTTGGTTGTATCCCCATAGCTTACAATGTTGTAATAAACTTCAGATTCGGGATCTTTATAGAAATCATTGTCTCCGAAGTTGCCATTTGCAGGAAATCTACTTAAGATATTTAGATTGTTTTTTACGATAAACTGATCAATAGCTCGTTCTTCATCTCTAAGATAATCGGCATATGTCTTCTGGTCTTTACACGAAGCCACAGATGTTAAGATGATTATGATTGCTATTATTGGAATGTAAATTCTACTCATTCTCTTTTTTTTTTATACAAAAATACATATTCTATTCTGAAAATAGTGTTATTCTCCTTTAATTGCTTCTTTTAATATATCTTCATGTTTTTTCAAGCCCATGGAGTATATTGCAAGTGCTTCTTCAAAGGTGCCTTTAAATTCGCCGCCTGAAGCGTTAAGATGGCCTCCACCATTGAAAAATTCCGAAGCAAACTCATTGCAGGGGAAACTCTTTTGCGATCGGAAAGATAACTTTATGATTCCATCGTCTTCTCTTATAAATGTAGAAAATATAATATTTTTAATGCTAAGAGGGTAATTCACAAAACCTTCGGTGTCTCCTTTGCTAAACTGAAACCCATACTGATCTTCCTTAGAAAGATATAGCAGTGCAGAGTGCATCTCAGGATAAACTTTCATTCTTTGCGAAAGAGTGAAACCTAATAATCTGAAACGAACTTCTGAATAATTGTTGAATACTTGTGAATATATTGCGTCTTTATCAATCCCCTTTCTCAACAATAGACTAATTATTTGATAGATTTCTGGATCTGCCGAGTTGTACGTAAATCCCCCAGTATCGGTCATCATGCCGCAATATATAGCTTCTGCTTCGTTTATTGTGAGTTCGTTATATTTATCAGCTTGATAAATGAGCCTAAAGATGAGCTCACTTGTGGATGAGATTTGTGGTTTTGAAACTACAATGTCAAAAATCTCTCCGGGATCTAAGTGATGATCTATTAATATTTTAACTGCGGATGATTCCTCAATGTGTGGTCCCATCTCTCCTGCCCGTTTACTAATATTATAGTCAAGTGAGAAAATCAGATCGGAGCTGTTTATTATTTTAGTACCTGCCGAAGGGTTATATTCAAATATATCAATTTCGTTTACGCCTTCCATCCATTTTAGATAGTACGGGAATGAGTTTGGCACGATAACTCTTACTTTTTTACCTTTGTTTTTTATAAAGTTGAAGAGCGCAAGAGAAGAGCCTATGGCATCCCCGTCAGGTGAAACATGTGTTGTAATAAGTATGCTGTTGGCTTTATCAATCGCTCCCATAATCTGTTTTACCTTTTCAGGTTCGATGATAGTGGTGATTGAAGTTAATGAGTTCATAATCTTACTAGGTTTTACGGAATTAGTGAACAAAAGTACTAAATAATCACTGAAAATGCGCCATCTTTCGAAACATCATGTATTGGAATACCTAATGAGTTGCACTTCGAAGATATATTTCGTTTGCAATATGATGGTAAGGAGCTATCAAGAACTATTGTTGATGGATTAATATTGTTCAAAATACTCTCAATATCAAAATACCTGTTTTCTGAAAGAATAAGTATGTCTACATCAAACCTTATTTCAGAATAGTACTTCTCATACTCGTTATCTGATAGTCTGAGTATTGTTTTTTCATGATGTGGCAATATTCCGTTTAAAGGAACATCAATAAATTGGCGATTGTTTTTGTAGAAAATGCAGATATCGCTTTTATCTCTGCTATTGAAAACTACTAGTTCTGGCGGTTTAGGTTGTAAAGTGTTGTAGGTAATAGTCACTAAAAAAAATAACCCTAATGAAAGTGCAGCTATCAATGAACTAGATTGTCTATGGGAAAGCCATAACGTAAATATGAATATAAAACCAAGGAGTACAAATGTTTGGAGAAGCGAGATGTTAATATTAGACAGCTGCGCAAAAGGCAAACTTTCAGTTAAATACACTACCTGCAAAGTAAAATCGATAAGTGTTTTTACTATCCACTGACAAAATAAGCGAAGTGGTTCCAATATAATTAAATTTGTCATGAAAGGAAGGCTTAACATTATAAGTGGACTTACAGCATATATTATAAGTCCAACGAGAGGCACCACTAACATGTTGGTGATAAAGAAGTAGCTTGGGAATGTTCCAAAATAATAAAGTACCATTGGAAAAACTCCAATTTGAGCCGCGAGAGAAACCGTGAAGAGGCTCCACGCATACTTAATAAACTTACTTGATGGTGCATATAGGTTTTGAAGTTTCGGTTGAAAATATAGTATAGAAAAAACTGCACCGAAACTCATCTGAAAACTGATGTCAAAGAGTGTAAAAGGACTAAACACTAGAATAAGAAATGCGGCTGCTGACAGCGTATTAATGGTAATTCCTCTCCGATTCTTCATATTGGCTACACAGTTTATCGTTAGCATTATAACAGCTCTTATGACAGATGCAGACATGCCTGTTATAAATGCGTAGCTCCAAAGAAAAATAATAACAAATAGTTGGCGAATTATGTAAGGTTTGCCCTTCTTGCCAAGAAATGAGAACATTATGTTTATTACGATATATACTATGCCAACATGTAGTCCACTAACCGCCAAAACGTGCGCAGTTCCCGATGCCCTGAATGCTTCTTGGAGGTTTTCGGGAAGATCTTTTTTATAACCAAGCGTTAAAGCAGATATAAATGCATAAGCTTCGTCAGATAAATTAAATGATCTGTAGAATTGTAGAGCATTCGCTCTAACAAGTTGTGACGTGCAAACTATTGAATTAGACTGTTTGCCTGTTTTTTGCCAGTTGGCAGATGGCACATATCCCGAACCGGAGTATCCTCTAATTTTCATGAAACGAGCGTAATCAAAATCATCTGGGTTGCCGAAGTTTTTAAAAGTTTCGAGGTTTGTATAGAATACTATCTCGTCTCCCGGTTGCAGATTGTCCGATTTGTCTGAGGTTTCAAGATAGACAATTACTTCTTTACTGTCCGGCGTAGATGTTTTCACATTACACGCTTTTGAGCGAGGTTTATCTTCGGGAATATCGGTGATTACGCCGATATAATAATTTGCTTCTTGCTCATTTGTTAAATTGAGCTGGGTTTCTGTTTCCTGCTTTTGGTAGACAAAATGGGTTAGAGAGAACAAAAAAATAAAAACTCCGCTTCCAAAGACCCATCTTAATCCATATTCGTGTTCTTTTTTAATAAATATGGATAGAAGCATAATAATCAAACCCAGAATCCCGGTAATGATCATATTAATGTTTGATAATGGAAAAGTTGAGTTTGTTAAGATGCAGATTATTACCGGAAGTAATAATCTGAAAAATGGTGTTTTTCCTAAAAAACTATTCATTAACCCAATCTTATGGCAAAGACAATCTAAAAAGCAAATGCAAATTAAAGTGCCTTAAGTTCTTTAATGGTCTCTTCGGGATTTTCTGAAGAGAATATGAAGCTGCCTGCTACCAGTGCATC
The DNA here is from genome assembly GCA_964647535.1 of uncultured Proteiniphilum sp. Lineage (GTDB taxonomy): Bacteria > Bacteroidota > Bacteroidia > Bacteroidales > Dysgonomonadaceae > Proteiniphilum. The sequence continues at coordinate 21,016 of CAZYGE010000016.1, forward strand.
CGCACCCGCGTTCACAAGCATTCTTCCGGTTTCAAGATTTACGCCTCCATCAACTTGAATAAGAGCTTTTGAGTTATGTTTAATTATCAGATTCTTTAATTGTGTTACCTTTTTTACTGTGTTTTCAATAAATTTTTGTCCGCCAAAACCGGGGTTTACCGACATGAGCAACACCATATCTACTTCTGTAATTATATCTTCAAGAACCGCAACTGGTGTGTGAGGATTAAGAGTTACTGCCGGTTTCATACCGCTTCCCCTTATTTGCTGCACAACTCTGTTTAAGTGAAGTGTGGCCTCATAATGGATGTTCATAAATGTTGATCCTGTAGCTGCAACCTCATTAATAAACTTTTCGGGCTGAACTATCATCAAATGAGTGTCTAGTGGTTTATTTGCAACTTTTTTAAGAAGATCGGTTACAGCAAAACCAAACGAAATATTAGGTACAAAAACTCCATCCATTATATCAAGATGAATCCAGTCTGCCTCACTTCGGTTTAGCATCTCAATGTCTTTTTCCAGATTTAGAAAATTGGCCGATAGTAATGATGGTGCTACAATTGTGCTCATATGATTATAGTTTATCTTTTCAAAAGTAGATGTTTTTTTTTGTTTTTCAAAATCAAAGTAAATTTCCATCATATTATACTTTAGTTCCATTATTAATGGTCTCAAATAGTAAAATATAAGTTAGCTCTAAACGAAATGGTTCTTAATTTGTTATTAAGTTGAAATCAAAAAAAAATAATTTTATTAATGCAATCCCACGATTCAGAAAAGCCAAAATCATTAAACTACAAACGTCTTCTTGATGGTATTAGAGGCTTTAGAGAAAACGAGTTCATTCCAAAGCAAAAGTTTTTTGAAGGTTTAAGAGACTCGCAAAATCCACACACACTGTTTATAGGCTGCTCAGATTCGCGCGTTGTACCCAGCTTAATTACACAAACATTTCCAGGTGAATTGTTTGTAGTTAGAAACATAGCCAACCTTATACCATATTACAAAAAACACTCAGACACCTATCTGGCTACAACTGCAGCTATTGAGTATGCCGTAAACCAAATGAATGTGAGTAATATAATTGTATGCGGCCATTCGAACTGTGGAGGTTGTGCTGCTTTATATCAAGACAAAGAACTTAAAAATCTCCCTCACACTAAAAAATGGATGGAGTTGGCACTTCCGGTAAAAAAAATAGTGGAAGAGAAAATAGCTAAAAATAAAATCACTCTTGATGAGAGAAATTTCTATACAGAGCAATTGAACGTAGTTGAACAAATGAGCCACTTGTTTAAATACAACTATATAAGAAAGAAGGTTAAGGAGGGCAATTTGAACGTGATGGGCTGGTACTACAATATAGAAAAAGGTGATATATATAATTACGACAAAGACCTCAAAAGGTTTATTAGGATTGAGTAAACCAATTGAAATTCTCTCAAAAAACCAATTCGAACTGTGGCTCGATTAAATTGAAACTTTTACGATGGTATTTCGTTATGCCATACTTCTTTATAGCATCTTTATGTTCTCTGGTGGGATATCCTTTATTGTTAACCCAGCCATACTCAGGGTGTTTTTCTCCCAAACTCATCATGTAATCATCTCGATATGTTTTGGCCAAAATTGATGCAGCAGCAATTGACTGATATATTGAATCGCCTTTAACAACACAGGTGTGTTTTACTTCGTTATATGGCCTAAATCTGTTGCCATCAACAATAATGTGCTCTGGGCATACCGAAAGGCCGGATAGGGCCTTGTGCATAGCTTTAACAGAAGCCCAAAGTATGTTCAACTCGTCAATTTCTTGTGGTGAGCATGAAGAAACGCAAAAGCACATAGCTTTCTCTTCAATTATCAGACGTAATTCATTTCGCTGCTTGTGAGTTAGTTGTTTGGAGTCGTTTAATCCGATACATTCAAAATCATGTGGAAGAATAACTGCGGCAGCAAATACAGGTCCTGCCAAACAACCTCTTCCGGCTTCATCACATCCCGCTTCTGCAAAAGCGGAGTTCATACCAGATTTTAATGTATTACTCAATTTCATAAACCTACTCACTTAATTATACTAAGAGAATCAAACTCGATAACCAATTTATTATCTTCGGGAGGAAAGTCCATAGTAAACTCTTCAGGGTGCACCTCATTTCCAAGTAATGCAGCAAATGACTCAACTATTCCTATCATCTCTTCATCCACAATCTCATCTCCCCTAACATGAGTCATATTAAGTTTAACTATCATTTCTATCAAAACAGCTTTCAAATGGGGTGGAATGGGCAAACCAATGTTATTTAATCTACTCTTGGCAATTCTATAAGTAATTTCTTCAAGTTTTGTGCGGTATTCTTCTTCTAATTTAGGATTGCCCGGTATTTCAGTTACGAATCGTGTATCTATAGATAAGTTTGAATCTGTCAGACTCATTATTCTGTATGCAAATGGATATTGAGCAAGACTTGCTGTTTCAACATCATAAATATAATTCCCGTTTGGTGACACACGCAGAGTAATATCATTTGCATGGAAATGGCCTGTGAAAATGATATTAAGACCTGCATCTGCTAGTCTGTCTGAGATAATTTGCCAATCTTCAATAAGATATTCTGAGAAAAAAGCATTTTGAAACGGCATATGTTCAACCAAACCATGATGCATCATTCCCAAAACCATTATATCCTTTTTTTGAGCATCTTCCAGAATATCTAGAATCCATCTCATTGTAGTTTCACGAATTCTACCACCGGTAATTGAAGTTGTTGTATGCTCATCATATCTGTTTGCATCGATAGCTAAAAGCCATGTGTCATCATTTATTTCTGCAAGATAACTCAAAGAAGCCACATCCTTGTTAATTGCATCACCATAACCCAACTCATCATAAAGTTCGGAAAACTCTTTTGCGGTTATTGACTCTACGGGTCTAACTGTATCACCAATATAATTTTTTGAATTCGGTATGTTTATATCGTGATTTCCGGGAGTCACAAAAACACGAATGCCGGAATTTAATAATGGTTGTAGTTTTATTATGAAATCAAGATGACTTTTCAACGCTCCATGGTTAGTAATATCGCCGGGAATCAATAATACATCAATCTCTTCTTTTATAAGATCTTCTAAAACATAATCAAGTACACCATGAAGATCTTTTAAATTTCTTCCTGTTGAATTTTCGAATGCATAAAGTGCTTTACCGGGAGAAGCTAACTGAGTGGAAAGAAAATGGATATCAGCTATAACCGCAATTTTTGTACTGTTTGATAACGTAATGGTAATACTACCAAATAAGATAAAGACAACCACAAAAGGATAAATGACGGCTTTCATTCGTTTTTCTGTAAAAGTGTCTTTATGTTATTGATCCATTGTTGTCTTAAAATCCAACGTTCAAATGGGCTATACTCTATAAGAAAATAACTATCAACAAGTAATTCTTCCTTTAAAGGCTGATCCTTTAAAGCTCCCCACACAAATTCTATCAAATCGGGATAATCTATATATGGATTACGATTACCCTGAATCTTATACACCTCCTCGTTTCTTCTTACTTCTTTTAAGCTCACAGGGTCTTCACTATGCCATTTCAACAACAACTCAAGCGACCAATCGTTAAAACCGGGGTAAATATCATCGCCTATTTGATCAGATTTCCATGAAACCAAATCATCTTCATAAGCGGTGACCAAATAAAAGAATGTACGGGCTATATCTCCTTTATATTCATCTATAGGCTCAAACACAGTTTTTGTATAATCACCAAAAGTGTTTTGTCCAACCTTTGAACCATTTGTTGATTCCCAAGATGCAACTCCAACCTCTCCAAGTGGATAATTACGTCTACGATTGTTTACATAACCATCTGTTGGAATCACATGATACAAATCAGTTTCAAGTAAATTATTTGGTCTGAACCAACTTCTTGGCAGTAAATGCTCTCTGCTATAACAATCTCCTTCACCTTTGTAAGTTCCGCATCGATTATTCCTGAAATCATAATAATAAGCGGCAAAACCATGAGGATTATCAGAGTACATATCTAAAACACGGTTGTTTTTTCCTGCATCAGTTCTTTCAAAGGCTTCCCACAGTTGAGCATATGCAAGAACATTGGGATTCTTAATTATATTATAAAGTGCTGTTTTTAAATTAGCACCACTTTTTCCTTCTACAGACAAGTAGTACCCTTCCGGCACTTGTGAGAAAAGTGCAGAAGTACAAAACAGCAAAATAATGATTAGTAAGCTGTTACGAAAACATTCCATTTCTTATATGATTACGTCCAAAAAGCAAATATAGTGAATTGATTCACTATAGCAATAATTTAGAAGAGAAAATGCGGTTTATTAGGAGTGTAGTATCTTCTCTATCTCCTCAATGTCAGATTTGAAGCTTTTATCAACATCATAATAATTCTTCACTGTATTGCATGCATGGAGCACTGTTGCGTGACTTCTATTACCTACCTGAACACCTATTTGAGACAAGGATAATTCGGTATGTTTCTTAATAAAAAACATTGTAACTTGTCGTGCCTGAACTATCTCTCTTTTGCGAGAAGCAGATTGTATAAGATCTTTTTTTATACTAAAATACTCAGATACAGTATCTTTTATTTTCTGAACCGTTATACGTTTCTTTTCATACTTGATGCTCTGTTCAACAACTCTGCGAGCCAAATTAATATCAATCTCACGATTGTTAATAATAGAATGAGCCATTAATGAAACAACAATTCCTTCAAGATCGCGCACATTTTCGGTAACACTGTCAGCGATGAAGTTAATGACATTTTCGGGAATTGAGAGACCATCAGATAACACCTTATTTTGAAGTATCTTTTTACGTAACTCTTTATCGGGACGTTCAAGCTTGGTGGCAAGCCCCCATCTGAAACGAGTTAGCAGCCTCTCTTCGACACCTTGCATATCCATAGGTGCACAATCTGATGTCATAACCAGTTGTTTGTTATTTTGATGCAGGTGATTGAAGATATGAAAAAATGTGTTCTGTGTCTTTTCTAAGCCAGACAGTTCTTGTATATCATCTATTATGAGAACATCAATATTCTGATAAAAATTTATGAAGTCATTTATAGTATTAAAACGTCGTGCATCTGTATACTGCACCTTAAATAAATGTGCAGATATATAAAGCACTTTTTTATCGGGATACAGTTCTTGAACCTTGCTGCCGATAGCATGACACAAGTGAGTTTTACCTACGCCGGAATGACCGTGCACAAAAAGAGGGTTAAAAGCTGTTTTGGCAGGATTTGCTCCTACTGCATCGGCGGCAGTGCGTGCGAGACGATTGCTTTCGCCTTCGAAGAAGTTATTAAAAGTATATTTAGCATTTATCTGAGAGTCGAATTCTGATGTTTCAACCCTATCAAAGGGGCTGGGAACTTTTGCTGTTACTTTCTTATTTGAATTTTTATCTGATCCATTGAAACTCTTGCTTTCGCCACGCATTTCAACTGCAGTGTTGCTCTCTGTTTCAACTAATATTCTGTAATTGAGTATTGTACCTTCACCTATTTCTCTATATAGTGTTTGTTGAATAAGATCGAGATATTTATCTTCAAGATATTCATAAAAAAATTGACTTGGTACTTGTATAGTAAGTACACTATCCTCATAATTTAATGGAACAATTGGTGCAAACCATGTTTTAAATGCCGGCTCTGGTATGTTATCACGAATAACATCCAAGCAATTATTCCATAAGATATTGAAATTACTATTCATTTAGTTCTAAAATTGCTCTATTCTCTAAAGTTTTGACTACCAATTTTCCCCGGTAATAACATACAAATTTTCAAAAAATAATTGAGATAAAAAAATACATCTTCATTTTAAATCTTCAAATTAAAAAAGAGTGCTATTAATCAATCAAATACATATAACGACCTGTGCCACTGTGTATTGCCATCTAGAAAAAAACCAAACCCAGCTGATTAACAGGCAGATACAAAAAATACCTACTAGCACTTAAAAGTTACAAACTAGTTGCGAAAAAGTTACTTAAAGTCGGAGAAATAAAGAGTTACATGCTAATTTGCAGATTTTCCTTTATTTAGAATGAATCTTTTTTGTGTTTTAGAATAATCTTACCTTAACAGACAAATATCTGCTAGGATTCTCTCTGATATCTTCAAGTAATTTTGCAGCATTATCAATAGTCACACTTAAGCTATCATGCAATTCTGTGTCATTCAAAAGCAAACCCAAAGTGCCATTATCACTATTAATTTTTTGAGTCAACAAGTTTAAATTATTAATAGCTTCATCTATTGTTTTGTATGTATTTGCAAGGTCTAATTTATTAAGCTCGGCACTAAAATCCTTTAAATCGCCACTCACGGTAGCTAGATTACCGCTAATTTCGGGTAAATCTTTTTCCACTGAACTTATAACCCTGTTCAGACTTCTGCTTGATTGATTTAACTCCTTAACCGTTGCTCCAATGCCCTCAATAGAGCTCTCCCATACAGGGTTAGACATCAACTCGTTTATGGTGTATAGCACGGAGTCAATTTTGGTCATAATGGAATCTGCCTTGGGCATCACTTCTGCAACTCCTTCCATAAGCCCCGTCTCTCTTTTTCCTCTAATTGTATCACCTGATTTATAATAATGCTCTGATGACTCCAAAATTAGTGTAGCGGTTGAGGAGCCAAAAACATCGGTATCATACTCAAGAAAACTTCCAACGGGAATAGGAAAATTTTCTGTAAGATTTATTCCTACAACAAATTCCATTTTATCGGAGTTAACCATCTTTATATCGCTTACTAAACCTATCTGATATCCTTTCACATATATAGGAGATGATATTAGCAATTTAGAAACATCATCAAAAACCGCATAGTATTGATTCTGTTGCTTAAAGACATTAACCCCCTTCAAGAAATTAATTCCAAAATATATCATAATCAAGCTGGCGATAAACGCTAACCCAATTAATACATTCCTGCTAAATTTTTTCTTCATAGATAATATATCTGTTTATTTAACACGACTTCCCTCTTTAAACTCTATAATAAAAGCATCTTTGAATTTTTTCTTAACCTCCCGCAATTCATTACTCACCTGATTATGGTTGGTGCTACTTCCATATGTGTATTTATAAACACCACCCTCAAGATAAAAATCTACTGGGTGTAGTCCTTTAAATAATGAAGAACCACTTTCAAGCTTCCGTCCTGACGTTAAGAATTGTATTCGATACTCTTTATCAGAAGTAGTGGTAGTATAAGGCTCACTCTCACTATTTGAGAAAACAAAACTCTTTTTATCGTATTCTCTTTTGTATTCTTTAAACCCATTATAAATTGATGAGGCTAAAGATGTCTGGCCTCTATTACTTTTCAGATACGCTTCCTCTTCTTTATTACTGATGTAACCTAGCTCTAATAAAACACTAGGCATTGCCACCTCTCTAAGAACCAAAAATCCAGCTTGCCGTAAATTTCTGTTTACTCTTTTTGAGTTATTAACCAGCTGATTTTGAACTAATGAAGCAAAATAAACACTTAAATCAAGGTGTTCATTTGCCATGAACTCAAAAATAATATATGATTCTGGTTCATTCGGGTTAAAACCTTCGTATTTAACCGAATAGTCCTCTTCATACATAATTACAGAGTTCTCTTTTTTTGCGACATCCAAATTATCTTTACTTCTGTGTAATCCCAAAACAAAAGTTTCAACCCCTTGTGGTGAAGCTCTTCGTCGATCGAGGGCATTACAATGTATTGATATAAATAGGTCTGCTCTAGCCTTATTTGCAATGGATGCTCTTTGGTTCAAGGGCACAAAAACATCCCTATTTCGAGTATATAAAACATTTACGTCGGGATGATTGCTTTCAATGAGCTTCCCTAATTTTAGCCCTACTGATAAAACAATATCTTTTTCTCTGGAAGATGATCCTACGGCACCGGGGTCTTTCCCCCCATGCCCCGGATCAATAACTACTGTGAAACTTTTTTTTTGTGCGGCAATCGGAACGGATATAAGACAGGCAATAAAAATAGCAATAAATAAAGTCCTAAACATGTTTACGGCATCAACTCAGCTAATTTCACTTCTAATTCGTCACCTCTAAGATCTTTCTCAATTATTGTACCTTCTCTATCAAGCAATATAGTATGCGGAATACCAACTATTGCATACTGGTCAACTACCGGGCTTTCCCAATACTTAAGGTCAGACATTTGCGGCCATGTTATATTAAGATCTTTAATACCTTGTGTCCATTCTTCATGTGTCTCATCAAACGACACTCCAACAACTTCAAAGCCTTTAGATTTATACTTATCATAAGCATCCACTACATATGGCATTTCTCTTCTACAAGGTCCACACCATGCTGCCCAAAAATCGATAAGAACATATTTTCCTTGACCGGCGTAGTCTGAAAGTGAAACTTCCTTTCCTTCCGGATCTTTTAGTGTGAAATCTGAGAACTTCTTGCCCACTTCTACTTTCTCCAAACTTTCTAACCGGTCAATAATTCTTTTCACATTACTATTAGCCTTAAAAGACTCTCCAGCATCAGCTAAAAGTTCTCTTTGTTGATCTGGCTCAAACATAGATGATGAAGTAGTGAAAACATGTTCACCCAATTCATTAGACATATTATTTTTTACGAAATCAAAATTGAGATCGACAAATTGCTTCTGTATATTTTCATACTGTTCGTTAACTTCCGCTTGTAAAGTTTCAGTTAATGAGCCATCAGATTGCGCAGCATTGTATCTTCCAATAACTTCACGAATTTGATTACTTAAATCTCTCTGCTGGAGTCTCACGTTATTATAATCATCATTAACTTTGCTGCCGGAAACTGTTATTACTGTGTCAAACCGTACTATAATATTTCCCGGTTCAATTAAAACCGGTACTCTTTTTTCTTGCTCTACATTAATAGACTCATCAAGTGTAATAAAACGAAGTACAGTATTTTCTGCTACACCTGAAAAAGTGAATTCGCCATTCCTCACAACCACTGAATCAGTAACCACCATTGCATCGTCTGTCATCTGCTGCATGTAAACATTCGATCCTTCGAATGCCTCATGTGCAACTTCACCCTTAATAGTATATTCGTTATTATTTTGGCATGACATTAATATTAGTCCTGCTACTATTGATAGATAAATTAGCTTCTTCATTTTTTTCTATTTAAAATTATAGTAGCAAAGATATGTAATTTATGCAATTAAGGAATATTTTTACTCATTTTTATTGGAATGCTGCTATAATCTGAACTTCTAGGCATCTGAGAGTAATTTTAGGCTAAGCTGTATTCTTTTGCGTTCAATATCAACTGATACGACCTTAACTTTCACATGTTGATGTATTGAAACAACTTCATTGGGATCAGAAATAAATCGGTTAGCCATCTCAGAAATATGCACCAGGCCATTTTCTTTTATTCCAAAATCAACAAAACACCCAAAGTTGGTAATGTTAGTAACTATGCCATTTACAACCATACCCTCTTTAACATCGTTAATGGTTCTGATGTTAGAGTCGAATTCAAGAACTTGTACTTTTGAGCGGGGATCGCGTCCCGGCTTCTCAAGTTCTTGTATGATATCTGTTAGTGTTTCGATTCCGGCTGAGTCTGTTATATATCGATTTATATCAATCTTTTCAATCAGCTTTTTATTATTTATCAATTCCTTAACCGAACAGTTTAAATCTTTTGCCATACTTTCTACTATATGATAACTCTCGGGGTGCACTGCCGAATTATCAAGTGGATTCATGGCATCCGGTATCCTAAGAAAACCTGCCGACTGCTCAAATGCTTTGGCTCCTAAACGAGGTACTTTTAAAAGCTGCTTCCTATTTGAGAAGGCTCCATTTTCAGATCTATACTCTACTATCTTCTGAGCAAGCGATTCTCCTAACCCCGAAACATATGTAAGAAGCTGTTTACTTGCCGTGTTAAGGTTTACACCTACAAGATTAACACAGCTTTCCACAGTTTGATCTAGCGAGTTTTTTAATTTAGTTTGATCCACATCGTGCTGATATTGACCTACTCCAATTGACTTGGGATCAATCTTAACTAATTCTGCCAAAGGGTCGCTCAGGCGGCGACCAATAGAAACCGCCCCTCTGACAGTTACGTCATAATCAGGGAACTCTTCTCTAGCTATTTTTGAAGCTGAATAAACCGATGCCCCGTTTTCACTTACAACAAATACTTTAACCTCCCTATCGTACCTCAATTTTGTAATAAATTGCTCTGTCTCTCTGCCAGCTGTACCATTTCCAATTGCTATAGCATCAATTTTATAGGCCGAAACTAGTTTTACTACTTTATTGCTCGCTTTTGATATTTCTTTTTGAGGTGGATGTGGATAAATAGTTTCGTTATGAAGCAGATTGCCTTGCTCATCAAGACACACAAGTTTACATCCGCTGCGATAACCGGGATCTAAACCAAGAATCCTTTGTTGTCCTAGTGGCGGAGCAAGCAGTAGTTGTCGTAAATTTCCAACGAAGACAGCAATTGCAGAGTCATCTGCTTTTTCTTTAGAAAGGTTTGAAAACTCAGTTTCAATAGATGGTTTTATTAATCTTTTGTAACCGTCAATTACAGCATCTTCTACATTATCTGCTGCTAGTGTATTGTTGAAAGCATATTTTGGAACCAATTTATCCAAGCACAACTCATCGTCCACACTAATTGAAACTCGTAAAATTCCTTCTGCTTCTGCACGTCTGATTGCAAGGATTCTGTGGGAAGGGCATTTTGAAAGTAAGGAAGTAAACTCAAAATAATCTTTATATTTTTCACCCTCCTCTTCTTTCCCTTTCACAATTTTGGATTTAATAACTGCATCACGTGAGAAGATGTTTCGCACAGTCTGCCTGACACTTGCGTCTTCACTGACCCACTCAGCAATTATATCGCGAGCACCCTTTAGTGCGTCTTCAATCTCTTTGACTTCATCTTTTAAAAATTGTTTTGCTTTAGATTCTACAGAACCCGGGTTTTGTTTCATCAACCATTCAGCCAGTGGCTCAAGTCCTCTCTTTCTAGCTATTTCGGCTCTTGTTTGCCTTTTGGGTTTATAAGGTAGATATATATCCTCCAATTGTGTTGAGTTCCAACAATCCTCTATTATTTGTTCTAATTCATCGGTGAGTTTATCCTGCTCTGATATAGATTTTATAATGTATCCTTTTCTCTTCTCAAGTTCTGTAAAACTCTCATTTAGATTTTTTATATTACCTATTTCTACTTCATCAAGTCCGCCGGTTGCCTCTTTTCTATATCTACTTATGAATGGTATTGTAGCACCTTCGCTAAATAGAGTTATTACGTTCTCTACGTTTTTGAATGATAAATTGAGTGATTTTGAAATTAATGAAGTTATAACTGACATTGTTTGTAATTTTTGATAATGAGATTTTGCTCCTTGCGGTGAAATACAAAAATACAGGAAATTTCTCTATCTTTGTTTGATATCAAAATTGTAATCTGCTAATATATATATAATGGCAAAACTTAAATCGGCATACTTTTGCAGTAATTGCGGATATGAATCTCCAAAGTGGATGGGCAAATGTGTTGCATGCGGTGAATGGTCAACCTTTGTGGAGGAACTCGTACGGAAAGATGCATCAGCAGTAAAAGAAGACACTCGTTCATTTGTTGATATTAAGAGCAAGCCCTTAACTCTTAAAGAGATAAAAGCCGATGAGGAACAACGTATAGATATGATGGATGAGGAGCTTAACCGTGTACTTGGTGGTGGACTTGTTCCTGCTTCTGTTGTTTTACTTGGTGGAGAGCCAGGTATTGGTAAATCTACTCTTGTCCTTCAAACCATCCTTAAACTCAAAGGTGTTAAAACTCTATATGTTTCAGGTGAGGAAAGTGCTCGCCAGCTTAAATTAAGAGCAGACAGAATAGGTATTGAAAACGATGATTGCCTTTTGCTTTGTGAAACTAATCTCGACGATATATTTAAAAATATAAGGGAGGTGTCTCCTCAATTGTTGATAGTAGATTCTATTCAAACGGTTTATAGCGATGCTCTTGAATCATCACCAGGCACTATATCACAAGTAAGAGAGTGTGCTTCGGCATTGCTTAAATTTGCAAAGCAAAGCGGCACCCCTGTTCTGCTTATTGGTCATATAACAAAAGATGGCAGTATTGCGGGTCCAAAAATTCTTGAGCATATCGTCGATGCCGTGATTCAGTTCGAAGGCGATCAAAACTATATGTATCGTATCCTAAGAAGCATTAAGAACCGATTTGGAAGTACAGCCGAAATAGGGATATACGAAATGAATCATTCTGGTTTAAGAGAAGTTAGCAACCCCTCAGAATTATTGCTAACACGTAATCGCGAAGGGTTAAGCGGTGTGGCTATTTCTGCAGCCATCGAAGGGATTCGTCCGTTCCTTATCGAAACACAGTCCCTAGTGAGTACTGCTGCTTATGGCACTCCGCAGCGCTCTACTACAGGTTTCGATACTAGAAGAATGAATATGTTGCTTGCTGTATTAGAAAAACGCGCTGGATTTAAACTGGCTCAAAAGGACGTATTCCTTAATATCGCCGGAGGGCTCAGAGTCAATGATCCCGGAATGGACCTTTCGGTGATAAGTGCTGTACTCTCTTCAAGTCTAGACATGGCCGTAGAAAGCAACATTTGTCTTTGCGGTGAAGTGGGCCTATCAGGGGAGATACGTCCCGTGAACCGAATTGAACAGCGTATTCAAGAAGCTGAAAAACTTGGTTTTTCAAGAATTATCATCCCCTCAAATAATCTTAAAGGATTTAACAAAAAGCTTTCGATTGAAATCAAGCAAGTCTCCAAAGTTAGCAATGCATTCCAACTACTTTTCTCGTAAATGAGCTTTATATTGACAGAAAAATTTTGCGGAACATTTTTTTACTCAGAAAATTATACTAAATTTGCAATCCAATACAGCAAATGGTACCTTGGCCGAGTGGTTAGGCGTCGGTCTGCAAAACCGGTTACGGCGGTTCAAATCCGCCAGGTACCTCACTCCTTCTTAAAAGCTTCAACTGCTTTATTATAATTTTTTCTCCAAGCTTCGGATACAGAAGCGCAAAAATCTGCTGCAGCTTCCGATACTACATCCCATTTCGTTTCAGAAATATTTTCATATTCCTCCAGCTTTATAGCTAGATTATCTCTTATATCTTTTAAATTATTAAGCTGCTCATGATATTCTTTTTTTGCATCATCTGCAATTTCACCAGCTTTTTTCTCTAGGTTGCTGATATGTTCTTTCAATTCTTCAAGCAACTCATGTATTTTCTCTTTGTACTCACTCTTTTTCATATAATTCAAAATTAGAAATTAGTTGTTTCTCTAATAATTCGCTTCATTTATTAAACGCTCTATACTTAAAGTAAGTTCATATATTTCATTTGTAATCTATGGATATTAATGATACTATATACCCTATCAAAATATAATAAAACTGCGCTAAAAATGAATAATGGATAACAATGTGATACAAAAGACATTGAAAATGTGTATATTTGCAGGTTTAAAAATTATTAGAATTTATGTTGAATATTATAATCTTCGGTGCACCCGGGTCGGGTAAAGGAACCCAAAGTGAAAAATTGACCGAGCGATATGGTTTAGAGCATGTTTCTACAGGAGAAATGCTTCGTGCAGAGATAGATGCCGGCACCGAATTTGGTCGTAAGGCTGATTCATATATTTCTAAGGGAAATCTAATCCCTGATGAAGTTATGGTAAGCAAGCTAAGCGAGTTGATGGAAAAGAGAAATGGTGTAAAGGGTTTTATTTTCGATGGATTTCCAAGAACAATTGCTCAGGGTAAAGCACTCGATACTATGATGGAGGAGCATGACGAAAAAGTTACAATCGTTATTAGTCTCGAAGTTGAAGAAGATGAGCTTATTAACCGCATTCTTAAACGAGGTGAAAACTCAGGTAGATCTGATGACAATAGAGAAATAATAGAATCAAGGCTCAACGTATATCACGAACAAACAGAACCACTAAAGAATTTCTATATAGAGCAAGGCAAACTCGTTAGAGTACACGGTCAGGGTGATGTAGACGAAATCTTTGAATCTATAACAACAATATTAGACAGATTACTAGTTTAATTTTATACTATGGCGGAAACCAATTTTGTAGATTACGTAAAGATATTTTGCCGTTCCGGGAAGGGAGGGCGCGGATCTGCACATTTCCGCAGAGAAAAATATGTCCCAAAAGGCGGTCCTGATGGCGGAGATGGGGGAGATGGTGGAAGCGTTATTCTGCGTGGCAACCGCAATTATTGGACACTGCTGCACCTTCGTTATGAAAGACATGTGTTTGCGGAACATGGAGAAGGTGGCTCCGGTGGACAAAGTTTTGGTAAAAAAGGCGAAGATAAAGTTATCGAAGTGCCCTGTGGTACAGTGGCATATGATTCAGAAACGGGTGAGTTTCTATGCGACATAACTGAAGATGGGCAAGAAATAGTTCTTCTTAAAGGAGGTATGGGAGGACGAGGGAATGTACATTTTAAAAGTTCTACAAATCAAACTCCACGTTATGCACAACCCGGTGAACCTTTTGAAGAAAAGTGGATAACGCTCGAATTGAAGGTCCTTGCTGATGTTGGTCTGGTTGGGTTTCCGAACGCCGGAAAATCTACTCTCCTGTCGGTTGTATCTGCCGCAAAGCCAAAAATTGCCGATTATCCTTTTACAACACTTATTCCTAATTTGGGTATAGTAAGTTATAGGGAAGGTAAATCATTCGTTATGGCTGATATACCCGGCATAATAGAGGGTGCTAGTGAAGGAAAAGGTCTAGGATTAAGATTTTTACGTCATATAGAACGAAACTCTATATTGCTCTTTATAATACCCGCTGATAGCAATGATATAAAAAAAGAATATAATATACTCTTGAACGAATTAAAAGAGTATAATCCGGAGTTACTAGATAAATCTCATCTTCTTGCAATTTCGAAGTTAGATTTGCTCGATGAGGAGCTGAAAAATGAAATATCTAAAGAATTGCCAGAAGTCCCTCATATTTTCATATCATCTGTTACCGGTGAAGGCATAGCTCAATTAAAAGATATGTTATGGAAAGAACTTAACACAGATGATTTCAATCCACATTATGAAACAACACCCACAACATAATAATCTTCTGCAATTTGAAAATCTCAGCAAAATTAGTGAGATAGCGCACTTCTCTACCACAAGAGATGGTGGTATAAGTACCGGTACGTATTCATCCTTTAATATGGGCAATTTCTCAGATGATAGTCCTTTGAATATATATGAAAATCGCAAAATTCTCACACGCATGTTTTATATGAATATTAACGACTTCATCATACCTCATCAAACCCATGGTTCAAAAGTACTAAAAGTAGATGATGACTTCCTTGCTTTAGACCACAGCACCACCATAGAAACGATGTATGGTATTGATGCAGTTATTACAAATAAGAAAGGAAAATTTATTTGCGCTACCACTGCCGATTGTGTGCCAATTTTGATTTATGACAACAACCGTAAAGCAATTGCCGCAATTCATGCCGGTTGGAAAGGTACATCCGCTAGAATAGTTGAGAATACTATTTCTGAAATGGAGAAACAATATGGCTCTTCAGCAAAAGATATGATTGTAGCAATTGGTCCATCAATAAACATTGATCATTATGAAGTAGGGGATGAGGTAATTGAAACTTTTAAAGATAATGGATATGACATGTCAGACTCGGAAGTTTGCTTCCAAAAACAATCTAGCTCCAAATATCACATAAATTTAAAAGAGATAAACCGACGTGCGCTTATCCGTCTTGGAGTTCCCCAAGAAAGTATTGAAACAACCGAACTCTGCACATATGAAAGGGATGATCTTTTCTTCTCAGCACGACGGCAAACCGAACATTCCGGAAGGATGCTGACAGGTATAAAGTTGAAGTAAATAGAAAGTAACAAATTAAAAAAAAATGAGCGGATTTTGAATCCGCTCATTTTTTTAAATAACTTAATCTTATATATTATAGCACACTAGCTTCGTGTTTACTAGTATCGTGCACTTACTACATCCCAATCTATTATATTCCAAAGTTCTTTCAGGTGGTCAGCACGACGATTTTGGTAATCTAGGTAATATGAATGTTCCCAAACATCAAATCCTAATATTGGAGTTAATCCTTGAGTAATAGGATTGCCAGCGTTACTTTCTTTGTGTATTGAAAGCGTTCCGTTAGAATCTTTTGCCAGCCATACCCAGCCTGAACCAAATACACCAACTCCCGCTGCGTTAAATTCCTCTTTGAATTTCTCGAATGAACCGTACTGGCTATTGATAGCTTCTGCTAATTGTCCTTTTGGTTCACCACCTCCATCTTTTTTGAATGATGGGAAATAAATATTATGATTTAAAATCTGTCCTGCATTGTTGAAGATGGCTCCATCACTTTCTTTTACAACTGTTTCAAGGTCAGCATCTTCAAACTCTGTCCCAACCACTAATTTATTTAAGTTGTCAACATACGACTGATGGTGCTTGCCATGATGCAGTTCAACTGTTTCTTTACTAATAACCGGCTCTAATGCATCGGTCTCATAAGGTAATGCTACTTTTTCGAATTTCATATTTGTACTGTTTTTTGAATTGTTATCGCCATTCTGTGCTTGGGAATTATTGCAGCTGACAAATGCCAGCGCTAATACTCCACTTAATAGATAGTAACGAATTGCTTTCATATAATTATCGTTTTATACTTTCAAATATATAACAGTGATGTCAAAAATTTGTTCGATTTATATCAATTTCAATTGTCTATTGTTCTATTTATTTATTTTTGTCGTCATCATTTGTATTTACTCCATCATTATTATCTGATGCACCTTTGTCAGTCCGCTCTTTTTTTTCCTGTTCATTCTCGGTATGGATAAATACATTCTCTTTTGATCCCCCGGATTTATGTTTTGG
>CAZYGE010000017.1:0-37713 GCA_964647535.1 uncultured Proteiniphilum sp.
CATTAATCATCAATTTTTGTGGTTCTGTGCTTATGTAAAGACTTTTATGTATATTTGTGTGAAATAATCTATTAAAATTAAAACTAATAATAAGTAACTATATGAATGTAAAACCCTTTAGGGGCTTGCGTCCCCCAAGAGAGATTGTAAAAGAAATAGCGTCACGTCCTTATGATGTGCTAAATTCTGAAGAGGCGCGTAAAGAAGCCCAAGGTAACGAGAAGTCGCTTTATAGAATTATTAAGCCTGAAATAGATTTTCCAGTTGGTAAGGATGAGCATGATGCAGATGTTTATGATAAAGCAGCTGAGAATTTTAAATTGTTCTGCGATAACGGATGGCTTGTGCAAGATGACAAAGACCATTATTATGTTTATGCACAAACGATGAAGGGTAGAACACAGTATGGGCTTGTTTTATGCGCATCTGTAGAGGATTACATGAGTGGTAAGATCAAGAAGCATGAGCTTACTCGGCGCGACAAGGAAGAAGATAGAATGAAACACGTAAGGATTACTGATGCTAACGTGGAGCCAGTGTTCTTTTCTTATCCCGATAATAACGAAATCAACAAAGTTGTAGATAGGGTTATAAAAGATGAACCGGAATATGATTTTGTTTCTGTTGATGGAGTAGGACACCATTTTTGGTTAATATATCAAGACAGCGATATCAAGCTTATAACTGATACTTTTAGCAAAATTCCAGCTTTATATATCGCCGATGGACACCACCGTTCTGCAGCAGCAGCACTTGTTGGAGCAGAGAAAGCTAAGAATAATCCAAATCATAAAGGTGATGAGGAATACAACTATTTTATGGCAGTTTGCTTTCCGGATAGTCAACTAACTATTATCGATTATAATAGAGTTGTAACAGACCTCAATGGACTCAGTCCTGAAGAGTTTATTCAAAAGCTTGAGAAAAATTTTGTTGTTGAACCAACAGGTTCAGAGATATTGAGACCTGAAAATATGCATAATTTTTCTGTTTATCTTGATGGTCGTTCATTTAGCGTTACTGCAAAGCCGGGCACTTTTGATGATAACGACCCCATTGGTCAACTGGATGTTACTATCAGCTCCAATCTTATACTTGATGATATATTGGGCATAAAAGATCTGCGCAGCGATAAAAGAATAGATTTTGTGGGTGGTATACGTGGTTTGGGAGAGCTCAAAGAAAGAGTTGATAGCGGGGAGATGGCGCTTGCCATTGCGCTTTACCCGGTGTCTATGAAACAGCTTATGGAAATTGCTGATACTGGCAATATAATGCCTCCTAAAACAACTTGGTTTGAACCAAAATTGCGATCGGGCCTTGTAATTCACAAGTTACAGTAATCTTCAAAGACTACGATCTTGATGTCACTTTTTGCTCTTAATTTATTTTTTTTTACAGAAAAGAGAAATAAATAGATTAAATTTGCAGATGAAGACCTTGTTTTGTAACAAATTAAATGTAATGTATGGCTTATCACGAACTGGATGAACTGGATGAGAAAATTCTAAAAATGATTGTAGATAATGCACGCGTGCCATTTTTGGAAGTGGCCCGTGCTTGTAATGTTTCGGGAGCAGCTATACATCAAAGGGTGCAGAAACTAACTAATCTAGGTGTAATAAAGGGGTCTGAATATATTGTAGATGCCGAAAAACTAGGATATGAGACGTGTGCATTTATAGGCATTTTTCTTACTTCACCTTCTACTTTTGATTTTGTAGTTCAGGAAGTTGAGAAGATTCCCGAGGTAATTGAGTGTTATTACACTACAGGACAGTATGATTTATTAATTAAGGTAGTTGCAAAAAACAATAAAGATCTTTTAAGAATTATTCATTCTGAATTGCAACCATTGGGTCTGGCAAGGACTGAAACTCTTATAAGTTTTAAAGATGCTTTCAGAAAAAGATTTCCAATAAATGTTAACTCTTAACAAACGGTTATGACATCACGTAGAAATTTTATTAAAAAAACTGCATTAGGTCTAACTGCAATTGCAGTTAATCCTGCAAGAGTTGCTTCTCACGCATCATACAGCGGTATAGTTACGGCATCACAAAATAAAAAATATGTGACAAATAGACCTGCTCTGAAGGATCGAAACTTTCGCTCAGATGCTGTAGAAAAAACTATTCAAAGAGTTAAGCCATTAATAAAAGATCCTAAGCTTGCATGGATGTTTGAAAACTGTTTCCCAAACACATTAGATACAACAGTTGACTTTAGTATCAATAATGGCAGACCGGATACGTTTGTAATAACTGGTGACATTGACGCGATGTGGCTGAGAGACTCATCTGCCCAGGTATGGCCTTATCTTCCACTTGCGAATTCAGATGCTAAATTGAAGCAAATGATAGCAGGATTAATAAATAGGCAAACAGATTGCATTATTGTTGACCCTTATGCCAATGCTTTTTATAATGAAGACAGACCCGAAGGTCCGTGGCAAGACGACAATACACAAATGAATCCTAGAATTCATGAACGAAAATGGGAAATTGATTCACTGGCATATGCAATCCGGTTGGCTTATAACTATTGGAAAACTACAGGAGATATTTCGGTCTTTGATGATAACTGGACTAGAGCAATGAATCTTGTTATCCAAACATTTAAAGAGCAACAGAGAAAAGATGGTGCAGGACCGTATAGGTTCCAGAGGAAGACCGAGCGACAGCTGGACACTTTAAACAATGATGGCTGGGGCAACCCTGTTAATCCTGTAGGTCTTATTGTTTCATCGTTTCGACCATCCGATGATGCAACTACTTTCCAATTTCTTGTTCCTTCAAACTTTTTTGCTGTGAAATCATTGAGGCAGGTTGCCGAGATTGCACAGAAAGTTACAAATGATTCAGATTTGGCATCTAAAGGTATTACTCTGGCTAAAGAAGTGGAGGATGCGCTTTATAAGTACGCCATAGTTAAACATCCTAAGTATGGTGATATATATGCTTTTGAAGTGGATGGTTATGGAAATGCATATTTTATGGACGATTCCAATATTCCAAGCTTATTGGCTCTACCATATCTTGGTACTGTTGATGTTAATGATTCAGTTTATCAGAATACAAGGAAGTTCGTTCTGAGTGAAGATAATCCATATTTTTTCAAAGGAAAAGCGGGAGAAGGTATTGGCGGACCGCATATTGGATATGATATGGTTTGGCCAATGAGTATTATTATGCGTGCACAAACAAGTAAAAGTGATGAGGAGATTAAATTTTGTCTAAAAATGTTGCGTGATACCGATGCTGATACCGGATTTATGCATGAATCTTTTCATAAGGATGATCCGACTAACTTTACCAGGACTTGGTTTGCGTGGGTTAACACACTTTTCGGAGAATTAATTCTTGATTTGGAATCTGAAGGTAAGATGAGTTTGATAAACAGTATATAAATTGATTTTATGCGAACAAAATTATTAGTTACAATAGTTGTGTTTGTGTCATCTTTTGCTATTGATGTTGTAGTGGCACAGCCCTATGAGACTCCAGTTGATTATGTGAATATATTGATGGGCACTCAGTCTGAATTTGCATTATCTAACGGAAATACTTATCCGGCAGTGGCACGCCCATGGGGAATGAACTTCTGGACACCTCAAACACGTAGAATTGGCGATGGATGGCAATATGCATATACAGACAATAAACTCAATGGTTTTAAACAGACACACCAGCCAAGTCCATGGATGAATGATTATGGTCAGTTCTCAATCTTTCCAATGGTTGATAAGATTGAGTTTGATCAGGATAAGAGAGCAAGCTGGTATTCTCACAAGGCGGAAATTGCTAAGCCTTATTATTACAGTGCATATTTGGCTGATTATGATGTGACAACAGAAGTTACACCTACAGAGCGTGCAGCAATATTTCGTATTACGTATCCCGAAACTGACAGTGCCATAGTTCTCGTGGACGCATTTGATAGAGGTTCTGCAGTAGAAATTTTAAAAGATAGAAATGCAATTATTGGTTATACCACCCGCAATAGTGGTGGTGTACCAGATAATTTTAAAAACTATTTTGTTATTTCTTTCAACAAACCGTTTGAACTGACGCATATTGTAACTGATGGAGAGGTTAAGGATAGTGGAGATAAATCAGAATCGAATCACTCTGGTGCACTTGTTGGTTTTTCTACAACCAGAGGTGAACAGGTGATTGTAAAGGTAGCATCATCTTTTATTAGCTACGATCAGGCTTGGTTGAACCTTAATGAAATTGCAGATAAAGAATTTGATGTTGTTAAACACGAAGGGCGTGATGCATGGAATGATGTTCTTGGAAGAATAGAAGTAGAAGGTGGTAATCTTGATCAAAAACGTACTTTTTACTCAACTTTATATCGATCAACTTTATTCCCACGCAAGTTTTATGAGATAGATGCGGATGGAAATGTAATGCATTACAGCCCATATAACGGAAAAGTTCTTCCCGGTTTTATGTATACTGATACAGGTTTTTGGGATACCTTCAGAGCATTGTTTCCACTGTTGAATCTAGTTTACCCTTCAGTTAATCTTGAAATTCAAGAAGGGTTAGTCAATACATATAAAGAGAGTGGATTTTTGCCGGAGTGGGCTAGTCCTGGTCATAGAGGTATTATGATTGGTAATAATTCTGCTTCTGTAGTTGCAGATGCATATCTGAAAGGTTTACGTGGCTATGATATTGAAACTCTTTATGAAGGGATGTTGCATGGAACAAAGAACGTGCACCCAACAGTATCTTCAACCGGGCGCCTAGGTCATGAGTATTACAACTCACTTGGTTACGTTCCGTATAATGTGGGTATAAATGAGAATGCGGCAAGAACATTGGAGTATGCTTATGCAGATTGGACTATTTATAAGCTTGCGAAGGCTTTGAATAGACCTAAGGAGGAGATTGACTTATTTGCAAAAAGGAGTCAGAACTACAGGAATTTATATTCCCATGAGCATAAGCTTATGCGCGGTAAGAATGAAGATGGATCATTCCAGAGTCCTTTTAGTCCCACTAAATGGGGTGATGCTTTCACAGAAGGCAACAGCTGGCACTATACATGGTCGGTTTTTCACGATACTCAAGGTCTTATAGATCTGATGGGTGGAAATAAAGAGTTTGTTAATATGCTGGACTCAGTTTTTATAATGCCTCCGATTTTTGATGATAGTTACTACGGTGGAGTTATTCACGAAATACGTGAGATGCAAATTATGAATATGGGTCAATATGCTCATGGTAATCAACCTATTCAGCATATGATTTATTTATACAATTATGCAGCTGAGCCATGGAAGGCGCAATATTGGAATCGTGAGGTGATGGATAAACTTTATAACCCTAATCCCGACGGTTACTGTGGTGATGAGGATAATGGTCAAACATCGGCATGGTATGTTTTTTCTGCACTCGGATTTTACCCTGTTTGTCCCGGGAGTGATCAATATGTAATAGGTTCACCGCTTTTCGAGAAAGCAGTAATATATCTTGAAGATGGAAACACTGTTGAGATAAATTCCCCTAACAACACTCATTCTACTAGATATATTGATAATATTACGCTTAACGGAGAAGAATATACGAGAAACTTTTTTCGATATTCAGATATAGTGAAAGGTGCTATAATTGACATCAGAATGGCAGAGGAACCCAATAAGAACAGAGGTACTGCAAAATCTGATGCACCCTATTCATTTTCAAACGAAGAGTAAATTTATGGCAAAAAAAAACTAGCTTTTTCAAGCCAGCTTCTGATTTATTGTTGCGGAGGCAAGATTCGAACTTACGACCTTTGGGTTATGAGCCCAACGAGCTACCACTGCTCCACTCCGCGATATTGTTTTCCTTAATTGGACTGCAAAGATATCGAAATTATTTGATTATCCAAAATATCGCAGAATATTTTTCGAATCTTATCTAAAAGCCGTACATTTGAGCAAAATATCCCTTTTATTATGTCAGATAGCTTAGTAATAATTCCAACTTATAAAGAGAAAGAAAACATTGAGAGTATAATCAGAACCGTTTTTTCTCTTGAAAAAAAGTTCCATATTTTAGTGGTAGATGATAATTCTCCCGATGGTACGGCTGAAATTGTACATAGAATGATAGCTGAAGAGTTTGAGGACAGACTCTTTATCGAAGAAAG
Organism: uncultured Proteiniphilum sp.; assembly: GCA_964647535.1. Classification (GTDB taxonomy): domain Bacteria; phylum Bacteroidota; class Bacteroidia; order Bacteroidales; family Dysgonomonadaceae; genus Proteiniphilum. Next base: position 6,148 of record CAZYGE010000017.1, read on the forward strand.
AAAAGGTAAACTGGGTCTTGGCACTGCATATATTCATGGATTTGAATGGGCTTTAGCTCGTTCCTATTTTTATATATTCGAAATGGATGCCGATTTTTCTCATAATCCGAAAGATCTTACACGGTTATATTCGGCATGTCATGATGAAGGATACGATTTATCGGTTGGATCTAGGTACTCATCGGGTGTAAATGTTGTTAACTGGCCAATGGGGCGAGTATTGATGTCATATTTTGCATCTTGGTATGTGCGATTGATTACCGGAATGAAAATTAAGGACACAACCGCCGGTTTTGTGTGTTACAAAAGGGAAGTGCTTGAAACTATAAATTTGGATGATGTAAGATTTAAGGGTTATGCATTTCAAATTGAGATGAAATATACTTCAATTGTTTTAGGTTTTAAATGCAAAGAAGTTTCTGTTATTTTTGTGAATAGGAGATTAGGTACTTCTAAAATGGATACATCTATTTTCGGCGAAGCATTTTTCGGTGTCATATTATTACGATGGAGAAACATTACCAATAAAATAAAGCCTGCAAGGCGTAAATTAAAAGCACAATGATACTCATTCATAGGGCCACAATTGTAAATGAGGGTGTGACTTTCACTGGTTCAGTGTTAATTAATAACGGAAGAATTTATAAAATATATAAGGAAGAAGTCCCAGAGAGATTACTAAATGAGTGTAAAAAGGTTATTGATGCACGAGGTTTACACCTTATACCTGGTGTAATTGATGATCAGGTACATTTCAGAGAACCCGGTTTAACTCACAAGGGTGATATTTATACTGAGAGTAGAGCTGCCGTTGCAGGTGGAGTAACATCTTATATGGAGATGCCAAACACGAATCCTCAAACTGTAACTATTGATGCTCTTGAACAAAAGTTTGAGATGGCTGCAGGTAAGTCGGCTGCTAACTTTTCTTTTTATTTGGGTGCTACTAATAATAATATATCTGAACTAAAAAAAGTTGATAAGAAACATGTATGTGGTGTAAAGATATTTATGGGTTCTTCAACCGGTAATATGCTTGTTGACAATGATAGAGCACTTCAGCAGATTTTTGCAGAGGTGGATATGTTAATAGCAACTCACTGCGAAAAAGAGAATATTATCCGTGATAATATTGATTTTTATAAAAAACAATTTGAAGAAGATATCCCTATTAAATACCATCCTTTGATTAGAAACGAGGAAGCTTGTTATCAATCGTCGGCACACGCGATTGAGCTTGCCGACAAGTATGGTTCAAAACTGCATGTACTTCACCTATCAACCGCCAGAGAATTGTCTCTATTCAGCGAATCATCACTGGAAGATAAAAAAATAACCGGAGAGGTATGTGTTCATCATCTTTGGTTTACTGATAAAGATTATGATGAGTATGGCGCAAATATCAAATGGAACCCGGCCGTGAAAACTGAAGCAGACAGGGACGCATTGCGTCAAGGATTGCTAAATAACAGACTCGATGTTGTAGCAACAGATCATGCTCCTCACTTGCGTAGTGAAAAAAGGGGGGGGTGTTTAACAGCTGCATCAGGAGGTCCTTTAGTTCAACATTCATTGCAAGTGATGCTCGAGTTGGTGCACCAGAGTCATTTTACTGCAGAATTTGTTGTTGATAAAATGTGTCACGCACCTGCCCGACTCTTTGGCGTTAAAGATAGAGGATTTATAAGAGAAGGTTACTTTGCCGATTTTGTTTTATTAGATCTTGAAGAACAATACACAGTTACATCAGATAATATATTATATAAGTGTGGATGGTCGCCTTTTGAAGGTACAACATTTAATAGCTCTATAAAGATGACTTTTGTAAATGGAAAGCCAGTTTATAATAATGGTATTGTTTCTGACGAAGAGTTTGGGGTGGCTCTTGAATTCAATTAATATCTTTATTAGTGAGGTTCGTAATTATAGTTGAGGGTGAAGGCATAGGACATGTTGAAATTTAAAGTGGAAGTATTTAACAATTATAGTTCTAGAATTGGCATGTATAGTTAGAATAATAGCATTTAAAGTCCAACAGAATCTCTGTAAAAATCTAATGCCTCAAATATAAGCTCTTTGTCTGCTGTTTGGTCAATTTTTACGTTTCCTATTTCCAAAAGAAGTGTGAAGTTTATTTTATCACCTTCATTTTTTTTGTCGTGTTTTGCTATCTCAAACAAAGTTTCATAATCATCACAACTAATATTAAATGCTCCATAATTTTGTTGAATGAATCGCACTGTCTTTTGTAGCTTCTCTTTTGGGAAATTGCAAATTCTGTGAGAAAGGTAAAGCTCAACAATAATTCCCCAGGCTACCGCATATCCATGTGGTATAGGTTTCCCTTTTGAGATCGCGAAACTCTCAATCGCATGAGCAGTAGTATGGCCTAAATTAAGTGCTTTTCTAATGTTTTTTTCATATGGATCTTGATCTACTATGCCGCGCTTGATGCCAACGGAACGAAACAAGAGCTCGTTTAATTGAGAGTAATTTAAATTGTCTAGAGGAAAGGATAGAAGCTTCTCAAGATCTCCGGCTGAGTGTATTAATGCATGTTTTATCATTTCGGCATACCCCGAAAGTATAGCTTCTTTTGAAAGTGTATGAAAAAAATCTGTAGAGATAATAACCTGCTCAGATGGATAAAATGCTCCTATTTCATTTTTATATCCTTCGAAGTTTATTCCGGTTTTTCCACCAACCGCAGCATCCACTGCACCCAATAATGTAGTAGGAATATTAATATATTTAATTCCTCTTTTAAAAGTGGCAGCGGCAAATCCTCCAAGATCGGTTATCATTCCTCCGCCTAGATTTATAAGCAATGAATGGCGTGTGGCTCCATTATTTGTCAGCTCTTTCCATACCTTAGACAGACTTTCAATTGTTTTATTACTGTCATCGGCGGGTATTATTATAACTTTGGCCTGATTTAAAGTAAATGTATTGTTGATTAGAGGGAAGCAGTGGTTATGAGTATTATTATCAGTAAGCACAAAAAGTTTGTCATGCTTTATACCTTTTGTTGCTTTTTCTATATCTGCTTTTATATTGCTGCTTTTAATTATCTGTTGCATTATTAATTATTTAAATTTGAGTTGTTTAGTGCTTTATACAGTTCTTCTTGTATTCGTTCTCTAATCTCGAGTGTAGAGAGGCGGTTTGGCGTTCTGGATGGGTTCACTCTGTTTGAAAGAAATATATAGATCATATCATTTGTTGGATCTACCCAAAAACTGGTTCCTGTGTAACCGGTATGACCATATACTTCTATCGGGGTGCCGGGGCTAGTTGGACTTCTTCTACTGTTGTGTGGGTCAGGCTTATCGAATCCTAATCCTCGACGGCTTCTACTGCTTTTTGCTGTTGTAAACAGTTGTACGCTTTCACTGCTTAAATATCTTTCTCCTCCATATTCTCCTCCGTTGAGCCACATCTGATAAAGTTTTGCAAGATCGTTTGCATTGGAGAAAAGTCCTGCATTTCCAGAAATTCCTCCAAATAGTGCTGCACCTTCGTCATGTACATGTCCTCTGAGATGTTGTTTGCGGAAAAAAGGATCATTTTCTGTTGGAGCTATAATTTCAGCAGGCATGTATCTTAAAGGTTGAAATGTAGTAGAGGTTGCACCCAGCTTATCGAAAAAGTTAAACTGAAGATATGCATTTAGATCGACCCCAGATATGCTTTCTGCGGCTTCTTTTAATAACATAAAATTAAGGCAGCTGTATCTGTATCCGCCAATGTTTTTTAGAGGTGTGTCAATGATCGCTTCAAGTAAATTTCTCTGCATCTTATCACTTGCATACATGTCTGTTGCAACCGGATGATAAAATACTTCTGAAGCTTTGTTCGATATCATGTCAGGATGAAACTTGTAGTCTGTTCTTCCCCAAGCTCCCGCATAATTTGCATTGTATCTTTGTGAACGAGAGGCGAAAAGTGGACCTGTGTAGCTGCTTTGGTCAATAGCAGTCATATAATAGGGTATAAATGATACTATGCCGGATTCATGCAAGAGTAATGCCCGTATACGAGTATTTGCTTTGTCTGTCGCTTTTGTTTCACTAACATATTTGCCAATGTTATCTTGAAGTGATATTCTTTTTTCATCATACAGTTTCATTATAGCGGGTAGTGTTGCGGATGCTTTTGTAACTGAAGCCAGATCATAGACTGTTTCATGAGTCACCTCTTGGGAATCTCCATAATTTAGGTTCCCGAATGCTTTTTCATATATTACAACTCCATTTTTTGCTACCAGAATTTGACTGCCCGGATACGCTCTTTGCCTTACTCCCTCGAGTGCTATATTCTCTATGTTATCAAATTGTGAGGAACTAATTCCTACTTCTTCAGGCATTGAATAACTTAATCTGGTTTTTTCTGTTGAACTTCCGGTGCCTGCTTTAAATTTACCTGACGTTATAGGTAGTCGTCCGCTCATTTCTATACCTCCAAATATGCCTTGTGCGGCACTAATTTGGGCATATTCACTATTGTCATATGCAACAATAACGGCTGCACCGTTTTGTGCGGATGTATCAAAACTGCTTAGTCTGTAGGGGGATGTAAACAGAGCTATAATAGTGGTTTTCTCATTAGCAATCTTTTGTAATGCAGCAGCATCTGTCATCTTATCTGAATGAATTGATATTATTATAACATCATAATCCTGTAACCCCTTCAAATTAGACAAAGCAGATGTTGATTGTGCACTAAACGTAGCAACATTGCTATATCTTTTAAGATAAGTCTGGAATGGATTTGAATCGGGTGCACCAATTACAACAGATGCAATCTTCGTAGAATTGAGTTTCTTTAAAGGGATGATGTTATTATTGTTTTTTATAAGAGTTACAGCGCCATCATAAATTTTTCTCCTTATCCATTGTGAAGATGTTGTGTTTACTCTATTATGAAGACCTGCACTTTTTATGGGTTGAAATTTATGGGTGTTGAGAATATATTTATATGTGAGAATTCTACGAACTTTCTCTTCAAGGAGTTCCGTTGGTATTGTTCCGTTTTCTACGGCTTTTTTTACGGATTCAAATTCGCTTTTCTGATTTATAACGCCGAGTATTATGTCACCTCCTGCCAATATCGCTTTTACACTAGCATCGGGTTGGTTGGAAACTCCTTTCATTGCCATTCCGTCTGTGAAAGTAAGGCCGGTGAAACCCAAAGTATCTTTGAGTAGTTTTACGCCTACTTCAGATGAAAGTGTTGCGGGCAGTCCTTTAGTGTTAAGTGCAGGTACGTTAAGATGCCCTATCATCATTCCGGATAGTCCTGCGTTTATGTATTCTTTGAAGGGGAATAATTCTACTGTATTGAGCCTTTTTATACCGTGATTTATTGTGGGTAGAGTATGGTGCGAATCTTCAGAAGTGTCGCCATGTCCGGGAAAGTGTTTTGCAACTGCCATAACACCTTCTGATTCCAGCCCGGCTGCAAAAGCTACACCTTTGTTGGCTACATTTTGTGGGTTTTCACCAAAAGCGCGAGTGCCTATTACAGGGTTTTTTGGGTTGCTGTGGATATCAATCACTGGTGCAAAGTTTATATGAATTCCCATCTCTTTGCTCTGTCTTGCTATTTCTTTACCGTATAATTTAACGATTTCATCGTCACCAATTGCACCTATGATTTGATTTCTGGGATATTTCGGTGCATCCTGAAGACGCATTGATAAACCCCATTCACCATCCAGAGATATTAGCAGGGGTACCTTGGAGATGCCCTGGGCATAATTGGTAATATCAGCCTGTTGAGATAAGGTTCCTCTGGAAAAAAGTATACCACCAACCTTATAATTATTAATGTAGCTCTCTATTCTTGTTTTCCAACTGCTGTTTGGCTCTGCCATTGGCATAAAAAGCTGTCCTATTTTCTCTTCAATTGTTAAAGTCATATATACAGAATCCACCCAGTTGTTTAAACCGGTTTTATCTGCATTATTATAAAGATTTGTTGTAACCTGTGCAGAAGTTGTTGTTACAAATATGCTTAGGATATATAATATGAGACTTTTCTTCATTTCCTTGTTTTTTCGAGTGTTACATCAATTCTACCTACATACACGCCTCTTCCGTTTGTTTGAAATATCATAACATCTTTTCCCTCTGTGTTGTTTCGCAATACGGGCTCTTCTATGTATGTATGACTATGTCCGCCCAAAATTAGATCGATATTATTAGATAATTCTGCAAGTCTTAAATCCGACACATGACCAAGATGCGAAAGGCAAATAATAATATCGCATTTTTTCCTTTTACGAAGAAGTTTCGCAGTCTTATTTGCAGTTTCAACCGGATCGAGGTATGAAACACCTTTATAATTTTGGGTTGCTACAAGCCCCATCGGCTGAATATTAATGCCGATAATGCCAATTTTAACACCATTTCTGTTTAGGATCATGTAGGGTTCAATTAACCCTTTTAGCTCTGTGTCTGAAAAGTCGTAGTTTGTAGAAATAATAGGGAATTTCGCTCTCTGTGCAACATCTGCTAAAACTTCCAATCCATAATCAAATTCGTGGTTGCCGAGGGTGACAGCATCATATCCCATAAGGTTCATTGCTTCAACCTCAACTTCTCCTTTAAATAAGTTGAAATATGGAGTCCCTTGCAAGAAGTCGCCGGCATCAAATAGGAGCACATTTTTATTATTTTCTCTAACTTGTTGGATGTATGTTGCTCTTCTAACTACTCCTCCTTTGTTTGGGAAGGTTCTGTCCGTTTCTGGTAGTGGTTCAATTCGGCTATGAGTATCATTAGTGTGCAGAATAATTAATTCATGCTGTGAGAACGCGACTAAGCTAATTGTAATAAAAATAGAAAATATAAGATGTCGGTGTGCGGTCTTCATATAATTCATTATTATTCTATTATTACTATCCGGTTATCCAATGTGGATACGATCTTATTGCCTCTTAGAGTTTGATCTTTTACCCAAGCTATCATTACATCTCGAAGAGTAATTCCCGTATCTTGTTTTGTAATTGCATTTTGGAAAGCACTCATGTTATCGTTCCCCTCGGCGAGATAGTCGAGTGTGACTATGTTATATGTTTTGTTTTTATCAATGGGTTTCTCATCTACCAGAACAGTTTTCACTTTTCTGTCTTCTATGGTCAGTTTTACATTTGAGGAAATACCCGCACCACCTATGCGAGCGTATGACTCAAATATTTTATTTAAATCCTTACCTTTTAGCTCAAGAAAAGTAATTGTATTGTCAAAAGAATATATCTCATATAAATTTCCTACTGTTATAGATCCTTGTGGCATCGTAGCCCTATGTCCGTGAACATTCATAACTCCAATAACTGTACCGGCGGGCAAATGTTCATCTCCATACTCTTTCATGACATCTGATGTGAGATTTGTCAGAAGACTTTCCGGTCGATTATAATCCATGAGTTCAACTGAAGTGCCTATTATCTCGCTCATTTCTTTATCGTGCTCCATTTTGTAAGAGAGAACTAAGTTATTCATTTTAGTGTGTGGAGACGAATCGAACGTTGAATCGATTTGAATGATTGCTCCCTGCATATCTACGATACGGTATTGCGACTTACATGAAATGATGACGATTGCTAAGATAGCAATACATATTAGTCTGGCATTCATTTTTTATTCAAAAATACACCTTTTTATTAATAGATTCAAGGAGCATAAAAAAATAATAGCGAAATAGCTGTTAAATAAAGTTTTATATGGAAATTAAAAATATAATTGCTAACTTTGCATCCGCTTTGCGTAATCTCTGTCGGTTACTTGCCGTTATATTGCGCTATAATTGAGTTAATTATTAACATAAAGCATTTAAAAACGATGAACTTATTAAAGGTGGCAGAAGAGTCTTTTGCCGTAAAAGAAAAAGGATTTCCAAGATTCAAGAGTGGTGATACAATCACGGTAGCTTATCGTATTGTTGAAGGTAATAAAGAAAGAATTCAGCAGTATCGCGGCGTTGTTATTAAAACTGTGGGACATGGTGATAACAGAAGATTTACTGTGAGAAAAATGTCAGATAATATAGGTGTGGAAAGAATATTCCCAATCAATTCACCTTTTATAGACAGTATTGTGATTAACAGTGAAGGTAAAGTTAGAAGAACTAAACTTTATTATCTGCGTAAAAGAAGAGGTAAAGCTGCTCGTATTAGAAAGAAAGTTTACTAAAGCTTGTCATAAAGAAATATTAAATGCTCCGTACCTCGGGGCATTTTTTAAATTCACGAAGATTGTATGTTACATAAAACTGAGGGTGTTGTTTTAAGTACAATGAAGTATAGTGATCGCTATGCAATTACTCATGTTTTTACTCGTGATTTTGGTGCAACATCATATCTTTTACCATTAACAAATAGCAAAAAATCCAAGATAAAAAATTCACTTTTTTATCCGTTCTCTATAATTTATATGGAGGTGGAACATCTTCCCCGACGTGATATTCAGAAATTAAAAGAGGTAGAGAGACTAATCCCTCTCTACGAGGTTTGCACTGATATGTCTAAGGCTTCAATTGCTTTTTTCTTATCTGAGTTCCTTCTCAGAGTACTCCGAGAATCAGACAACAACGAAATAGTGTTTCATTACATAAAGAATTCTATTGAGACGCTTGAAACCATTAACAAGGGTGTAGCAAACTTTCATATTGCATTTATGATTGGGCTCACACGCTTTTTAGGTATTTACCCCAATTGGGAAGAAAACAAGCAAAGCAGGTACTTTGATATGATTAATGCTGAATTCAGAGACAGTATCCCACTGCATCATCATTACCTGAAACCAGAAGAAAGTAGTTTTCTTAAATATTTAAATCGAATTAGTTTTGCCAATATGCACTGTTTTAGGTTTTCACGCGATAATAGAAATGCCATTATTGATCACACTTTAGATTTTTATCGATTGCATACTTATAATTTTCCTAAAATAAAATCTCTTGAGGTTTTAAGAGAAATGGTTTAGTTTAACCAAACCTATACTTATTTATATGCTTGATATATTATCGTTTTTCCCGTTGTATGTATTTTAAAGCTGTCGGCAAGTGAAGTATTTAGCGATCCCTGCCACCAGTTATTGAGAACGCGGTTGTTCAAAGAATATTTAAGGTTTTCCGTAGTTAGTTTAACCTTATCTATTGAGAATATTGACACTTTTTCTCCAGCAAAACTTGAAAATTCGGTAGTGGTAACGATTGGAGTGAAAATACCCCAATTGGTAACCATTACTACATTTATTGAAGATATATATTCTGTTAATAATGAGATGTTTCCTAAGGTGTGATCTTCACGTTTGCCTGTCCCTCCAACGATTACTATTTCTTTCAAACCTTTTTCGATACAAAACTTGACAGATTTTGTTAGGTCGTTAGTCTCTTGTTCTTTATTTGGGAAAATAATATTTGCAAAACGCACCCTGTTCTCTTCAGAAATTGAGTCGCAATCGCCTACAATAGCATCGGGTTTTCCTATTTTCTTTATAAACTCATTGGCTGCACCATCGCTGCAAACAATGAAATTGGCATTTTCTATGCACGAAATCGGAATGGGATGAGTAGGAAATTGTCCGTTTGCGATTATTACTGTGGAAATCTTATCTAATGGATTGGTCATTACTAATTCTTTATTTTACAAAGATAATCACCTTCTCGATATAAATGAAAGAGAGAAGCTAGCGACTTCGACTTTTTAGACTCCAATTTGTTCACTGAGTAACCGAAAAGTTCTTATACGTACATTAATCCCAATTGGCTCTTCATTCCATTTAAAGGAATGAGTTTAAGAGCCAAGTAGGAATTAATTAGAAAGAGACTTTTAAATTAAACTATTAATCGGCAATTGTTTTGCTTAATGCAATTGATTTTGGGAAAAGAATGTTGTTTTCGAGGTGTATATGTCTATGCAGATCTTCCTCAAACTCCTGTAATAGACTGTATGTTACTCTATATGTGTTGCATGCATCAGCAGGCGGATTATAGTTGTCAGTAAGATCACTAATTGTTCTGAATCTTTCTCCTTCTGCGTTATGGTCATCTTCCATTAGAGCAATATACTCTGATGCATCTCCCATTTTTGTAACAGGTTTTTTACTTCCCAACATTTGAGCTTTTGCCAGTTGTCTAATGTAAGGGAATAGCATAAGTTCTTCCTTCCTAAGATGTGCCGTAAGATCTCCTGCCGATTCCTGAAATAATCTTTCTACCTCAAGAAGTTCAGGATGGTTATCACCATGAACACTTGCGACTCTTTGCAAATATGGAGTTATCTCCGTTATTTTGGAGTCAACATAGCGATGGTGAGTCTTCTCTATGTAGTCTGCCAGCAAATCGAGAGGGAAGGATTTGAAGTCAATCTCACCTTGATTCTTTTCACTTACTGCTTCTTTTAGTTCATTTAAAAGATCATCTTCATTTAATTGCCTTTTTTTTGCTGCATCGGCAACTGTTCGGTTACCGTTGCAACAAAAATCTATTTTGTACTTTTTGAATATTGAGGCAGTTTTGTAATTTTCTGCCACTATCTTTCCAATTATACTTTGATTGTTAATTTCCATTTTGTTTGTCTTTAATTAGTTATTATAAGTGATTATTTAAATCTTCATCAATTGGTCTTTCTGTGGGTTTCCTTTTCTTTTTGATTGTAAGTTGATACACAAACCAAAAGAGCGTGAGGCTACCAATCGCAAAGATTGTATCACCCACTGTTCTTAGCCATTTAAATACATTTACTAATGGTTGTTGCATAAACTCAGCTGAACGAGCATACCACATTCCTTCTTTAACGCTGGCAACAGTTTGCATAAGTCCTACCGGTAGTAAGCTCAGAAACACCATAAGCAGTAATCCAATATTTAATGACCAAAATGTGAATGATATAAGCTTATTGTTCCATTTTGCGTTTCTATACATACTGCGGAGCACAAACAGCATTAGTCCGATTCCAAGCATTCCGTATACACCAAACAGTGCTGCATGTGAATGTACAGGAGTTGTATTTAATCCTTGCATATAATATAATGCGATTGGAGGATTTATAATGAATCCGAATATTCCAGCTCCCAAGAAGTTCCAAAATGCAACTGACAACAGGAAATAAATAGGCCATTTATAGTCTTTTATCCATGTAGTAGCTGTACTTAAGCGATAGTTGTGATATGCTTCAAATCCAATAATTACTAAAGGAACTACTTCAAGTGCACTGAAAGTTGCTCCTACTGCCATTACTCCGGTTGGTGTTCCTGTAAAATAAAGGTGATGGAATGTTCCAAGTATTCCACCTGAGAGAAATATTATGGTAGCAAAAAGTACATTGTTGGTTGCAGATTTCATTCCAAGCAAACCTAATCTCACAAATAGGAATGCAGCAACTACGGTTGCAAACACTTCGAAGAATCCTTCTACCCATAAATGTACAACCCACCAGCGCCAGTATTCTGCTATTGCAAGGTTTGTAGTTTGTCCCCACATTAATCCGGCTGCATAAAACAGTGCAATTGCCGCACATGATATGAGGAACATAATGAGTAGACCTTTTTCCGAAGTACCTTTTTTAATGATAGGCATTATAGGTCGCACCATTAAAGCGAGCCACAAAAAGAGCCCTATTACCAATAGTATTTGCCAAAATCTTCCTAGGTCAACATATTCATATCCTTGATGACCAAACCAGAAGTTATCTGTTAAGTTTAGTCTTTGCATCACACCAAACCACTGACCGATTAATGATCCAACAACTACTATTAGCAGTGCTATAAATAACACATTGCCTCCAATCCTTTGGTACTTGGGATCTCTGCCACTAAGCGAAGGTGCTATATATAGCCCTGTAGCAAGCCATGAAGTTGCAATCCAGAAAATTGCAAGCTGTAGGTGCCAGGTGCGAGTTATTGTGTAAGGAATAAATTTTGAAATGTCAATTCCATAAAAACCATCACCTTCAACGGCATAATGTGCAGTTATTATACCTAAAAGAACTTGAGCTAGAATCATAAGGTTTACAATCCAGAAGTATTTTTTTACACCCCACATAGAAGGAGTTATAATCTGCTGCATCAAAGGGTCTTCCACAGGTTTCAGAATTTCTTCTTCTCTAGTGCGAGCTTGTACAAATATCATTATGCCAATTCCAAGAAGTAGCATAATAATGCTGAACCCGGTCCAAAGTATGAGGTCGCTCGTAGCTACATTCCCTATTTGTTTGTCGGGGGGCCAATTGTGCGTGTAAGTTATATCAGAACCCGGACGTTCTGTAACACATGCCCAAGATGCCCAAAAGAAAAATTGAGACATCTTTTCCATCCGTTCCTCACTTTTTATTGTGTTTTCAGCTATTGCATAATCTGACCTCAACTCTCTAAGTTCGGGGTCATTCATAAATAATTTACGGTAGTGGTCATGAATGTGCAAGAATGCTTCGTATCTTTCTATATCAATAATTAAATTTTTTGTACTTTCATCGTAAGTATTTGTTCTTAAAAATGTTTGCAGCCTGCTCTCCATAGCTGCTTTTTCATCCTCGGAGAGTGTCTCGAATGAAACACCATAATCTTCGCGTGACCATTTGTTAAGAAGAAATTGGGCTTCTCTATGAAGATAGTCAGCCGTCCAGTCTGGAGCAACATAAGCACCGTGCCCCCATACAGTTCCTATCTCTTGTCCGCCAATGCTCTGCCATACATTCTGTCCATCTTTAATATCTTGTCCTGTGAAGAGAGTATTTCCTTGCTGGTCTACTACCTGTCCGGGCACTGGTGGCGCTTGTTGATAAATTTCATAGCCGAAGTATAGTAATACACTAAATGATATTACTATTACTGCTGCTAATGCAATCCAAAGTTTTTTTCTTGACATACCGAATTTTATTTAAAAGTTAGTAATACTCTTTCAGTTATCTTATACGAGACTGTCAGTTATGTGAAATAAAGGATATATTTATAAATTAAGACCAAAACATCAGAAATTAACCTGCAACTATTTGCTTTTCTTATTTAATTTATATCACCGTAAAAGTACAGTTTCTTTACTTACAATTCCTTTAGCAAGATCATATATTGTTGTGTCTTGCATAACATTCTTCATTTTAGTTCTAATAGGATCCACGGTGTTGTGAAGTGAGCATGGTTCTTTGGAGTTGCAATGGCTAAGTCCTAATACACAACCATCGAAAAAATCATCACCTTCGATTGCTTTAATTATATCGGATACTTTTATTGAATTAATATCATCTGGTTTAATCTCATAACCTCCATTAGGCCCAGTATGAGAACTGATAATTTCGTATTTAGATAATATCCCAAGTATTTTACCGGTAAAGGCCAGCGGAGAATCTATGTTTTTAACAATATCTCCAATTTTAACCCTCCTGTTATGCAAGGATTGAGAAGCAATATACAACACTGCTTTTATACCATATTCACACGTTTTGGAAAACATCTTTTACACCTCCAGTCGTTTATAATACATTGTTATTTATTATAAGTAGAACCTTTTTAGAAATTAAATGTTATCATTGCACCTTATATTATATGATAAGAATGTTTGAGCAAAGATATATTAATATTTTAATCTCAGACAATTTAGTCGTAAATATTTTCTGACTTGAATTGAAACATACATTTTTTTAAAGGTTAAATAAAACATAAAAAGTGGTCTGTATCAAACAATAGGAACAGAAAACTGTTCCTTAATAGACCTATTGTTGTTAATTAAAAACATACATATATAATACATTAAAGGAACAAATATGGCAAAAACGAATGCTAAAAAGAAAGATACGGAGTTGTCCAAGGATAAGCTCTTGGATATGCATAGGATGATGCTTGATATTCGTAATTTCGATAATAAAGTTAACCGTCTTGTAAAGAGAGGATTAGTGCCGGGGATGACACATTTCTCGGTGGGTGAGGAAGCTGCCAATGTTGGTGCAGTTGCTGCTTTGAATATAGGTTCAGATCTTATTACATCAAATCACCGTGGTCACGGACAAAGTATTGCATTGGGGATAGATCTCAATGAAATGATGGCTGAGATTATGGGAAAGGCTACCGGAACATGTAAAGGTAAGGGCGGTTCTATGCATATTGCCGATCTTGATGGTGGAAACCTTGGAGCGAATGGTATCGTTGGAGGTGGAATGGGTATGGCTATTGGTGCAGCACTAACTCAGTTAGTAAAGAAAACAGGCAAAATAGTTGTTTGCTTTTTTGGTGATGGTGCATGCAATGAAGGTACATTCCATGAAACATTAAATATGGCCTCTATCTGGAATTTACCTGTTATTTTCTATTCAATAAATAACATGTATGGTATCAGCACACCTATTAGCGATGTTATTAATATCGATTATAACTATAAGCGTGCTAGCTCTTACGGAATCCCAGGACATTTCATTGAAGACGGTAACGATTTGATGGCTGTTTATGACAAGTTTGAAGAGCTAGTGAAATATGTGCGTGATGGTAATGGGCCTGTATTAGTTGAATCTATAACATACCGTTATTTGGGACATTCTACTTCAGACCCAGGTAAATATCGCACAAAAGAAGAGGTAGATGAGTGGAAGCAGAAAGATCCGATTCCTCGTTTCAAAAAATATTTGTTAGATAATAATCTTGCAACCGAAAAGGAGATAGAAGCTGTTGAAAAAGCATCTGAGGATGACGTTGAAGAGTCAGTCAAATTTGCACTAAGTAGTCCCGAACCTACATTAGAATCGGCTTTCGAGGATATTTTTGCACCCTGATACTAAAAGTGATTTCAATTAGAAAATAAAAAACAGCTCAGATAAATATAAATGGAAAAAGAAACAAAATTAATGTCTGTCCGTGATGCAATTATAATGGCAATGTCTGAAGAGATGCGTCGCGATGAGAATGTATTCCTAATGGGAGAAGACGTTGGGATTTTTGGTGGTGATTTCGGCACATCAGTAGGTATGTTGGAAGAGTTTGGTAAGGAAAGAGTGCGAGATACACCTATTTCCGAGAATGCTATTTCAGGAGCAGCAGTTGGTGCTGCAATGACCGGATTGCGACCGATTGTTGATGTTGCGTTTATGGATTTCATCGTTTATATGATGGACAACATTGTTAATCAAGCTGCCAAAACAAGATATATGTATGGTGGTAAAGGGCAAATACCTGTCGTATTTCGTGCTGCAGCCGGTGGAGGAGTTGGATCAGCAGCTCAGCACTCTCAGTCGCTTGAAGCATGGTTTACACATATACCCGGATTAAAAGTTATTGCACCCGGAACACCATCAGACGTAAAAGGATTGCTTAAAGCGGCCATTAGAGATAATAACCCAATTATATTCCTTGAGTATAAAGCTCAATACAACATGAAAGGCGAAGTGCCTCTAGATCCGGAATTTGTGCTTCCTATTGGAAAGGCAGAAATAAAAAAGGAAGGTAAGGATGTAACTGTTGTAACATATGGTCGTATGCTTGAGAGAGTAATGCAGGCTGCTGAAGAGGTGAAAGAAGCTGAAGGAGTTGAAGTTGAAGTTGTTGATTTAAGGACACTGGCTCCATTAGATAAAGATACAGTAATACAATCTGTTAAGAAGACAGGAAAAGTGCTTTTAGTTAATGATGCTCATAAAACCAGTGGGTTTATTGGTGAGGTTGCAGCAACTATAGCTGAAAGTGAAGCATTTGATTATTTAGATGGTCGGATACTCAGACTTGCAGGTGAAGATGTACCAATTCCTTACAACCAGACATTGGAGAGTGCAATGATTCCAAGTGTTGAACGTATAAGGAAGTATATCCTCAGATTAGTCAATAACCGATAAAAACTGAGTGAATGGAAAATAAAAAGTTGAGAGCAACACCAGCTGCAAGAAAACTGGCTGAACGTTTGGGTGTGGATCTGTTTACCGTATCCGGTACAGGATATAAAGGACGAATTCATAAAGATGATGTGGCCGGTTTCAATTATGAAGATAAAACACATGTCTCTCCTCTTGCACAGCGTATTGCCGATATGCATAATATAGATCTTAAAGGGGTAACAGGAACGGGATATCGTAATAAAGTAATGAAGGATGATGTTCTTCAGTTTATAGACGATCCTGAGATTAAATCTCGATTTATGCTGGATGATTATGGTTACCAAATGGTATCACCAGCGCCTAAAGCGGCCAGAGATAGTCAGGGGCAGTCTCCAGCTAAAGTAGACAAAGGACAAAAATTTGATGAGTTCTCCACGGAAGGTGATACTGAAACAGTACCAATGACACAAATGCGTAAAATAATTTCTAAACGCATGTCAGAAAGTTTCTTTGGTGCACCCACCTTTATACAGACTTGGGAGATTGATATGACCGAGTTGCTTGCCCTTCGCAAGAAATTAATCGATCCAATTATGGAGAAGACCGATAAGAAGGTAACTGTAACCGACTTAATATCAATGGCCGTTATAAAGACATTGAAGAAACACAAGTATGTAAATTCGACTCTTAATAAGGATGCAACAGAGATTACATTCCACAATTATGTTAATCTTGGCATGGCAGTAGGTTTAGATGAAGGATTGCTTGTTCCGGTTGTTAAAGGCGCCGATAAAATGTCTTTAAGCGAATTTGTTGTTGCAATGAAAGATCTAACCGAGCGTACTTTATCTAAAAAGTTGCAACCGGATGAACAGGCAGGAAGTACATTCACTATCAGTAATTTAGGTATGTACGGTGTGGATGAGTTTACTGCAATCATTAATCAACCAAATTCAGCTATCTTGAGTGTTTCTTCAACACAACAACGAGCAGTGCCTATTGATGGAGAGATTGTTATTCGTCCCATAATGAAGATAAGCTTGACCGCAGATCACAGAGTGATTGACGGACTCACGGGAGCAAAGTTCATGACCGATTTGAAAGCGGCACTAGAAGATCCCTTATCATTACTAATATGAAGGAGTAGATTTAATAATACAACCTTATAATAGATAAATGATTTGGAAGTATTTTGACTTAAATAAAAATAGAAAATAAAAGATAAGATATGGCTTTTGAAATAATCATGCCCAAAGCAGGTATTGACATGACCGAGGGGCAAATTGTAAAATGGTTAAAGAAAGAGGGTGATCCAGTTGAAGAGGGGGAGATTATCCTTGAAATTATGACCGACAAAACCAGTATGGAGATCGAGGCTGAGAACACCGGTACTCTACTGAAAATAGTTCATCATGACGATGAGACAGTTCCTGTAACTACGGTTATTGGTTACATTGGTGATGAAAACGAATCGGTTGACACTTTGATGCCCGAGGAGTTTGAAAACACAAGTGAAGAAGAAACTGAAGAGGACAAACGAATGATTCGCCTTGAGGACAGTTATAACTTGGTTGTAATTGGCGGTGGTCCTGCAGGTTATGTTGCTGCGATTAGAGCTGCACAACTTGGAGCTAAAGTTGCTATTGTTGAAAAAGGGATATTTGGTGGCACATGCTTAAATGTAGGTT
Source organism: uncultured Proteiniphilum sp. (assembly GCA_964647535.1). GTDB lineage: Bacteria > Bacteroidota > Bacteroidia > Bacteroidales > Dysgonomonadaceae > Proteiniphilum. The sequence continues at coordinate 23,626 of CAZYGE010000017.1, forward strand.
GTATTCCATCAAAGGCCTATCTGAAAAATGTAGAAATAGTTGAGCAAATAAAAAATGCTGCATCGAGGGGTATTATCATTGAAAATCCTGAGATAAAGATTGATATGAACAAAGTTGTAGAATTCAAAAACGGTGTGGTTAAAAAACTTACAAGCGGTGTTGAAGCTCTATTGAAATCCAACGGTGTTGATATCTATAAAGGATTTGGTAAAATCAATAAGAATAAAGATGTTGTTGTTGATGATAATCAAATTATAAAAGCAGATAAGATTGTTCTTGCGGGAGGATCTAAGGTATTTATGATTGACATACCGGGTATAAAGAACGATAAGGTTCTTACAAGTGATGATCTGCTTGATATAAAAGAAGTACCTGAAACAATGGTGGTTTTAGGTGGTGGTGTAATTGGTGCCGAAATGGGGCTTTCTTTTGCCGGACTTGGTTCCAAAGTAATTATTGTTGAGATGCAAGATCATATTGTATCAATGTTCGATGATGATGTTACTGATGAATTAACTAAGCTAATTAAGAAAAAGGGAATTGAAGTTGTTACATCTGCGAAGGTAAAGGAGGTTGTAGATAATGGGGATAAAATTGAGATAAAAATAGAAGGTAAGGATTCTGTTATCGCAGATAAAGCTCTTTTAGCTATTGGTCGTGTACCCGATTTGGAAGCTCTGGGTGAAGTTAAATTTGACACAGATAAAGGAAGAATTAAAGTAGACCAGTATATGGAAACCAGCGTAAAAGGAATTTACGCACCTGGTGACATAAATGGTATTAAGATGCTTGCACATGTGGCGTTCCGTATGGGTGAGGTTGCAGCTGAAAATGCAGTAAAAGGTAACCATAGATCTGTGAAACTACTCTCAACTCCATCTGTTGTATACACATTGCCCGAAGTGGCTATGGTAGGCTTAACTGAAAAGCAGGCTAAAGAAAAATATGGCGATGATGTTCGTATAGGACGTTTTGATTTCTCTGCTAATGGAAGAGCTCTTGCTTCCAGCGAGGCTGAAGGTTTTGTTAAGGTCATTGCCGACGACCGTTATGGAGAAGTACTTGGTGTACATATAATTGGACCTTCTGCAGCAGAGCTAATAACTCAGGCTTCATTAATCATGGAGATGGAGATAACTGTGCAAGAAGTTGTAAATACAATATATGGACACCCTACATACTCAGAAGCAATCTTTGAAGCTTTTGCAGATGTTCTTGGTGAAGCCGTTCATATTATTCCAAAGAAAAAGAAATAAATACACTTATTTTATTGATATTAACCCGGTCTGTTTTAAAACCAGATCGGGTTATTTAAATTTTAAATATCCGTTACTATTATTGAAGGAGCAAAAAAATGATATATATAGTTAATGAGTCAAATAAGCCGGATTTCAACATTGCGCTGGAAGAATATTGTTTTAAGAATCTTACCCATCTTGACAAGATATTCATACTTTGGATAAATGAGCCCTCAATAATTGTTGGTAAGAACCAGAATACACTTGCAGAAATAAATGAGGGTTTCACTAAAGAACAAGGAATACATGTTGTCAGAAGAATATCGGGTGGGGGAGCAGTATATCATGACCTGAATAATTTAAACTATACAATTATTTCAAATGAAAGCAAGGATAGCAAGAGTTTTGATTTTAAAGCTTTCTCGGAACCTGTTATTCAAACTTTAAAAGAGTTGGGAGTAGAGGCAGAATTCTCCGGAAGGAATGACATTACAATAGATGAAAAAAAAATATGTGGTAATGCCCAGGCATATCTAGATGGTAGAGTGATGCATCACGGATGTTTATTATTTGATGTAGATCTAACTGTTTTGTCAAAAGCGCTCGAGACTTCAAAGGAAGTGGTTGATGCCAAGGGAGTTAAGTCTGTGCGAAGTCGAGTCACAAACATCCTGCCACATCTAAAAGATAAAATTACTATAGATGAGTTTGCCGATAAGATACTTGATCATATGAAGAAAAAATACCCTGAAATGAAAGAGTATGATTTTACTGATCAAGAATTAAACGAAATAGAGAAAAACAGGCAAAATAAATTTGGTAATTGGGATTGGAATTTTGGTTCTAATCCGGTAGCGGATATTGTTCGCGAACGACGTTACCCGGGAGGTAAAATACAAGTTTTCATCAATACTAAGAAAGGTGTTATTATAGATATTACTTTCTTTGGAACATTCTTCGGAGTCAAAAGTGATCTAACCGAAGTCCAGAATCTTTTTAAAGGGGTGAGGTATAGTCCTGAAGAAATTCACAAATTTTTATCTTCTATAAATACGACACCTTATTTTGTAGGCTTTACTGTAGAGGAGCTTACTGATGCAATTGTGGGTTAAGAAGGAACTCTCATCATATTTTTCCATTTGAAATACCCAAATACCGAAATTACTGAATAAATAGCAAATAGTATTGAAGTTGGGTATAGTCCTTTCCACACATACAATACGCTGGAAACTACATTAACCACAATCCAGAACCACCAGTGTTCAAGATGCTTGCGTGCCAATAGCCACATGCCTAATATACTCAAGGCAGTGGTAAAACTATCACCATAAGCAACAGGGCTATCTGTATAATTTATTAAAATAAACGCTAATAGAGCAAATAATAAAAATCCAATAATTACAAGAGGTAGAATAAACTTAATTGGTGTGTGAGTTACAGCTAGTTCCTCTTCCGGACCTCTTCGGTGTTTACTCCAGTGAATCCATCCATAAATACTTGCAAAAAAGAAATACATATTTACTCCCATATCTGCATAGAACTTGCTTTGGAAGAATATGTATATGTAGACAATCGGCATCAATACTCCTACCGGCCATAACCATTTATTTGCGTTATATTCCAGGTACAAATAGAGTAAACCAATTATAGCTCCTATTATTTCAATTGTTTGCATTAAATAAATCAGTGTATTAATAATAACCCGGTCTGTTATAACGAATATGTAAACAGACCAGGTTTTTATATTAAAATATTAGAACGATAAAGTAAGTCTAGCCATGTAATTGCGAGTTGCTTGAGGATAGTACCCTATCCAATTAATTGAGGTGCCATCTGCGAAAGTATCGGTGGCTGCCCAACCGTTAGCAACATACTTTTTATTGAAAATATTATTTGCAAAAATCTGCAGATTGAAAGTACCGATGTTTGTTTTATTGAATGTATAACCTGCAGAAAAATTACTTACGAAATATGCATCAATTGATTTAGCATCATCCGAAGTATTATCCATATACTGCTTGCTTACATATTTGCCCGTAAGATTCATATAAAAGGATGATATCGGCTGCCATGTGGCTACAATTGAACTTATAACATTTGGAGAATATGAAATGTCTGTTGTGCCCAACTCTTCTGAAATTTGTCCTTCCCAATTCCAGTTTTCCTGATTATCGTAGTGGTCAAACCATGCCACATAGTTCTTAATCTTATTTGTGCTAAATGTAGCATTGGCATCTACTCGAAACTTATTGTTCCATAATGGCACCACTGCTTCCAATTCAAGACCTGCGCGATAACTATTTTTTACGTTCTCCATTAATTTGTAACCTATATCCGTAAGTCTACCGGTTTGAACCATCTGGTTGCTATAATCCATTAAATATAGATTGGCACCAAGTTCACTACCCGTCGCACTCCTATGACGGTATCCCAGCTCATAGTCAACCATTTTTTCAGGTTGTATGGGATCAACACCTCCACCTTTAATCCCATCTTTGAGATCAGCTCTAAGTGGTTCACGCTGCCCAACTGCAATTGAAGCATACAGCTGGTTTTGATCGTTAAATCGTATAGATATACCCGCTTTAGGATTAAAAAAGTTATAATTGAAACTTCCTGTCAAATCTTCAAGGTCGTCATCCATACCGCTAAATTCATAGTTTACGTGTCTGTACTGTAAATCACCAAATAGCGAAATTAAATCATTAATCTGATAATCTGCTTTAGTGAAAAAGTTGAATTCAGTTTTCTCTCCAAGATTTTGATACCATTCAAAATTTTCAGAAATATTCTCACTATGCTTTATCCATGGAAGTTTTCCATAGTGGTCACCATAATAATAACTGTACATTCCTCCAAATGTTAGATTCAACCTATCCCTTACATAATTAAGCCCTAAGTTAGCTACGTAGAAATCGTTTCTCATAAGTTTTTGGCGGATAAAATCGGTCCTTTCGTAAGTTACACCGTCGACGGTTTGTGGATCAAGTCCGAAATCGGAATATCTTCTGTTATATCTATAATTCTCATAATATCCATAACCATGATTATAGCTTAGTCCTGCGTTAAGTACAAGACGTCTGTTTAATTCTCTGGAAAGTGTTAACTGTATGATATCAGAATAATAATTGTCTGTCTCATTATCATAATATAAACGATTGCCTGCATCATCGTAATATTCACCGGCAGGATTATATTGTCTGCCATATTCAGGATCTTGCATCTGCTCATCTGATACCCCCTCCCAGGTGATTCCGGTATGTTGCACTCCCTTTAAATAAGTCAAACGTATTAATTGTCTATCTGTATAATGAGACATAGATGCATTAAAATTAGTGTGATCCACACCACCATTTCTAATATATCCTTCACCAAGAACTCTTGAAAAACGTGCGTCGAAAGAAAGTCCGTTGTCTAAGATTCCAGTTCCTGCAGCAATATTAGACAGAAATGTACCGTAACTTCCTACAGAGGTAGAAGCTTCGCCATATGGCTCTGAATTGGCACCTGTAGTTTGTAGTGAAATGCTTGCACCAAATGCTGCCGATCCATTGGTTGAAGTACCAACTCCTCTCTGAATCTGTATGTTTTGTAGTGAATTTGAGAGATCCGGAAGATTCACCCAAAACACCTCTTGGGTTTCAGGATTATTTAGTGGCATCCCATTTAGTGTAACATTTATACGCGTTGCGTCCGTTCCACGAATTCTTAAATAAGTGTTACCTACTCCAAGACCATCTTCAGTAAAGGAAACTAAAGAAGGCGTTGTTTGTAAAATGGCCGGAATGTTTCTGGCTGCATTTTCTTTTTTTATATCCGATTTGGATATGTTTGAATAAGTAACCGGAGTATTTACTCCTGCTCGTGTTCCCGAGACAACCACCTCTTCCAGTTGTATGTGGTTTAGACTGTCAGGTGACACTGCTTGTAATTGATAACCTTTAGCTGATAAAAATACCAGCAAAAACAAAAAGATAACCTTTTTCATTTACATAAAAATTTTACGATGTTCAATTCCGTCAATTCTCACACCGGAATTACTACATCAAGTTTGTTAAATAAAAAAGGGGATAAAAATAAGACGTATACCAACAATCACTTATGTGATCTTTTATCCCTCCGCCGGCATTATCCGGATCAGGTAGTTTGGGTATGATCTCAGCCCGATAGGGCACCCCCGATGAATGAAGAAACAAAGATATCTGGTTTTTGTTCAAATCCAAAACAGAAGTATAGCATAACTCAGGAATTATTTGTAATTTCGTCTTGAGGTATTAGTATTAAACGTATCACTTATAATTGAGTCCAAAAACACATATGATAGAAAATGAGAAAATAGTGGTTGATGAAGATCAGATTATTGAAGAAGAATTTCAAGGTCTTATAAACGACTATCTGAACTCAAATCACCGAAGGAAGGTTGATGTAATAACCCGTGCATTCAATATGGCTAAAGAGGCTCATAAAGGAGCTCGACGTCGTTCGGGTGAACCGTACATTATGCATCCTTTGGCGGTAGCCCGTATTGTATCCAAAGAAATAGGTCTTGGGTCTACCTCAATTTCTGCAGCTTTATTACATGATGTAGTGGAAGATACCGATTATACTGTTGAAGATTTAAAAGCACTTTTCGGAGAAAAAATAGCAGGTATTGTAGATGGTCTTACAAAGATATCCAGTGGAATGTTTGGAGAAAATGTTTCTGCACAGGCAGAAAATTTTCGCAAACTTCTACTTACCATGTCAGATGATATACGAGTGATTCTGATAAAGATAGCAGACCGCTTGCATAATATGCGAACTCTATCTTCTATGTCGTCTACTAAGCAGTATAAGATTACTGGCGAAACTCTCTATATTTATGCCCCTTTGGCACATCGCTTGGGGCTTTTTGCAATTAAGACAGAGTTGGAAGAGCTTTGTTTTAAATATGAACATCCCGAAACATTTACAGAACTTACTAAAAAGATAGAAAACACTGCTCCGGAAAGGAGTAAGGTGTATGAAAATTTTGCAGTACCCGTTATTGAATCGTTAAATAAAATGGGGATTGAATATGAGATGCGTGCACGAGTAAAGTCGGTATACTCTATATGGAATAAAATGCAAAATAAAGGCATTGATTTTAATGAAGTATATGACCTTTTTGCTGTTCGCATTGTATTTGAAATGACTCCGGGTATTGATGAAAAAAAGCAATGCTGGGATATCTATTCTGCAATTACCGATATTTATAAGCTGCGTCCAGATCGTATACGCGACTGGGTAAGTCATCCTAAAGCCAATGGTTATCAAGCTTTGCACTTAACAGTTATGGGACCAGATGGTAAATGGATTGAAATACAAATCAGAAGTAGGCGTATGGATGACATTGCCGAGAAAGGATTTGCCGCACACTGGAAATATAAAGAAGGGAGAATTGAAGAAGATAATGAGCTTGAGAAATGGCTTAAAACTATTCAAGAAATATTGGCTAATCCTAATCCCAACGCAATAGATTTTCTAGACACTGTGAAAATGAATCTCTTTTCGTCAGAGATTTTTGTGTTTACGCCAAAAGGAGAAATTAAAACCCTTCCACAAGGTGCTACGGCTCTAGACTTTGCATATTCAATACACACCAGAGTTGGAGATCATTGCCTAGGTGCTAAAATAAATCACACACTTGTTCCATTAAGTCAGAAGCTAAATAGTGGGGATCAGATTGAAATACTAACTTCCCAATCGGTTTATCCACAACCTGAATGGTTAAGTTTCGTATCAACTGCAAAGGCAAGAACCAAAATAGAAGCTTCGCTTAGGCGTCAGCGCAGACGCATTGCCGAAAGAGGGCAAAAACTGCTTGAAGAATTGTTTGATAATGAAGAAATAGACAACACAACTTTCAACAAGATCTTGCATAGGTTTAATGCAGAGAACAAAGAGGATCTTTATTTTTTAATTGGTAATAATGATGTTGTACTTCCTAATGATAAGCAGGCCTTCGTAAAAGTCAAAAATCAATCGGAAAAAACAGATAACCTTTTTACGAGGTATGTAAAACAGGCGATGAGCGCTATTAAAAAACCTTCTACAGAAAATAAATCGAAAAGCAATAATGACAAGGAAACTAACAACTCAGATAAATATAAGGATAAGAATGAATACAGAGTTGATGTGCAGTTAAACACTGTGATTTTAGAAAAACCAAAAGTAGATAGAAGAGCAGTATATAAATTAGAAGAAATTAATTTCCGTAAAAACTTTATTGTACCTTCTTGCTGTCACCCATTGCCGGGAGATGACGTATTTGGAATAGTTACCGAGCAGGAGGATGTTGAAGTACATAAAAGATCATGTCAGACAGGTCTCAAACTAAAATCTAATTATGGTGACAGATTAATAGATGTTGTATGGGGAGATTACCGTCAATATTCATTCCTTGCATCTATTGTGTTTACAGGAATTGATAGGGTGGGTCTTCTGGCATCTATATTAGCCAAATTGGCCGAAGATATGGTTGTTAATATACAGAGTGTTAATGTTTCTTCAAATGATGGAATTTTTGAAGGAGTATTTAATTTGCATGTTCATAGCGCAGATGAAGTTAACCAACTATGTTCTAAAATAGCAAAAGTGAACGGTGTAACCACCGTTCACAGAGCTAATCTGAAATAGTGTTTTTTTATTTTCTCCTTCTTTTTCTTCCGAAGACCAAAGATGATATTTTTTTTGCACTATATGTAATCAGTGCGGGTTTAGCAAATCTCCATGCAACTGAACGCATAAAAGGTAAATTAGACATGATAATTTGCATTGCTGTATTATTTAGCCATGAAGAATGTCTTTTTGTAGTAAATGGAGTCACAGAGGTAGTTGAAGGTGCAGAGAGACTATGAAATGCTTCTGTAAATCTTGATTTAACAGAAGTGGTAATCTCTTTAGTAAGCATTGAGCCCCAATTATCACTCAGATACTGTAGTTCATAAGATAAGCGCTGGCTTGCGATTGCCCGCTCTTCTTTATGTCGCCTTTTCTCCAATCGTAATTCTTCTAATGGATTTAATTTATACTTACCCATTTTATTGTTATTTTACAGATTATCATCCTTTTTCAAGAGAAAGCTTACGATTCGGTTTGTTACTGTATTCTTAATTGCTTTTCTGGTTAACAATATTATTATCAAAATTAATATTGCGAATCCGGTAACAATACCGAATCCTTGCCACATACTATTAAGCAGCTCTCCAAGATACAAACCTGCAGTTATAAATAAAAACAACAGAGAAATCAATAAAACTCCTCCCAGCAAAAGACCAAATATTAGAGCGCTTGAGCCAATGCTGAACTTTTCGTATGCTTCCAGTTTTCCGAGTTCAAGAGTGCTGGAGATGTATTTTTTAATATCATCTCTAATCTCTTCAAACAGCGTACTTACTTTTTTTTCTTCCATTATTATATCAAATTAGATATATTATTGCTTTGACAACTCCTTCTTTGCTATGTCGGCCAAATCATCGATATCTTCTTTCAAATCATGAACTTCACTTTTTCCTTTATATACAGCAGTTTTAACATTAGCTCTTACTTTATCTGCAAACTCATTAGCCTGATCTAGCCATTCTTCTCTTTTATCGGTTCCCATAATATAACCAACTGCAGCACCTAATGCCATGCCAATTCCTAAACCTAATAATAATTTTGCTTCTGATTTCATAATTTTTTCGTTTAATAGTTTGTTATTTATCTTTTTTAGGTAACTCTAAAACTGCCTTTTTAAGACTTCTAATAGTTAAAACGTTTTATGTGCTAAATTGTTTTGGAAAACTCAATCTTATTCAATGAGTTTCGACGGTTTCGCCAAATAAGGTGGCAGAAGTAAAGCTGTTAACTTTAACCTTTACAAACTGGCCAATACGGTGATTTTTTTTATCGAATATAATAACCTTGTTTTGTTCGTTTCGTCCAAATAACTGCTCTCTTGAGCGTTTAGAGAATCCTTCAATTAATATCTCAAATTCTTTCCCAACATCCTTCTCATTGCTTTCACGTGAAAGCTCAAGTTGCAAATCTATTATTTCTTGTAATCTTCTTGATTTGATATCTTCAGGAATATTGTCTTCGAGTTTCTTTGCTGCATAAGTTCCCGGACGCTCAGAATATTTAAACATAAATGCTGAATCAAAACCCACTTCACGCATTAGGGTTAAAGTTTCGATGTGATCCTCCTCAGTTTCGGTATGAAAACCGCACATTATATCTGTGGAAAGCCCGCAGTTGGGGATTATTTTTTTGATAGCTGCAATTCTTTCCAAATACCATTCACGATCATACCTTCTGTTCATAAGCTTCAACATACGTGAACTTCCTGATTGAACCGGAAGGTGTATATAATTAGCCAAGTTTTTATACTTCGCAATAGTTTCAAGTGTTTCGTTATTCATATCCCAAGGGTGAGATGTTGTGAAGCGTATCCTCATATTGGGAGCTGCTTCAGCGACTAAAGCAAGAAGATTATGAAAATCTACAATTTGTTCATGCTCTTTGAACTTGTATGAATTAACGTTTTGTCCAAGCAGAACCACTTCTCTGAAGCCTTTTTTCTGCATTACATCTAATTCTTTGAGGATGCTTTCAGGCTCTCTGCTTCTTTCTCTTCCACGTGTGAAGGGAACTATGCAATATGTGCAAAATTTATCGCATCCCCTCATTATTGAGATATATCCTGATATATTGCTTCCACTGAGTTTCAGTGGTATAACATCTTTATACGTTTCTGTTTTGGACAGCTCAACATTCATAACCTTCTCGCCCTGCTCAGCAGCGCCAACCAAATTGGGGAGATCGAGATATGCATCGGGACCCACAACCACATCAGCGTTATGATTGTCAATAAGCTCTGATTTTGCTCTTTCTGCCATACATCCGAGCACACCAACAATCAAATTATCTTTTCTTTTTCTTTTCAATGAGTTGAAATACTCCAGTCTTTGGATTACTTTTTGTTCGGCATTTTCTCTAATGGAGCACGTATTAACGAATATGGCATCTGCATCTTTGTGCTCTTGAGTCAAGCTATATCCATCCATTTCCATAATTGATGCCACTACCTCCGTGTCAGCCACGTTCATCTGACAGCCATAGGTTTCAATATAAAGTTTTTTATTTTTTGTTGATTCTGAATTAATCATTTTCTTGGAACTTTTTAAACTGTGATTATTGCTGTAATACTGACTAAGAAAAGTTAAATACTAGTTTTAAGTGGGTAATTGTTGCATAATAACGATTCTTATCCTATTTTTGTGATAAGGAAAAAATAATTTTTTTTCATAGTTAAGGTTTTGGTTAAATGCTCGAGAGTAACTGTGAAGTTGCTCTCGATTTTTTTTCACCAAAAACATTCTTAAACAGATGAAATATTACTATTTTTGTCCTATTACAAAATTAATCAAATTATGGACTTCGGAGACCTATTTTATATAATCATTCTTTTAGTTTTCATGATATTGGGATTTTTTAATGATTCCAGAAAGAAAAAAAACGAACAGAATCAACAATCAGAGCAGAAACCGCGTTCTTTTAAAACAGAAGAGATAGAATACGATGACCCACCTCCTCTTTACAGAAGCATACCCCCTCCAATCCCTGAGAAAAAACTTCCTAAAATCTTTAAAAATAAAACTTACGATAACCGTGGAAAAGAAGGAGAAGTTTCTTTTCAGTCTTCACTCGATTTAGTTACTGATTTTAAAAAAGAATCTACACTGGGGAGTTCATTTTATACAAACGACACAGACTCTATCTATGATTCAGAAGAAGAGTCTGTTGAATCCACAGGCAACTTTTATGATGAAAAATTAGTGTCAAATCACTCAATTATCAGAGATTTAACCGGAGATAATCGCAGAAATGAAATGATTAAGGGGATTGTCTACAGTGAGATTGTAAATAGGAGGTATTAAAAATAACACATAGATCAGTATCCATTCGTAACAAGTACAATCATTCAAAAATAAATCAATAATATATAATAGTTATAATGGCTTTAAAATTTATTAGTGCCGATGAAGCAGCATCACTTGTAAAAAACAATGATAATGTAGGTTTTAGCGGCTTTACACATGCCGGTTGCCCAAAAGTTGTTCCTGTGGCAATTGCAAACCAGGCTAAGCAGGAACACGAAAAAGGTAATCCTTTTAAAATAGGAGTTTTTACAGGTGCATCTACAGGTGACTCCATTGATGGGGAACTTGCGCGAGCAAAAGCTATTAAAATGCGTACACCGTATCAGACTAACAAAGACATGCGTATCGCACTTAATAATAGCGAATTCGATTTTTTTGATATGCATCTTTCGCAGTTGGCACAAGAAATTAGGTATGGTTTCCTAGGTAAAATTAATGTTGCGGTTATAGAAGCATGTGATGTTACTGAAAAGGGAGAAATTGTTCCTACCAGTGGTGTAGGAATAACTCCAACAATTGCAAGATTGGCAGACATAGTAATTGTTGAGCTCAACAAAAAGGTACCGTCTAAGCTTCGTGGTATTCACGACCTTTATGAGTTACAAGATCCACCAAAACGTCGAGAAATTCCTATTTACGAAGTACAGAATCGCATCGGACTTGAATATGTAAAAGTAAATCCCGACAAAATTTACGTTGTTGAAACAGACAAAGAAGCAGAAGGAGGAGGCTTTGCTCCAGTTGATGAAGTAACTGCTACGATAGGTAATAATGTAGCTGAGTTCTTTGTTTCTGAACTTAAAGCTGGAAGAATTCCCGCACATTTTCTCCCAATACAATCCGGTGTGGGAAATATTGCAAACGCAGTGCTCTCATCTATGGGAAACAATCCCTTAATCCCTCGTTTTGAAGTTTACACTGAAGTTATTCAAGATGCAGTAATTGATATGATGCAAAGCGGTAACATTTCATTTGCAAGCGGTTGTTCTCTAACAGTGAGTAATGAAGTGTTGAACAAGTTTTATGATGACCTTCCATTCTTTAAAAATAAACTAGTTCTCAGACCTTCAGAAATTTCTAATAACCCGGGTCTTGCACGTCGTTTAGGGATTATATCTCTGAATACAGCAATTGAGGTCGATATTTTTGGAAATGTGAACTCTACACATGTCAATGGCACGAAAATGATGAATGGTATCGGGGGCTCCGGAGATTTCACACGCAACTCATACCTATCTGTTTTTCTTACACCATCAACCGCTAAGAATGGCGCAATCAGTTGCATAGTTCCAAAGGTTACACATGAAGATCATAATGAACACTCGGTAAAAATCGTGGTTTCAGAATATGGTGTTGCAGATTTAAGAGGTAAAGGCCCAAGAAAACGAGCAGAAGAACTTATAGAAAAATGCGCTCATCCAGATTATCGTCCATTGCTTCACGAATACATTAACAGAGGTGTAAAAGGTCATATACCTCAGGATATTTATAGTTGTTTCGCATTCCATCATGCTCTTAAAGAGACAGGTAGCATGATTAACACGAACTTCTCGAAATACTCTATTTAAACCTATTCCACACTACTTCTTGTCAAGGAGTAGTGTGGAATTCTATTTAATGCAATTCGTTTATAAATTAGAACTGCTAAATTTTCAGGATTTTTGTTGGATCTCATAAAAAAATTAATCACAAATTCATTACTAATATCAGAGAAAAGATAACTATAATCTGTAAGATTTGACAAGCCACAATTATCTCTTCACCTATACCCCCAATTATATTCGTATTCCTTTTAATATTGTATTTACCGGCTTCGGAACATTTTTCACGTAAGCCCCCTACAATCTAATATTTATTCAAATTATCATTTTAAAATAATTCACAACAAAATTCTAAGACAAATAGATTCTTGGTATAATATTCATTTAGTTCTCTACAATTAAATATGAGGTTACAATGAAAGGATGATGAGGGGGGTAATGAAAACTAGAATTCGCCTCTTCTAGTTCTTAATATAACTATAATTGCGTTAATAGTTTTTGTTCAATGATTTTTAGTATCTATATTTGAGACTTAATTGTTCTTAGTTGCGTTAAATGAGGATAAACATGAAAAGAATTCTGATACTTATTGATTATTCAAGTGAATTTAGTCGTCGTTTACTCCGTGGCTTAATTCAATACTCTAAAGACCACGGACCATGGTTATTTTATAGACTACCTACCTATTACAAAACGATGTATGGAAAAAAGGGTATAGTGGAATGGGCCAAAAGCTGGGAAGCAGATGCAATTTTAGCAAAATGGGACCATGAAGGCACAAATTTACTATCCACTTTAAATATTCCTGTTGTACTTCAGAACTTTAAATCCAGAAGTCCTTTTTTTTCAAACCTTACAGGTGATTATTATGGCACAGGTAAAATGGCTGCAAAGTTTTTTATTAAACGGCGATTTCGCAATTTTGCTTTTTATGGTAATAAGGATGTGATTTGGTCACAGGAAAGAGCTGCTGGATTTCGAGCAGAAGTTGAGAGATATGGTGGAAATTTTTACTATTTCGAAAGTGAAGACCTTGGAGGAAAGGAGTGGAGTGACGTGCATGTTGAATTGGATGAGTGGCTGATATCTTTGCCTAAACCTGTGGGTCTCTTTGCATGTGATGACGATTTTGCTTTACGAATGTCTCAAATATGTAGAATTAATAATATAAAAATTCCTGAGGAGATATCCCTGTTAGGTGTCGATAATGATGATTTGATATGCAATTTATCTGACCCTCCTATATCTTCAATTGTTACAGATGTTGAAAAAGGGGGTTATGAAACAGGGAGGTTAATTGATAGAATGTTAAAAGAAGGAGTCAAAGAACCGGTTGATATTGTTGTAAAGCCTTCTCGCATTGAA
>CAZYGE010000018.1:0-15846 GCA_964647535.1 uncultured Proteiniphilum sp.
TTAATAACTAAATCTTGATACCACTGTGAAAAATCTTCGCTTCTGGGAGTAATCTCCTTTAATACCTTTGCCATTATGTTGAAAAATTGTTGTTTTAATTGAAGTTGCAAAGATAATAATTTTTCATCTATTACATTCCACTTATACAATGTATAGGTATCAACTTCGCAAAGTAGACTAAAGCAGTCTGTTTATTTAATATACAAACTCTCTGAATTCATCTGCAAAGTATGTGAAGAAAAATAAACCCAAAAGTGAGTTTCGTTGAGCTTAAACAACACGCAATTTTTTGACTCATCAAATTCAAACTCAATACCGGCGGCTAACTCCAATTCACCATCAGCAATTTTTATCTTACTATAATTGATAGTGAAATTGGGATATTCTCCCGCAATCGCTTCATGATACACCTTGCCCACTATAGTTCTGTAAGAATCGGTATCGTCACCGTACCCAAGCTTTCTCAAAGGGATTTGATGCTTATTTAAAATATATTTGAGTTATGTTTTATATATGTTTTGCTTATGAATGTATAAGGAGAACATAAGGACGATACAAGGTGTGCGTTTTATCTTACCCGAGGTTAGTTGAGTGAAATAATAATTCCAAGGAAGATACTCCCAATCTTACGGAAATTGAATCGGGGAAATTTAACGGGAATATTGGACGACATGGGTATGACCTGATAAACGATAAATCAACAAATAAAACGCAACATTGGGAAAGCCCAACAAAAAGTCTTGAAAAAGATATTGACCAGATTTGGTATTCAGAATACAAAACAATAACATCTGATTTAAATCCTGAAAACTTACGTTAGTCTTTTGAAAGCTCACTGAAATTAGCTGAAAAGCTGTTTGATAATCTTAATGTTGAATCTAAATTGAAAGAAGTACTTTATAGAATAAGATAGATATGCGCTTAAGATGAAACAATCCTCACCCCTTCTCAACATTCCCCCTAAAAAACGAAAAGTATATTCCCGTTGCTCCAATTATTGCAAAAATCGTAAATCCCCACTGCATAGCTTTTAGAAATAATTCGTCTGAAACGGCTTCTATTGATTGCGCTCCAAAGTTTATTGTGATGAGAAATGTTATAATGCTCATGCTGATAATCTGTCCAAATACCCTCATAGATGATGCAAGCCCGGAGGCTTGACCATATTGTTTGGGGTTTACTGAACTCATTATGGTGTTCATATTTGGCGAGGAGAAAAGTGCGAAGCCTAAACCTACCCAAATAAGTACACCAATTATGTATGATATGGGTGTGTCGTGTGAAAGAAAGGCTAGCATGGCAAGACCGGAGGAACACATTGCCATTCCCGCAGTGGCAAAATAACGAGGCTGTATTCGGTCGGACATTTTGCCTACAATAGGGGAGAAGATTGCCATCATAATAGGTTGTGCAATGATTATCGCGCCGGCATCACGTGGAGATAGGTTTTGTACTTTCTGAAGATATAGGCTTAGAAAGAACACTATGGCAAAGGTTGATGTGTAGTTTATGAGTGCCGATAAGTTTGAGTATGTAAAGAGCTTGTTATGTGTGAAGAGTGTAGTATTTAATAAAGGGTTTTTTGTTCTACTCTCTATCCTCCAAAATACTAGCAACAATAATATTGATATTGTCATGAGTGTCCACCCTGTGGTTGAAGGTATCTGCGAAGAACCATACACGAGGGTTGTTAATCCGGTCATAAAAATAATTATACCAACCCAATCGTTTTTTACCGGTTGTTTTTTTATATTCTTATCGCTTTTGAGGTATAAAACCGCTATGATAAATGTGAAGACACCAAGGATTGCGGCTATCAGAAATAACAATCGCCAACCAAGGTGTTGTGTTATAATACCTCCTAGGAGAGGTCCCAAGGCCAATCCGGTATATACCGCAGAAACTGAAATACCCAATACACGACCTCTTCTTTCGGGTGGAAATGATGATACTAGAATTGCCTGTCCGGTTGTTCCTGTGAAGGCTGCACCTATACCTTGTAGGAATCGGGCAGCTATCAACCAGAAACCATCGGGTGCAAGAAAACATATTATTGATGACGTAGTGAAAATTACAATGCCAAGTTTAAACAGCTTACTATTGTCACTTCTATCGCCCCACACTCCCGAAGGCAGCATAAACAGCGCCATACCAAGAATGAATGATGTTATTATCCAACTTAGTTGAAGAGCTGAGAGAGAAAAGTCGTGCTCAATTGATGGCAAGGCAATATTAACCGCAGACACCAAAAAGGTGCCCATGAATGAGGTTATTGCAACTATGAGTAGTATGGATAGGCTTTTTCTTTTATACGTCATTTATAAAGTTTTACATCACAAAGTTAAGCTATATTTTTAAACTGCTTAATGATTATATTAATATAGAGTTCTTTTTACATAGAAAAAAAGTAAATTTGTAATGTTTAATTCAGTTAGTTTGAAATTAGGATAGATTATGCGTAACCACGTAAATATGGGTAATGAAGAGTTTTTGCTGCATTATAAGAAGATGTACTCTTTTTTGAGAGAGAGGTGGGATGCAAAAACTATACTTGTTCTAAAAACTATACTGAAAGATTTTATCAATTCATGTGATGAAAGCGAGCTTGAAGATGTTCAACATGAGATTTGGGCAGACATTCGTACTGCTAAACTTGCTGTTGATGAGGTTGGTCTAAAACAATCGTCTGTGCTTGCTATCCTTCTTGTACATCCAGTTTCAGAAGGAAGTTATACGATTGAAAAGTGTATGAACACTTTTGGAGAAGAGTCCGCAATCATTCTAAAAGGTTTAATAAAAGTAGGTGAGTTTAGCGATAAGAAAACTGCTGTTGAATCTGAAAATTATATTAAACTTTTACTTTCAATTGCCGAAGATATACGTGTTGTATTTGTAATGATAGCACAGCATCTGAGATTGATGCGTGAGGCAAAAGATATTGATGCTTCAGAAAGAACTAACCTCTCTGTTGAATCTACTTATTTGTATGCTCCGCTAGCACACAGGCTGGGTTTCTACGCCATAAAATCTGAACTGGAGGATTTGTCGCTTAAATATACTGATAGAGAAACATATGACTTTATTGCAAGGAAGCTCAATGAGACGAAGCGTTCGCGCGATAAGTATATTCAGGAGTTTATAGAGCCTGTGAAGGAAAGGCTGAATGATACAGGTTTCAATTATGAAATTAAAGGTCGTACAAAATCGATATTCTCAATTTATAACAAGCTGAAGAAGCAGAAGATTGAGTTTGAAAGTATATATGACCTGTTCGCGATACGTGTTATTTTGAATTCGACCGAAGAGGAGGAAAAGGGTCAATGCTGGCAGGTTTACTCAATTATAACAGACATGTATCAGCCAAATCCCAAGAGGTTAAAGGATTGGTTGTCAATTCCTAAAAGCAATGGATACGAGTCTCTTCATATTACTGTAATGGGTCCCGATTCACGTTGGGTTGAGGTGCAAATTCGTAGCAAGCGCATGGATGAGATTGCCGAAAAGGGGCTTGCTGCTCACTGGAAATATAAAGGTGTGAAGGAAGAGTCGGCTCTAGACGGTTGGTTGCAATCTTTGAGAGATTCACTGGATAACAAGGATTCTAATCTTAGCCAAAAGCTTACCGATTTTAAGCTTAATTTGTATGATGAGGAGATATTTGTGTTCACTCCAAAAGGTGATCTGTTTACGCTTCCCAAAGGAGCAACTATATTGGATTTTGCTTTTTCAATACACTCTAAACTTGGTGCCACCTGTATATCTGGTAAAGTGAATGGGAAGAATGTTCCTATAAAGCATAAACTTAAAAGTGGAGATCAGGTTGAGATTAATACATCGTCTCATCAATCGCCCAAGCAAGACTGGTTGAGCAGTGTTGTTACTTCTAAAGCACGCACAAAGATTCGCCAATTGCTTAAAGAAGAGGCTAGCAAGCAAGTTGATATTGCCAAAGAAACTCTTTCGCGCAGAATGAAGAATCGCAAGATTGAGATGGACGATTCTTTGTTGATGCAGTTGATAAAGAAACTAAGATACAAAACCGTAACCGAATTTTATGTTGATATTGCAAATGGTAAAAATGATGTCAATTGGGTTATTGATCGTTATATTGAACTTGGACACAAGGAAAGTGAGGTGAAAGATAGTTTCGCTACCGTAAGTGCAGAGGAGTTTACTTTAAAAACACCTGAGCATGAACTTGCTTCGAATGATGAGTTGATTATTGATCAGAACCTAACCGGAGTTGATTATAAGTTGGCTAAGTGTTGCAACCCAATTTATGGTGATGATATTTTTGGTTTTGTTTCAACTCAGGGTATAAAGATACACCGCACTAGCTGTCCTAATGCACATGATTTATTTTCTCGTTTTGGGTATAGGGTGATTAGAGCTCGTTGGTCCGGCAAGGCAGGAACGTCAAGTTATACTACTGTATTGAGAGTAATAGGAAATGACCAGATTAATATTGTAGCAAATCTAATGTCTATCATTTCAAAGGAGGATGGAGTGCATATGAGATCTATTTCTATTGATTCAAACGATGGTTTGTTTCAAGGAAATATTTCAGTTATTCTGGCTGATACTTCTATGCTTGAGCAGCTTATTAAAAAGCTTAAAGCTGTTAAAGGGGTTAAGTCTATTACTAGGTTAAGTTAAGTTGCTATCGTTATCCTAATCGGACTAATACTTATAGTTTATATATTTAGATAGTTTGTCCAGAAAATAGTTTATGCAGAAGATAGATTTTGCAATAGATTCTATGTTTAACGCTCGTTCGGTTTATTTAGCTTCCTCTTCAGTAGATCCTTCAGCTTTTTCAGCTTCTTTTTCTTCAGCTTTTGCATTTTCTTCAGATTCTTCGACATCATCATCTGCTTCAACCTCAGAAAGTTTTTCGACCTCCAAAGGATCTTCAGTTTTTATAGCCTCATCAGCTTCTGCCGTCACTTCAGTTTCTTCAACTTCTTCTGGAATTTCAAAATTGGCCAGTAGTTGCTGGATATATTCTTTTTCGAGTTCTTGAGGACGTAATACATCTTCGTTATACTTAATTAGGTCTATATCAATTACTACCTTACCAAGGTACTTGTCCTTTGGAGTTCTGCCAACTGCTCTCTCGGTTTGTTTAATTTTATCTATAACTTCCTCTGGCGACATGTCTGTTCTGAAGCTCGCAAGTATATTCCTGAAAAGATATTTGAAATTATCATCTTCAGGCTCTGAAAGTATGGGTTGACTAAATACTATATCCGGGTAAAGATATGAAAGCATTCTTTTTGCTTTATCAATGTTTGTTTTTGCAAACGTATTGGACCCTATGCTAAGTAATATTGTGCTCATAATGATAATTTGAAATACAAACATACAAAAAAAAAGCATTTAGATAAAGTGTAGCTAAAAAAACAGGAGACACTTTCTACTAATTAACATTAAAGGCTTTACTTTTGTCTAATTTGTTATATTGAACTCATTAATATTTCGCCTGCAACGGCACCTGTTACATTTCGTCTTTCGCCATAAGCGACACCTCTGTTATTAAATCTATCTACAATTAAGTCTATGGTTTCCTTGCCAATTTCTTCTTCCGTAAGACGAGTTGTAAGACCTAGTGAGCGGTAAAATTCCTCGGTTTTTTCTATCGCTCTGTCAACTCTATCATTTTCCGAACCTTCGGTTATGTTGAAGATTCTTTCTCCATATTGAAGAAGCTTGTCATGTTTTTGCTCCTTGAGCACTCTTAGAGTTCCGGGCATGACAATCGCCAAAGTATGTCCGTGAGTAATGCCATGTATGGCAGTTAGCTCATGACCAATCATGTGTGTAGCCCAGTCTTGTGTTACTCCCATTCGTATAAAATCATTTAGTGCAAGTGTTGCAGATAACATAAAATCTGCCATCAAATCGTAATCTTTACTGTTTGATCTTATTTTTGGGGCAATTTCAATGATATTCAATAAAAGTCCTTCGGCCCAACGGTCCATAATACGTGACTGTCCTGTTGTAGTCAGGTATTGCTCCAAAACATGTGTGTAAGCATCAGCAAGTCCGCATGCAATCTGATGCTTGGGTAGTGAGTATGTGGATTCGGGATCAAGAATTGAGAATTGTGGATATTCACCTCCGAAAGAATATTTTTCTTGAGTGTCTTGTCTTGTTATTACTGCACCACTATTCATTTCAGAGCCTGTGGCCGGTAATGTCATGACCGAAGCGTATGGTATTTGCTTTTCGGCAACTCCATTTAGAACAATATCCCAGGCATCTTTTTCAGATGCAATTCCTGCAGCAATGAGTTTAGTCCCATCAAGAACTGATCCACCTCCCACAGATAATAGGAAGTTTATGTTATTCTCTTTTCCCTTGTTAATTGCTTTTCTTAGAGTCTCAACACTGGGGTTTGGTTCAATACCCCAAAACTCAATATAATCTATGCCTTTTAATGCTTTTGTCACCTGATTGTATATGCCGTTTCTCTTGACACTACCACCACCGTAAGTTATCATGAGATTTACATTATTTGGTATCAATTCGGGGAGCAATTCAATTTGCCCTTTACCAAACACTAGTTTAGTGGGATTTTGAAATATAAAGTTGTTCATAATGGTTATATATTTAAATATGAACATAGGCTATGATTAATTGTTCAATAATGAAAGAAGTAAATTCCGGAGTTTAGCGTAGCTTAATGGTGGCACAGGAACTAAAGTTTTATACTCTTGATAAACTGAGTTATCTTAACTTCAGAGATGAGATTGTTGCGTTGTATTATCATGCATTTACTACTGGTGAGTTAGCCCAGCATTTGACTCGTAATTCAGTAAAAGAAACAATGGATGAGATAATGAAGTTTGGGCATGGAGTGATTTTATTTATTGATGATTTTTTGGTTGGTATGTTAGTGGCTAGCCCATTATCTAAACATCATGATTACACTTTTAATAATGCGCCAGAAATTAAAGAAGATAAAACAATATATATTAACGAGCTAATGGTTCATAGTAAATATAGGGGTAGGGGTTTAGCGAAAAAAATATTGGAGAACTTCTTAAGCACAATTTCAAACACAGCTTCAATCTCGGCTTCTGACAAATATTTATTTGCTGTTATAAGAGTGTGGGATAAAAATATACCTGCTCTTTCTTTGTACAGAAAGTTCGGTTTCAAACCCATTGCTAGTATCACTCAAACTAAACAGAATACTTTAGGGCATCAGTTTCAAATGAAAAAAATATATTTATATAAGATACTAAATAACTAATAATTTATAATGAGAGATTTACTTGTAAAAACTGTTGATTTACAATCTGGTACACCAGAGAAAAAAAGAGAAGAGATAAGAGAATATTTTTTGAAAACATGGACTATTGATGAGCTTTTATATCGACAATTAAAGTCAGACGATGTTTTTTATAAACGCAGTGATCCTTTGAGACATATATTGCTTTTTTATCTTGGGCATACTGCTGTATTTACTATTAATAAGCTGTTTCTGGCGAAACTAATAGATAAGCGTATCAATCCAGATTTTGAGTCAATTTTTGCAATCGGAGTTGATGAAATGAGTTGGGACGACCTTGATAGTAATCATTACAATTGGCCACCGGTATCGGAAGTACGCGAGTACAGGGATAAAGCTAAAGAGTTAATTTTAAAAGTTATAGATGAAACACCTCTTGAGTTGCCGATAGACTGGGAGAATCCTTTTTGGATTGTTTTGATGGGTATTGAACATGAAAGAATTCATTTGGAGACCTCTTCTGTGCTTATTCGTCAATTGCCTTTAGAAGATGTAATACCCGGTATTTTTGGTGAACGATGTGATACTGATGGTGATGTTCCGGTAAATGAAATGGTACCAGTACTCGGTGGAAAAATAAAGCTTGGTAAACAACCCGATTCTAATCATTATGGTTGGGATAATGAGTATGGAAATTATGAAGAGGAAGTTTCTGATTTTGCTGCTGCCAAGTATCTTACTTCAAACGGAGAGTTCCTCAAATTCATTGAAGATGATGGTTATAACCGAGAGGAGTTTTGGACCGAAGAGGGTTGGAACTGGCGAAACTTTAAACAGGCACAGATGCCACTGTTTTGGAGAAAAGATAATGGCGATTATCGTTTGCGTTTAGTGGCAGAAGAGATTGAAATGCCATGGACCTGGCCGGTAGAAGTGAATTATTTGGAGGCTAAAGCATTTTGTAATTGGAAAAGTGCAAAAACAGGCAAGAATTTCAGACTTCCAACAGAAGCCGAATGGTATACAATTCACGGTGCTGCCAACCTGACAAATGTAACAGAATGGGATTTGGCACCCGGTAATATTAATTTAGAACATTTTACTTCTCCTTGCCCGGTGAACATGTTTGAGCAGGGTCCATTTTTTGATGTGATAGGAAATGTATGGCAATGGACAGAGACTCCAATTACGGGTTTCCCCGGATTCAAAGTTCACCCATTGTATGACGATTTTTCCACTCCAACTTTCGATGGAAAGCATAATTTAATTAAAGGTGGATCATGGATATCAACAGGAAATGAAGCAACCATCCAATCTCGATATGCTTTTAGGAGGCATTTTTATCAACATGCAGGTTTCCGTTATATTGAATCTGATCAGCCATTAAAGATTCAGCAATCAGACTTTGAAACAGATGAGGATTTGACACTTTCCTTAGAAGAAAACTGGAGTGCTGGGGAATCCTCTCATGATAATAGTTTAGCTATGCAGCTATCTCATTTAGCACAAAATCTGTTAATTGACAGAAAAGATGCTCAAGTGTTAGACCTAAACGCAAAAACAGGAAGACTTGCTTTTGAGCTGGCTCGCCACTTTAATAACGTTACAGCACTCGATTTCACCGCTCGTATGATAAGGCTTCCTATTCAATTGCAAGAACAGGGATATATCAGGTACACCATGAAGGATGAGGGTGAACTGGTTTATTATCGTGATATTGTTTTAGACGAATATGAACTTTCTGATGTAAAAGACAGAATTGTTTTCATGCAGGCAGATGCTATGAATTTAAAACCAAATTATACCGGTTATGATCTGATATTATTACCGGCACTTCTTGAAGAATTAAGTGATCCACTTTTATTTCTGTCTCAAATTCATACAAGGCTAAATGATTATGGATATCTTATTATAGCTTCAGATTATGAGTGGAATGCAAATACAACTCCGCGAGATAAATGGCCTGGTGGTTTTAAAGAAGACGGAGAGCCTGTAACTTCTTTAGATGGTATTAAAAAAATACTGGACCCCGAGTTTGATATGATTATTGAGCCTAGAGATATTTTACGTGAAGTTAAAAAATCTTCAAGAGTTAGTGAGCATAGAAGATTGCAATTAACTATTTGGATGAAGAAAAGTAGTTAATTGAACCATCTAGTAAGAGCGCTGAAAATATTTTCGTTCTCTCTTTTCCTCTTTAATGCAAGATCGGCAGAAGTGGGAACGAAAACTTTCAGTCCTTTATGCACCATGCTCACATTTATTTCGCTATCTGTATGAATTGGCTCACCATCAATATGCATTAGTCCTGCCTTAGATCTTTTTATATTTAGATTGCGGGTTAGAAGGGATGTCATTTTACTATTTTTGTCTATGTTTTTAGTAAATAGCTGAATTGTGGTTTGAGGCATTTCGAGGGCGTTTAGTGGTTTTAGTATAGATACGTTCATCTTGCCATCATCCATGCTGGCTCCCGGTGCAATAAATGCATCATTACCATATTGAGAAGCATTAGCACAAGTAAGTATGAATGCTTTTTCGGTAAGTGTACCATCATCGTATGTGATTTCGTACTCTTCGGCTCTGAAATCTACCACACTCTCCAAAACATTACGAACATAACCAAATGGTCCCCGTTTTTTCTCATCAGCAAACTTATCACTAACAAATGCATCGAACCCGAAGCCACACGTACAGAAGAAAATGTGCTCATTTGCTATTCCATAATCTATAATTCTGGAATTTGCATTAAGAATTATCTTAAGTGCCTTTTCTGTATCTAAAGGAATTCCTAGTTCACGTGCCAGACCATTACCGGATCCGTATGGCAAAATTCCAAGAATAGTATCGCTATTAATCAGCTCTCTGGCCACTTCATTAACCGTACCATCACCACCGGCTGTGATGACAAATTTAAAATTAGATTTAACTGCATGTCTGGCTATCTCAGAAGCATGATAGGGATAGCCGGTTACCCTTATCATTAGATCATACTTTTTCTGATCAAGAGCAGCAGCTACATCTTCAGGTATATTTTTCTTTGATTCTGTTCCAGAAATAGGATTTATAATGAGACACACTTTGTCTTTTGCCATGCTTTAAAGTAATGGTTAATTTATTTTGATATAAGTTCTTTGTTTGAACTAAACAAATATAACACAATTTTGTTTTTCATCAATATTATTTGCCATTTAACGCTTAGTTGACTACTTTTGCTTCAGAAAAATTTAAAATCAACTCCACGAAAATTTAAATTAATTCATTTCCATGCAATCATCCTATATATTGATTTTTATAGTCGTATACTTTGCTCTACTGATGCTTATATCATATCTCACCAGTAGAAAAGGTTCTGGCAACGACGAGTTTTTCCGAGCTAATAAATCATCTAAATGGTATGTTGTAGCTATTGCAATGATAGGTACTTCAATTTCAGGAGTAACTTTTGTTTCCGTTCCGGGAATGGTTAGGAACCTGGATATGACATACATGCAAATGGTGCTTGGATTCTTTTTTGGATATCTTGTTATTGCATACATCTTACTACCATTATACTACCGATTAAATCTCACCACAATATATGGATACTTGCAACAACGTTATGGACCGAAATCATATAAAACAGGAGCATGGTTTTTTCTACTTTCAAAGATTGTAGGTGCTGCTGCAAGACTATATTTGGTTGCATTTATTTTGCAAACGCTCGTTTTTGATGCATGGGGAATTCCTTTCGTTTTTACTGTAATTGGTATTATTTTAATCATTTGGTTATATAGTCACAAAAGTGGAATTAAAACAATAATCTGGACCGATTGGCTGCAAACCATATTATTCATCACCGCGCTGATACTTATAATTTGGCAAGTTTCAACAAGACTCGATTTTAATTTTGGAGAAACCATAACTGCAATAAGAAACAGTCCGCATTCACGAATATTTGTATTTGATGATTGGGCAAGTACTCAAAATTTCTTCAAGCAATTTTTTGCAGGAATGTTTATTACGATTGTGATGACAGGACTTGACCAGGATCAAATGCAAAAGAATTTAACAATTAGGACTCTTAAGGATGCGCAGAAAAATGTTGTTTCATATGGTTTAGCATTTGCACCTATTAATTTTCTCTTTCTTAGCCTAGGTGTTCTAATACTTGTTTTTGCCGAACAAAATGGAATCGTTTTACCCGAAGTTTCTGATAATATTTTGCCGGTAATTGCAAGTGAGTATCTTGGTCCTGCAGTATTGGGAGTATTCATAGTCGGAATTGTGGCAGCTGCATTCTCAAGTGCAGATTCTGCACTAACTGCGCTTACAACATCGTTTTGTGTTGATATTTTGGATATGAAAGCAGTTTCTCAAACCAAAGAGAAAGAAAGAAAAGATATACGAACCAGAAGAAATGTACATATTGGGATTAGTATAGTTTTTGTTGTAATAATACTCATTATTGAAGCTATTGGATCTGATAGTATTATTACTGCAATTTATAAACTTGCATCATACACATACGGACCTTTGTTGGGGCTATATTTCTTTGGACTCTATTCAAGAGTGAAACCGATAGACAAATATGTTCCTTATGTTGCTATTGCAGCACCAGTACTATGTTTTATTATTGAGATATTAATGATTCAAATGTTTAATTACCAAGTGGGCTATGAGCTATTATTACTAAACGGGTTGATTACAGGTATTGGATTATGGCTAATTTCTTCTAGAAAAAAGAATATGCTTGCCTAATAAAGCATTATTAAATAATGAAAAAAAAGAGATATGATTATAAAAAGTGCAGAATTTATTATAAGTAATAGCGATTACCGAGAATGCCCAAAAGATGGTAAAGCCGAGTACGCATTTATTGGGCGTTCTAATGTTGGTAAGTCTTCATTAATTAATATGCTTACCAATAGGAAAGGTCTTGCTATGACCTCCTCCAAACCAGGTAAGACGATACTTATAAATCATTTCATGATTAATGACCAGTGGTACCTAGTGGATCTTCCGGGATATGGATATGCACGTAGAGGTAAAAGTGAGAGAGAAAAACTAAGGGAGATAATAGAAGATTACATTCTTGAAAGGGAAGAACTTGTTAATCTGTTTCTTTTAATTGATGTTCGACATGAGCCACAACAAATAGATCTTGAATTCATGGAATGGTTGGGAGAAAATGGTGTTCCATTTTCAATTGTATTTACTAAAGCTGATAAGATTGGAGCTGCTAAACTATCGTCAAATGTTGAGGCCTACAAAGAAAAGTTATTGTCAGATTGGGAAGAACTTCCGCCAGTGTTTATTACATCTTCAGAGAAAAAACAGGGTAGGGAGGAACTGCTTAATTACATCGGCCAAATACAATCTCAGGTATTTTGAATCAAGTTTATTATAAAGTCCGTCTACTATCTCAGGTATTTTGATGCATTAAACCAACCATGTATACGGTTAAACTCTGTAGTCTTTGTTAATCTACAATCAACTTCTTCCAAACGACCCTCCAACAATATCAAGTAGTTCGTTTGTAATAGATTCCTGACGCAACTTATTATACTCCCTTTTTAATTCATCTATAAGGTTATCTGCATTATCATTTGCAATCTGCATTGCAGTCATCCTTGCTGCATGCTCAGATGTTGAAGAATCTAAAAGTACATTAAAGAGCTTCACTTTAAGTACTTTAGGGAGCAGCTCTTTTAATATTGTAATTCTATCCGGCTCAATTATATAATCATCATAATCATTGAACCCTACGTTGTTAACAAAATTAGAACTTATAGTATCAGAATCAGTTTTCAAATTTAGATTTAGTGGAAGGAACTGTTCTTGTGTAACTATTTGTGAGCCTTTACTTTTAAACCTATGATAGATAACTTCTACTTTATCAATTTTGTTTGACAAAAACATCTCAATAAGACTGTCTGCAATATTTTTTATATCATTATAAGTAGGTTTTGCAATAATCTCAGAGAAGTCTCCTTCCACAGCTTTATGTTCCATTTTATTTACTGCCCTACTTATTTTAGCACCTATGGGATATATTAAAATATTTTCTTCACCTAACGGTAAATAAGAGTCAACTACCGATTTGAGTTTAATTGCAATATTATCATTAAATCTTCCTGCCAATCCGGTATTTGAAGCAAAAGCTAAAATTGCAACGCGTTTAACAGCGCGTTTTTTGGTAAAAGGGGTATCAAAATTTTCCTCCTGGCTCAAAAGCAAATTCAGAATTTCACTAAGCTTGTTTGCATAAGGAGACAAATTAAGTAGAACCTTTTGAGTCTTCTGTAACTTGGCAGATGAGACCATCATCATAGCCGTGGTGATCTTTTGTGTAGATCTTACCGACTGAAGTCGGGTTTTTATATCTTTTATTTGTGCCATTTAATTATTCCTGCATTGAATTAACAACCTCGGCAGCTACCGTTTCTATAATCTTGCCAATTTCATCATTCATAATACCTTGCTTCAACGGTTCAAGCAAATCCTCTTTGTGAGAAAGATCAATCGTAGAAATAAACTCCTTTTCAAATTCAAGCACTCTATCTAATTGTATATTCTTTAATAAACCATGAGTTCCACAATATAGAATTGCAATCTGATGCTCTACATCCATTGGTGAATGAACAGGCTGAACAAGCAGTTGCTCATTTTTTTGACCTTTATCAATTGTCATTGCAGTAACAGCATCCATATCACCACCAAATTTAGTGAAGGCTGCAAGTTCTTGATATTGAGCTTGGTCTATCTTTAATGACCCTGCTACTTTTTTCATTGCTTTTATCTGGGCATTACCACCAACACGCGATACGGAGATACCTACGTTAATAGCCGGACGTATTCCTTTATTAAAAAGGTCGGCTTCAAGGAAAATCTGGCCATCTGTTATTGAAATAACGTTAGTGGGAATATATGCCGACACATCAGCATCCTGCGTTTCTATAATTGGCAATGCAGTAAGAGAACCTCCTCCTTTAACTTTTCCTTCAAGGCTTTTCGGTAAATCGTTCATTTGCACAGCAACCTCCTCTTGCGAGATTATATTTGCAGCTCTTTCGAGAAGGCGCGAATGTAGATAAAATATATCGCCCGGATAAGCTTCACGTCCAGAAGGACGGCGTAATATAAGAGACACCTCACGATAAGCTACCGCTTGTTTAGTGAGGTCATCATAAACAACCAATGCGTGTCGTCCGGTATCACGGAAATATTCTCCAACTGCAGCACCTGCAAAGGGAGCTATATACCGCATAGCTGCAGGATCCGAACCACTTGCTGTAACTATAGTCGTATATTCCATAGCGCCATGATCCTCAAATGTCTTAACAATTGATGCAACAGAAGATCCTTTCTGCCCAATAGCTACATAAATGCAATAAACGGGGTCTCCGTTCTCAAAATTCTCCCTCTGATTTAATATTGTATCAATTGCAATACTTGTTTTCCCTGTCTGACGGTCACCTATAATTAATTCACGCTGGCCTCGCCCAATAGGAATCATTGCGTCTACAGCTTTTAAACCTGTTTGCAGAGGCGTATCAACCGGCTCACGAAACACAACACCCGGTGCTCTTCTCTCAAGTGGCATTTCAACCAGCTCTCCTTTTATAGGTCCTTTACCATCAACAGGTTCTCCTGTAGGAGAAATAACTCTTCCAAGCAATCCTTCACCTACAAATATATTTGCAACACGCCCAGTTCTCTTTACAATAAAACCCTCTTTTATTTCATTTGAAGATCCCAAAAGGATTGCTCCGACATTATCTTCTTCGAGATTCATAACAATAGCTTGCATTCCATTATCGAACTCAAGCAGCTCATTAGATTCAGCATTGCGAAGTCCGAAAATACGTACAACACCGTCGCTTACGCTAATAACAGTACCTGTCTCATCGAACTTAACGTCTGTATCAATACCTTCCAGTTGCATTCTCAGCAACTCGGAAACTTCGCTAACTTTTATTGCATTATTTGCCATGTTCTCTTTTTATTACACTATTTATTTGCTAAAGCATCTATAGCTTCAATCTTTTTAAATTGACTTTTTATACGAGTAAGCTCTCCTGATATGCTGGCATCCCAACGATAATCACCGAGTTGAAGAATAAATCCGCCAATGATATCCGGATCTACAACAGGATCCAACTCTATGTTTTCTCCAACTAAATCTTTAATCCGAGATTTCAAACCTTTGTTTTCTTCTAAATCTAACGGTATAGCAGTGACAAACTTTCCATGCACAATTTCGAAGCGTTCTCGATGCAACTCTATATATCGAAGAGCAAAATACTGAATAAGATCTTCACGCTCGTTCAAAAATATTAAATCTGCCATTTTTTGTAAGGATGACGGAATGTTGCCTCCAGATGCAGCATACAAGATCTTTTTTCTATCCTCTTGACTAATTGATGAGTTACTAAGAGTCTCACGTAGCTTAGGGACTTCCCAATAAACTTCCGAAAGGATTTTCATATTTTGATACACCTCTTCTTGTTGATCGGCTTTAATAGCATAGTCCAACAAAGATCTGGCATATCGTGTTGATATTAATCCTCTGTCCATTCAATCATGATTTTGATACTTCAATTTCATCAAGTAACCTGTCAATCATA
>CAZYGE010000018.1:15946-17345 GCA_964647535.1 uncultured Proteiniphilum sp.
AACAATTTTTCTCCGCTCTCTTTTACTTTAGAAAGCTCCTCATTAGCCTCTCGAGCCGATTTTATTGACTTTTCAATAAAACTAGTTCGTTGTTCAACTGACTTTAATATAGGAGGGAATCCAAATTTAACCAGTATGACAACAACAATTCCAAAAGAAATCGCCATCCAGAAGATTAGTCCGGGTTCCGGCGTCAATAACGACATACTATATTAATTAAAGGATGAATCCACAAACTACTATTGCAAACAGTGCAACACCCTCGATAAGAGCAGCCGAAATAATCATTGTGGTACGAATATCTGCACCTGCTTCAGGTTGACGAGCTATACCATCTACGGCCGACTTACCAATTTTTCCAATTCCAAGTGCAGCACCTATAACTGCAACAGATATTCCTAATGCGGCACCAATAGTTCCAATTGAGCCAGTGATATCCAATAATACTGATAATAATTCCATAATCTTTTTATTGTTAAATTATTTATATTTTATTTTTATTTCAATCTCTAAGTCTTTAGTTTCTAGTCGTATTATCTACAATCACAACTTGTTTCTTTTTATTTCCAGAATGGTCATCTCTTGCAAGACCTATAAATACAGATGAAAGCAGTGTAAATACATAAGCTTGAATAAATGCAACCAATATCTCCAAGAAGTTTATAAATACAGTGAAAACTACTGATAAAACTGTCATCGAACTGTTCAATGCAGGCCCCAAACTAACAGTAACAAATACCAAACATGTAAGCCCTAAAAGTATAGCATGTCCTGCCATAATATTCGCAAAAAGACGAATCATAAGAGCAAATGGCTTAGTAAATAAACCTACAATTTCAATAATTGGCATTAATGGGAATGGCACCTTTAGCCATGTTGGAACATCAGGCCAAAATATCTCTTTATAATAAGCTTTTGATCCCGTTAAATTTATTACTAGAAACGTCCCTATTGCCAACACCATCGTGACTGCTATATTACCTGTAACATTTGCGCCTCCCGGAAAAAATGGCACCAATCCCATTATGTTATTTATGAAAATAAAGAAAAACACAGTTAACAAATAAGGAGAAAATCGTTTATATTCCTTCCCTACGGTTGCTTTTATTACTTCATCTTCTATAATCAAAATAAAGATCTCTATCATACCTACAAACCCTTTATGTGGCTTTAACGGATCTCGCTTGATAACCTTTCCAACCCCTAAAACTATAATAATCAATATAAATGAATTGATTATTAATGAAGCTGCATTTTTAGTCATAGAAAGATCAAGTGGCCGCACCTCTTTACCGGAACTGTCCTGCTCAACGATTTTATCTTTGTATTCACCGTCAGCTGCAATGTAAAAACCATTATAAGTGCCATGCTCACTATTAAACTTAGAAGACAAAAATAA
>CAZYGE010000018.1:17445-29325 GCA_964647535.1 uncultured Proteiniphilum sp.
CGTACTTATAAGATAGAATATGATAAAGATAATTGCAAAGTTCCTTATATATGCTTGGTGGATAAACCAATATATTAATATTATACCGAAAGATGTGAATATCTTTACCATTTTTAGAAGCATAAAAAGATTAATAATATACCCCGAATTATGGAAAGGAGCCTTTTTAAAACGCCAAATAAAGATAAGACCCACTATGTAAAAGAAAATCGGAATTATAACATAACCGATTATCGACATATGAGGGAGTAATCGATGAGTAATTAACCACCCAACAATGCCAACGATCAACACCACCAATGTGTGGAATACATATATATATTTAATAAGTTTGCTCATATTTTGTTTATAGCATCAATACAGACAGTTATTACATTGTTACTCACCTCAACAAAACCATCATTAATGCTGAGGTCTTTCAGATGACCGTCTATCGAAATTATAATCTGCCCTTCAGTAAGCGATGAAATCATAGGAGCATGATTTTTTAATATCTGGAAAGGTCCTAAAGCTCCGGGCAATGTTACAGAATCAACTTCACCTCTATAGTAGGTCTTCTCGGGGCTTATTATTTCCAGTTTCATATTAATAGTATAATATATTTTTGAAGAATTAATTACGCTCTAATTAAAATTAATATAACTGAGAGTAATTCAAGACTTATGCAAATTATCGTTTACTTTGTTCCAGCAAGTTCTTACCTTTCTCCATGGCATCTTCGATAGTGCCTACGTTCATAAAAGCAGCTTCAGGAAAAATATCCATCTCGCCGTCTAAAATCATGGTAAAACCTTTGACTGTATCTTCAATTGACACCATAACACCGGCTTGTCCTGTATATTGCTCTGCCATAAAGAATGGTTGTGATAAAAAACGTTGCACCTTACGAGCTCTGTTCACAGTCGTTCTGTCTTCATCCGATAGCTCCTCCATTCCTAGGATAGATATAATATCCTGCAGCTCTTTATATCTCTGTAAAATTTGCTTAACCCTCATTGCAGTATTGTAATGATCTTCACCAACAACATGTGGGTCGAGAATACGAGAAGAAGACTCAAGCGGATCCACAGCAGGATAAATACCCAAAGATGCAATTTTCCTACTCAATACTGTTGAAGCATCCAAATAGCTAAAAGTAGTTGCAGGGGCTGGGTCTGTAAGGTCATCAGCAGGCACGTAAACGGCCTGAACCGATGTAATAGAACCATATTTTGTTGATGTAATTCTTTCCTGAAGAGCCCCCATCTCTGATGCTAATGTGGGCTGATAACCAACTGCCGAAGGCATCCTTCCAAGAAGTGCAGATACCTCAGAACCTGCTTGCACAAAACGAAATATATTATCGATAAACAGAAGTGTGTCGCTACCTTCACCCCCTGTATCTCTGAAAGACTCAGCAACTGCCAGACCAGTCAGAGCAACTGAAGCACGTGCCCCGGGAGGCTCATTCATTTGACCAAAAACAAGTGTGGTTTGAGATTCCTTGAGTTTTTCATAATCGATTTTACTCAAATCCCATTTGCCTTCGTCCATGCTTTTTTTAAACTCCTTCCCATACTTTATAACACCCGATTCAATCATCTCGCGCAGCAAATCATTTCCTTCACGAGTACGCTCACCTACACCTGCAAAAACTGAATACCCCTTGTGTCCCTTAGCAATATTATTGATAAGTTCCATTATAATAACTGTTTTGCCAACTCCGGCACCACCAAATAAGCCAATTTTTCCTCCTTTTAGATAAGGTTGCAATAGATCGATAACTTTTATTCCGGTATGCAAAATCTCTTCAGAAGTGGTTAAATCTTCAAATTTAGGAGCTTCACGATGAATAGGATATTGATTATCTCTTGTAAGTTTTGAAAGACCATCAATTGGTCTGCCCACTACATTAAGTAATCTACCTTTTATTTGCTCGCCTATAGGTACACTAATGGGGCGCCCAAGCGCTTTCACCTCTAAACCTCTGCTAAGTCCGTCGGTGCTCTCCATTGCTACGGTGCGAACAATATTTTCTCCAATGTGCTGTTGTACTTCAAGAAAAACATCCTGTCCATCCGGACGTTCTATTCTTAATGCATCCTTTATAGAAGGTAATTTCACCTCTTTAGTTTCATCAAATTCAAAACGTACATCTACCACCGGACCTATAATCTGTGATACGCGCCCTACTAATTCCGACATATAAAATTTTAAATTAAATAAGTGGCTGCTACTAAACCACTCATCGCAAAGATACAAAAATATTATTGTAATCTTTTTGTATTACGAATTTTATAGAAAACAGATTCAACTGAATAAAGTTCTCTATACATAATAAAAAAAGGGCAACATAAATGCTGCCCGAATTATTTATATAAACAAAATCTTAAACTTTCGCTTTATTTTCTTTTCTGTTTAACAGCATGTATGCTACCGGAGCACCAACAAACAAGCTGGTTATAGTTCCTGCAACCACACCCACTAACATAGCAAACATAAAGCTTCTTACTGCATCGCCACCAAAGAACAGGATACACATAATAACCAGAATAGTACTTAAACCAGTATTAATAGTACGAGTTAGTGTCGCATTTAAAGAGTCGTTAAACAACGGAAGTAAGCCTCTTTTAGGATAAAGTTGTTTGTATTCACGAATACGGTCAAACACAACCACTTTGTCGTTAATTGAGTATCCCACAACTGTTAGAATTGCAGCCACAAATGTTTGGTCAAGCTCCATTGAGAACGGCATAACCCTCCAAAGTAATGAATAAAGACCAACTACAGCAAAAGCATCAATTGCAAGAGAAGCAACAGTTCCAACCGAGAAAGCAAAGTTTCGGAAACGTATAAGAATATATAACCCCATACAAATTAGAGCAAGAATAAGAGCAATTGCCGAACTTCTAATTGTATCCTCAGCAATACTTGGTCCCACCTTTTGTGAGCTCATTATATGGTCGTCTATGGTGTTACCGGCTGTAATATATTCTGCAAGACCTTCACCAATCAAATCTCGAAGCTCT
Organism: uncultured Proteiniphilum sp.; assembly: GCA_964647535.1. GTDB lineage: Bacteria > Bacteroidota > Bacteroidia > Bacteroidales > Dysgonomonadaceae > Proteiniphilum. Next base: position 20,454 of record CAZYGE010000018.1, read on the forward strand.
CTTTCAATATTTTCTCCATCCTCTTCAATCCTGTAGTTAGTGGAGATTCTAACCTGCTCACTACTTCCAATTGTGATTACCCTAACAGACTCATCCAAATAAGGAACCAAAGCATCTTGCACTTCACTTACACGCACAGGCTGATCAAACTTAACTATATAGTTACGTCCACCTGTAAAATCAATACCCGAACTCAATCCAAGTGTAAATAGAGATATAATGCTTATCACTACGAAAGCTGCTATACCCATATTTACCTTCTTGCTATTTTCTATAAATTTAAAAGTAAAGGTTCTGTCTAATCCTTTAGATAAATTTGAAGTGAACTTAAGATCTTGCCATTTACCTTTAGCAAGCACTGTTTCATACACCATACGTGTTAAGAACACTGCAGTTAAGAATGATGCTGAAATACCTATAATCAATGTTATCGCAAAACCTCTAATCGCTCCAATTCCAAAAATTGCAAGAATTACCCCCACAATTATAGTTGTGAGGTTAGCATCGAATATAGCAGAAAATGCATTCTTATAACCATCCTCAATTGACCTGCGTAATGACTTCCCGGCTGCCAGCTCTTCTTTTATACGCTCATTTATAAGAACGTTAGCATCAACTGCCATTGCCAGCGAAAGAATCATTCCCGCAATGCCCGGCAATGTCAATACCGCCTGAAATGCTGCCAGAATTCCCAGTGTGAAAAACAAGTTGATCAAGAGGGCTGCATTAATCACCATACCCGGTATAATACCATAGAGTATACAAGTGAATATAAACAGAAGAACAAGTGCAATCATAAAAGATATAAATCCATCTTTTATTGCCTCTTGTCCAAGTGAAGGACCAACCACATCTTCTTGTACTATACGTACACCCGCCTGCATCTTACCAGACTTAAGTACGTTCTCAAGGTCTTGTGCTTCTTGTGGCGAGAAGTTTCCGGTTATAGAAGAACGTCCACCCTCAATACGGTCATTAACCCTTGGGGCAGAGTAAACATATCCATCAAGTAAAATTGCAATCGAATTTCCTATTTCTGCACCGGTTATAGTAGCCCAACGGCTTGCGCCCGCAGAGTTCATAGTCATGCTAACTTCCCATGCAGAACCTTGTTGTCCCTGATCCGCATCGGCATTAACAACAGCGTCGCCTGTTAGGGCAGGGCCACGACTACTGCCATCGCCTTTTAGAGCATATAGCTCAAAATAAGTCTCACGCTGGTCAACAGCTTTAAATCCCCATCTGAAACGAGCATCTGCCGGGAAAATATCTTTGTATCTATCTAATAAAAAATTTACAGCAGCTGTATCGAGTTTTGAAACCGTACCCACAATAGCACCCTGCATTCCGCCCATCGCAAAATATGGTTCATTAAAATACTCAACAAAACTCCTATCTATAACAACCTGTTCTTCCTCCTCAAATACATCAAAACCTTCTGTCACTATAAGACCATCTTCGCCTACTCCTTGAAAGACTTCATCAGTTATCTCTTCAGTTGCCTCGTCTGATATTATAGTGTCATTTTCTGCAACAGTTGCAGTGGGTTCGCTTGAACGCATAGCCATTGCATAATCAGAAGATCTTGAATTCAATTCATTAAAATAAATGCCAAGTTCGTTTACATTATAAGTCTTCCAGAACTCAAGGTTAGCACTACCTTGCAAAAGGTTTCTCACACGTTCCGGTTCTGTTATACCCGGAAGTTCAACTAATATACGTTCAGCACGATCTAGGCGTTGTATATTTGGTGCTACAACCCCAAAGCGGTCTATACGCGTAGTTAATACATTAAATGAGTTGTCGGAAACACTTGTTAGTTCATCGCGAAGAACAGAAATTACCTGAGCATTTGTTGCAGTTGGGCTCACTCTGTCAGCCATAGTTATGCTATAAATATTAGCTAACCTTCCATCAGGATTAATGTTCTCATAATTTTGTTGGAAAAGAGAAATAAAATCCGATGCACTACCACGACGGTTCTGCAGAACTGTTTCTCTAAGTGCTTGATTAAATTGAGGGTCATCTGTATTGGCTAAAGAAGATAGTACCTGTGCTGCATCAATTTCGAGCACAACGTTCATACCCCCTTTAAGGTCAAGACCAAGACCGATTTCTCTTTCTCGTACTTGTTTTAATGTGTAATTTAAGAAAACCTTTTCGGTAGAAAGTGAATCAAGATATTGATTCTTAAGGGCTAAGTCTCCATTTGCGTATTGATCCGCTTTCTGATTATATTGTCTACCTACAAATGTAAATGAAAGGTAGAACAAACAAATAGCAGTTAGGATAATACTGAAAACTCTAATGAATCCTTTGTTTTGCATTTCAATATTACTTTATTATTATAATTGTTTATATAGCAGGCTATTAACACTGTGTTTATTCAAAAAATTAAGGCATACTTAGTGCCTTATTCTTTTTAGCCTGCAAATATACGTTTTTTTTATCTTTTTAAGAACAATATCGCCGGATAATTTTTTTTCAATGATCCGGCGATATAAACATAGGAAAGTAAAATAAACTCTACTAATTAAATTAATGTATAAAACCTCTGTTTCGTAATAAGTGTTTGGGATCCGGGTCGGCTCCACGGAAATTTCTATACAGAGTCATGGGGTCATCAGAGTTGCCTTTCGATAATATATTATCACGGAAAAGCTGAGCTGTTTCCTTATCAAATACACCATTTTGTTCAAACGCTTGAAAAGCATCGGCATCTAATACTTCAGCCCAAAGATATGCATAGTACCCAGCAGAATAACCCCCACTAAAGATGTGTGAGAAATATGTACTACGGTAACGAGGAATAATCTCCTCAATCAGACCAATTCTATCCATAGCATTATTCTCAAACTCACGCACGTCAAGATTTGCCGGTTCAGTTAGCGTATGATAATCCATATCAAGCAATGCAGCAGCCACTAGCTCTGTTGTATTAAAGCCCATATTAAAATTAGCTGCGTTGTTAATTTTTTCAATTAACTCATCCGGAATTGTTTCACCTGTTTCATAATGTTTTGCATAAAGCTTAATCACTTCCGGGTGAAATGCCCAATGCTCCATTATCTGAGATGGCAATTCAACAAAATCACGAGATACACTTGTACCTGCCAATCCTGAATAGTTTACATCAGAAAGCATTCCGTGCAGTGCATGTCCAAACTCATGGAAAAGAGTTTCCACCTCATCAAGTGTAAGAAGTGAAGGAGTATTGTCGGTTGGGCTTGTGAAGTTACCCACATTATATATAAGTGGTCTTATGTTTTCATCATTAAGAACCTGCTGACCCCTAAAACTACTCATCCATGCACCTGCTCTCTTGCTGTCACGTGGAAAATAGTCAGTGTAGAAAACTGCAAGGTGAGATCCATCAGTATCCAGTACTTCATAAACTTCCACTTCTGGATCATAAATAGCTACGTTATTGAGTTTGTTAAAAGTTAATCCAAACAATCTGTTTGCAACTTCAAAAACACCTTCACGTACATTTTCCATTTTAAAGTATGGTCTGGTTTCTTCTTCGCTCAAACTATATTTCTGTTCACGAAGTTTCTCTGTATAATACCACCAGTCCCAAGATGCAAGCTTAAAATCTCCACCTTCGGCATCAATCAACTTTTGAAGTTCCGCTGCTTCTGCTTTTGCTTGAGGAAGTGCATATTCCCAAAGCTCGTTAAGCAAATTGTAAACATTCTCCGGAGTTTTTGCCATATTATCATCAAGAATAAAATGTGCGTGCGACTCATATCCAAGCAAATTTGCTTTCTCAATTCGAAGGTTTACAATATCATTTACTACTCCCTTATTGTCATTTGCATTATCGTTATCTCCACGCATATACATAGCTTTATATAGCTCCTCTCTAAGATTACGATTATCTGCATATTGCAAGAAAGGCAACCAGCTGGGTTTTTGTAAGCCAAATACCCATTTACCTTCTTCTCCAGCAGCGGCTGCTGCATTTGCTGCATTTGAAATCACACTTGAGGGAAGTCCCGAAAGGTCTTCTTCGTTTTCAATAACGAGTTTGTAGTCATTTGTCTCTTTAAGCAAATTGTTCCCAAACTTGAGAGTCAAACCAGATAGCTCTTTATTAATCTCGCGAAGTCTCTCTTTATCGGTTTCGCTAAGCATAATTCCCGATCGAACGAAACTCTTATAATACTCATCCAATAAACGGCTTTGCTCAGTTGTAAGATTAAGGTTTGCCGAATTGTCGTGAACAGCTTTTATCCTCGCAAATAAATCTTCGTTAAGATAAATATTGTCGCTGTGAGCCGAAAGCTCAGGAGAGAGCTCCTCAGCCAAAGCGTTCATTTGATCATCAGTGTTTGTGCCGCGTAATCCGTAGAATACTCTAGATACGCGTGAAAGAGTTCTGCCGCTATTGTCCAAAGCTACAATTGTGTTTTCAAAAGTTGGCTCATCGGGGTTGTTAATTATAGCACGAACCTCAACAGTTTGTTCATCCATTCCTGCTAAAAAAGCAGGCCTATAATCCTCAAATGTGATTTGATCAAATGGGGGAGTTCCATATGGAGTGTTGTACTCTGTAAGGAAAATATTTCCATGATCGTCATCCTTTTGGGATTCATTACATGCAATTAATGTCATAAATGCGATTAAAATAAATAAAGTCTTTCTCATCAAAATTTGAATTTTACGTGTTTGACCAACAAAGTTAAACAAAATTCTATTTTATAAGGCATATGTTAATAAAAAGCTAACACCTTCTCCGCAATTCCCTTATGTTTCCCTTATACATACTTTGTATTTATATAAGGTATGTATAAGGCAATTATAACCCAAATAAGGACATTTCAATGTTTACAACTTCGCCGATTTTGTATAAGCATCATGATAAAAAATAAGCGTACGCTTATCTGCTCGGGCTTTATCCATGAACTTCTTTTTTTCATCCATAGCCACTACCATGCTATTATCATAGGCGCAGAGCCAGCTTAGTTGAAGGTTTAAAGAAGTTGGCACAACGTCTCCCGGAAATGCATACTTTTCTTTATCGTTTTCAAATAGTACTGCTATCTGCCCCGGTGAGTGACCATCATAAAGTTCAAGTCTTATCTTATCTTCAAGCTGCATGTCTTCAATTACAAATTTTAGCATGCCTGTGTCGTAAACCGGTTCAATGTTATCAGCAAAAAAGGAGGCTCTCTCAAAAATAGTTGGGTTTCGGTAGTTGTTCCATTGTTTGAGACTCACGTGATAAGTTGCATTAGGATAAGCAGGCACTGCCTCGTTATTTTCATTTAAAACTGTGTTGCCACCACAATGGTCAAAATGAAGGTGCGATATGATAACATCGGTTACTTCTTCGGGCTCATAGCCAATCTTTCTGATTTCGTCCCTTATATCTTTCTGATCGAAAGGTTGAAAGAATTTTAGCTTAGAATCGTGTTTATTTCCAATGCCTGAATCAATCAATATTCTTCTGGTGTCTGTTTCTATAAACAGGCACCGCATAGACATTACACACATGTTTTGATCATCTACTTTATACTTGGCAGACCAATACTTTTTAGGCACCGGACCAAACATCACTCCACCATCTCCCATAAAATAACCCGATTCAATAATATGATACTTGAGCATATTGTTGTATTTTTGTAGCAAATTTACAATTTTAATTCACTATCTTATTCTCAATTAAGATTTATCGAAATGAAAATTCCTAAAAAGCAGGATAATATTGCAGAGTATCTTTTATTTATGTGGCAGATTGAAGACCTGTTGCGTGCATATGAGCTGGATATAGATTTAATCCAACAATCTGTTATAAATCCTGTATATCAAACAGAAAAAGAAAGGATAAGTGCTCGAGATTGGTATGAAGGACTCATTATAATGATGAAGTCAGAGAATATCGTAGAAAATGGTCATCTTCAGATAAATAAAAATATAATTACAGATCTTACCGATTTGCATCTTCGTTTACTTAAGGATCCGCTCGAATCAGAATATAATGGCACATATATAAACACTCTTCCTTATATTGTTGAGCTCCGTTCAAAATCACCAAATTCAGATGTTCTCGAAATAGAGACATGTTTCACTGCTTTGTATGGCTATATGCTTTTAAAATTTCAAAAGAAAGAAATTTCAAAAGATACGCAGGCAGCTGTCAACCAAATTACAGCACTGCTCAGGTTATTGGCGAAAAAATACAAAGAAGCAGATACAAAAGAATAAATAAGGAAAAGTATTATATGGCAATAGTTTCACAAACAATTAAATTATTAGGAGCTACAGAGAAGGAGGATGTAAAAAAGCAGTTTTTTTATGGACTTGTAGAGAAGAATGTACTTGTAACCGGTGCTGGTGGACAGCTAGGTAGCGAGCTGAAATCTCTAGCCAATATCACAAATTCACCATTCAGGTTTTTTTTTACTAATGTAGATAATCTGGATATTACAAACAGAGGTGAAGTTGAAGGTTTTGTGGTAAACAACAATATTCAGTACATAATAAATTGTGCTGCCTATACAGATGTTGAAAAGGCCGAAAGCGATAGTGAGATGGCCTACAATGTGAATGTTAAAGCTGTTGCTAATATTGGCGAAGTTGCAAAACAAAATGATGCGAAAGTAATACATATATCCACCGATTTTGTTTTTGACGGAATTGTGAAATTCCCGTATAAAGAGAACATGAAAACCAATCCACTATCGATATATGGTGCTACAAAACTTCAGGGAGAAGAAGTCTTAAAAACTACAGCAAAAGATTGGTTGATAATTCGCACAAGTTGGTTGTACTCTGCATATGGCACAAACTTTGTAAATACAATGTTGCGTCTTATGCGTGAAAGAGAAAACCTTTCGGTAGTTGAGGATGAAGTGGGTTCTCCTACAAATGCAACAGATTTGGCGGAAGTGATAATCCATATCCTTCAATTTTCAGAACAATATGAGTGGATTTCAGAAGTGTTTCACTTTTGCAATAGAGGAGAAGTTTCTCGGTTTCAATTTGCTAAAGAGATACAACGGCTGTCAGGCATCGAAAATTGTAAACTCATTCCCATAACTGCCAAAGAGTATGATGCAACTGCAGTCAGACCATCATATAGCGCATTAGACACTTCAAAGATAGCCTCGGTTTTTGGTGTTGAAATTCCACGATGGGAAGATTCACTAAAACGCTTCATGAGAAAATAAACATATAGAATAAATTTCATTGAATGAATTTGAAAAAAGAGATAAAAAAACGAAGAACATTTGCTGTTATTAGTCACCCCGATGCGGGAAAAACAACATTGACAGAAAAACTGCTACTCTTTGGAGGAGCAATACATGTTGCAGGTGCAGTAAAATCCAATAAAATAAAGAAAAGCGCAACTTCTGATTGGATGGAGATTGAAAAACAACGTGGTATTTCTGTGGCTACATCAGTAATGGGATTCGATTATGATAATCATAAAGTTAATATTCTTGACACTCCCGGTCACCAAGATTTTGCGGAGGATACATTTAGAACTCTTACAGCAGTAGATAGTGTAATTGTTGTGGTAGATATTGCAAAGGGTGTTGAGGTGCAAACACGTAAGCTGATGGAAGTTTGTCGTATGCGCAACACACCTGTAATGATATTTGTGAATAAGTTAGACCGTGAGGGGAAAGATCCATTCGAAATCCTCGATGAATTGGAAGAAGAGCTGCAAATAGGAGTGCGACCTCTTAGCTGGCCAATAGATATGGGTGATAGGTTTAAAGGTGTTTATAACCTTTATGAAAATAGCCTTAATTTATTTAAACCAAGTAAGCAGGTTGTTACAGAATCTATTAATCTTGATATTCAATCTCCTGAACTTGAAAAACATTTGGGTGAGAGTTTATCTGAAAAACTACGAGATGAAGTTGAAATTGTAACTGAGGTTTACCCCGAATTTGAACGTGAAGAGTATCTTGCAGGTAAGCTTGCTCCTGTTTTCTTTGGATCTGCACTTAATAATTTCGGCGTTAAAGAAATGCTTGATTGCTTTATTGAAGTAGCACCATCACCTCGCAAAGTGGAGGCAGAGGAGCGTACTGTAGATCCCTACGAAGATGCATTTACGGGGTTTGTATTTAAGATTCATGCAAATATGGATCCCAATCACCGTTCGAGAATCGCTTTTGTGAAAATTTGCTCAGGTAAGTTTGAGCGTAATGTGAATTATAAGCATGTACGCTTTAATAGGATGATGAGATTTTCATCGCCCACTGCTTTCATGGCACAAAAGAAAGAAATTCTTGAGGAGGCTTTTGCCGGAGATATTGTGGGGCTTCCGGATACAGGTAATTTTAAAATTGGAGATACTCTCACTTCAGGGGAGGATTTGCACTTCAAAGGGCTGCCAAGCTTCTCGCCGGAGATGTTTAAATACATCGAGAACGCCGATCCTATGAAGTCTAAGCAACTTCAAAAAGGTGTTGAACAGCTGATGGATGAGGGCGTTGCCCAGTTATTTACTAATCAATTCAATGGTAGAAAGATTATTGGCACAGTAGGTCAGTTACAGTTTGAAGTAATAGAATATAGGCTTCTTCATGAATATGGTGCACAATGTCGATGGGATCCCATTCAGCTTTATAAAGCATGCTGGATTGAGAGTGATGATAAAGAACAGCTTGCAGACTTTAAAAAACGCAAGTATCAATATATAGCTCATGACAAGCAGGGTAGAGATGTGTTTCTTGCAGAATCAAACTACTTATTGATGATGGCTCAACAAGATTTTAAGAATATTAAATTTCACTTTGCGTCAGAGTACTAGGAAACTGTTTAAGGATTGCCAAGTAGTGCGATTAAACGGTATGTGTTGTGATTAACTTATGAATCCTTTTTCATATAATCTTTTATAAATAGTTTCTGT
>CAZYGE010000018.1:29425-35035 GCA_964647535.1 uncultured Proteiniphilum sp.
GCTTTTATATAATCTCCACCTCTAAATGGCTTACTCAATAGAATCATTACACCACCGGCAAAGTTTGAAAGGTTGTCTTTCATTGCCAGACCTATTGCCAATCCCATTGCACCAATAATTGCTGCTATAGAAATAGTTCTTACACCCACAGCATTAATTATAACCATGAATAATATAATAAACAGAATGGTTTGCAATATACTGCTGATAAATCCTTTCAGAACAGTGTCCCAGTTACTTCTTACTAATATTTTGGTAACTACTCCGTTAATTTTGAGTATCAGATAACGACCGATAAAGAAAATTAAAAAAGCTACAATAATTTTTGCTCCAAGATTTATTCCCCATGTTAATGCATTATCCAATACTTGTTCAAAATTGCCGTCCTTAACCAACTCAGCAAATGTTGGGTCTGGTGAGGTGTGCAAAGTAATGCTATCAGATTGAATAATTGGTTGTAAAAGAGGTGACATATTCTTAAAAATTAGATGATTCGGTTGCAAAGTTACTACAAATACAGAAAAAAACGTCTATTTTTGTACACAGCACTACATTTTATACTAAAAATTTGTACTTAAAAACTGTGAGTGCTTAAAATAGAGAGTTCAATAAATGAAAAGAATAGTAATAGTATTAATTGTGTTTTTATTAACGCATGCTGCACATTTCAATGTACAGTCGCAGAGCTACATGGAATGGGTAGATCTTTCAGCTAATCACATTGATAATAACAATCTAGATAGTGCGGCTATCTCTTTGCAGAATGCGATGAGATTGGAGCCTGCCAATGAAAATAACTCGGTATTGCTTTTAAATTTGGGAATAATGCAACGCCAGCTCGGGCATTATGACGATGCATATATATCACTTACAGCCGCATTGCCTAACAACCCCATACATGATATAGTACTTCATAACAGAGCTTCTCTTCTAGTGTTACTTGAGCGGTTTGATGAGGCAATGGAAGATTATAATACTCTTATAAAAGACAATCCGAAGGATGTGGAGGCATATTACCGAAGGGGTTTATTATTTCTAGAAGAAAATAAACGTGCTAGAGCAGAAGAAGATTTCAGAGTGTCTGAAAAAATAGATCCTGACAATATGTATACAAAGTTGAGTAAAGCTTTGATATATAAGCTAGATGATAAATGGCAACTTGCCGAAATGGTATATACAGATTTAATTGAAAATGAACCAAACCCCGATCCCGTTTTTTATTTAAATAGGGCAGAAACTTATATTAACACCGGTAAAACCCTCCTTGCATCTGCCGATTTGCGTTCTGTTGAAATGCTACAAAGAGATAATCCCTATTTCTATTTTTTGCGTGGCAGAGTAAGGCTTGAGCAGTTTGATAAGGTTGCTGCCAAAGCAGATTTTGAGAAAGCAAGGTCTATGGGGTATGATGATATAATAGTTGATGAGTGGCTCAACAGGGCTGAGTAAAAAAAGTTACTCTCTGAATTTTTTTCAAAAATAATAAGAAAGACCAATTTTAATTCTAGGTTGTATTAACCATAAATTTTTGTTTCTTTCAGGATAAAAATTTTCGGTAGTATCCCAGTTATCACCTTCATGAACTTTTCTTTCTTTGTAATAGGAGTATGAGTTGTTTCTTAATTCACTTATAGCTAAATTTAAACTAACTTCGGTAGTTACTTTGTTTAGGGAAAACCTAACACCTAAATTTGGAATCAAGGATGTACTTCTAATTCTATCCCAATAAAAGTAAATTTCTTCATGTGTATATAGATAGTCTGCTTCTTCTTGATGGTCTGCTTCTTCATATACATCATAGGTTATATGAGAATCCAATCTGTTTTGATACCATTGAATATTGGCTGTTAATCCGGCGAAAAAGTTAAAGAAAGAATATGTATATAAGGTATAGTCATACCCTATACCTAATCCATATAATGACTGCTTTCGTGACCGGGGAGGATATTTGAAATTAGTTTCTCTAAAACTTAATGGTACATATAAATGCACCTTATGTTTATCGTTGAATCGGTAATGCAGAGAAATTTCCACAGGACGTATGCTGTCATTAATTTCTGAATTAAAATTATACCCTAAGCCTAATCCAAATTTAGGTTGATTTGTTGTTTTCTCAGTCTGTGCATATCCTATAAAAGGTAATATGATAAAAAGTATAAGGGTTAATTTTCTCATTTTAAATTTTTTTTATTGAATTTAATGGCGTTTTGTAAAATGTCTCATTATTCTTTGTTGTTTCTGTAATTATTACTGTGAATGAGTGCCGAACCTATGAATAATTTGCGTCTGCTCACCACAAGGATTTAAAAATTCTACTGCTATATATGCTTCAGAATCTTTAATATTTCCCTTGAACTGAATCATAGTTCCATCGTTAAAAGTAATTTCGAGACCCATTGAAACAGACCAACGGAAATTTGTCGCTCCTGTATAGAGTAAATCTTCCTTTAGTTGTGCAGTGTAATAGTCTTCAAGATTGTATTCATTGAAAGAGATAATGTTAATTAAATTTGTAGTTTCATTAATACCTGCTTTCCAAGCAATAACTCTATCATGTTCTATAATTCTGTTAATGGGATCTCCAATGTCCGCTAAAATATAAGCTGTAGGATTCATAGTTATTAAATTTGGATTCCTTTCCACATTTATAGAATTACCATGCTCCGAAATAATACGAATATCTGGAGATGCGCTCCATGAAAATGGAATGTTAGAGGGCAAATTGTTGAGTGTGAATGTCGTTGATCTACCACAAATGTTGTAAGGTCCAATGATGGTTGGAATGGGTGCTTCAGTAACTTCTACTTCGATTTTAGGTATAAGAATACTTACAGTAGAACAGTTTTCCAAAATAAGTAAAGCAGATATCATTACTTTTCCCGATAGAGAAATAGCAAAAGTTAATGAAGAAGCATTTGCAACTTTACCGATAAGATTATCATTAACAAGCCATTCCACCGATTCAATTAAAGTGTCATTGATACCCAAAGAAAAGGTCGCAAGCTGATATTGTTTTATTTCTCCAGACGGTTTCAGGATATTAGGCAATTTGATGTTGGAAATTCAGTTAAGCTCGAGACCTCACCATCTTGGTACAATCCAACTTTCACTTTTTCATCTGTATAACAGGCTCCGTTAGTAATATATACCACATTTCCAGCAATATGAATATTTTCTCTATTGTTTATTTTCCATTTTTCAGGTGCTCTCCATTCGAACGTGCCGGGATTTGGCGCTATAACCGTAAAAACATTTGTTTCTACTTCACCTAATGGAATGTTTGTAGGAAAATCTCCCAAAACTAATCCCGAGCGGGTAAAAGTTATTGGATATGAATAAACACTGAAATCTTCAGAACCAGTGCAGTCATTAACTCCTCTTACTGTTACATCTCCTCCGGTGTCTTCGTTAGTTAATAAATCAATAACAGGTGAGATGGTAAAATATGTATTGTTAGAAGATGGCGCTTCCCCTGTTTTAGGTCTCCATCCCACAGGGATCCTCCATTCATATTTATTTACCACATAGGGCATACCATTAGGTAACTTTATACCTGGATAGTTTAGCGGTTTCTCTAAATACACTTTTACATCTTGTTTTCCACGAGGAATAACTGTTGTCAAGGGTGCATTACTAATTAAGTTTGAAGGGATAATATCATTCAGACTTTTTATAATTTGTGATCTGTTCCCGTTGGCTACAATTTGATCATGTCCATGTTTGCCGTAAATCTTAAGTGTTATCTTTCCTTCTGGAGCTTTCCCGTTAATTGATTTTACATTGTCCCACACAACCGTTACTGAAGAAGCGTTAAAAGAACGTATTTCTTTGACTGTTTGTCCCATATATTTAAAAGATCCCCCAGTAATTTTCCATTCATATATTCCATAATTACTTTGTGTATTTACCCAATAAAGATAATCTGTTCTTGGGCAAGCAGGGTAAATGTCTAAAGAATTTCCATCTAGGATGTTTGTTTTTGTTTGAGTCATCATCATATCTTTAATTTTAAATGATTTATTATCTATTTGTTACTTAAAAGTAATAACTTATATTTAATGAAGGATTAATTCCTATTTGTAATTGAGAGAATTTATCTTCGGGAAAATAAGACCTGCTTTCCATACGAGAAGCTGGGAATATTTCAAATGAATAAGCATACTTTTCATAATTCATTCTTGATATAAATAAATTCATTTTTGATTCAATGATTATTTTATCAAATGACAAACGCAATCCAATGTTAGGCTTTATATTTATTCTTTTGATTTTATTCCATTCGTAATAGGTCCAATCTCGTTGAGGTTCTACTCTATGAAAATCCCATCTGTTTTGGTTCCATTGATAATCGGTACTAAGTCCGGCAAAAAAAATAAAGTGAGTATAAGAGTAGACTATATAATCATATCCTATACCTATACCATATAGAGTTTGTTTTCGTGTTTCATCTTCATTTCTGATGCTTGATTTTTTTAAGCTTAATGGAGTATATAATTGTATTGTATGCTTATTATTCAACTGATAACGTAAAGAAATTTCAACAGGGTGAATGCTGTCGCCTATTTCCGAATTAATATTATATCCTACACCTAATCCAAATTTATGTTTATAGGTTGCTTTTTCAGTCTGGGCATATCCTATGATAGGCAATAAGATGAAAAGTATAAGTTTACATTTTTTCATTTTAGTGTTTTTTTTGAAATTGGTTATTATATTTTTTACCGATGTCTTAACTCTACTCTGTTAATATGATATATTACCTTTCTATTTCCCTCCGACACTATCAAATGAAGGTTAGGAATTATCACTTAACGAGAACTGTACGGATTTGGGTTATAGGAATGGAGTCTCTATTGATATGACCTGCTTTATACTACTCTAACACTAGGTTAGTAAATGTTATCGTATTTATTCTTTTTCAGAACCTTTCTAGAGAATCCATTCGATAGATACATTCTCGTTTTATAGAAAAATTAAATTTTTAAACAGTACATGAGTTAATTACGCTGTCAAACGTACGAAAAATAAATGAATTGTAAATATATTTAAAGAATAATTTTAAGAAAAATGAGAAGTCAATGGGGGTATTCAGTAAGTTTTATCGTAAGGCTCATAAAACCATTTAGTTATGATGTGTGGAGCGTGTGGTTAAGGTGTTTGGAGAAAGAGCTTATTAACTCCTCTAGGATATTAAAAGATATGAGAGAGGCATACAGGACGTTCTCAATGGATGAAAAAGCTGATAAAACGCACAATAGTCTCTACGGGTGACCTCCCGCTTAGAGGGTTCTCAAATGTCCTAAGTGCGATAGGATGCTGACTGGGTCCGCGATAGCTCTTATCTATCAAGCGAACAGTAAGTTACAGGGGCAAAAAAGTGGGACAAGTCTCTCTTTTTTTGACTTGTTCCCGCTGGGTACACCCGGCGAGATTCGAACTCGCATCGTCGGAACCGGAATCCGATATTCTATCCATTGAACTACGGGTGCATATCAAAATGTTCCATCCCACTCTAGAACTATAGTGTCGCTATTTAGGTAAGGCTCAAATTCCTTCAGCTGTAAGTTGGTTAATCTCTCTTTGTAATGAAATACCAGTTTCAAATCTGTG